>SXWH01000079.1 GCA_005791535.1 Verrucomicrobiaceae bacterium | reverse complement strand
TTACCTACAAGCCGGGCGGGGAAACGGGGCGTCCGGTTATCGAACCCGCGCCGGGAGTGACGGTGAAAGCCTCGTGGGTGCAGGCTTTGGAGCGCAGCGACCACGCGGAGATCGTGGCGGGATGGAATGACAAGTCGCTCGCGGAAGGCGCGGAGATTTACAAAACGCTGTGCGTGGTCTGCCACGGCACAACGGACGCGCCCGGCTCGCTGCCCACGGCGCTGCGGTTCGCGGAAGGGCCGTTAAAGAACGGCGCGGACCCGTATTCGATGTATGTGACGCTGACGAAGGGATTCGGCCAGATGGTGCCGCAGCCGCAATACACGACAGCGCAGAAATACGCGGTGATTCAATACATCCGCGAGACGTTCCTGAAGCCGCACAACAAGACGCAGTTTACGGAAGTCACGCCCGCATACCTCGCCTCCCTGCCGCGCGGACTGGCGCGTGCGGAGGCGGAGAAAGCGGACACCAGCGCGCCGCCATACAAGCGCATGGAGATGGGCAACGCGCTGTTTTGGACGCTGCAAGTCGCGCCGGACAACATCGCGCAAAAGGCCATCGCCGTGCGCCTCGACGACGGCCCCGGCGGCGTGAGCAAAGGACGCGCGTGGATGATTTACGACCACGACACGATGCGCGTGGCCGCAGCGACGACGGGCGACTTCGTGGACTGGAAGGGCATCGCTTTCGACGGCAGCCACGGCACGCACACTTCGCTCACGGGCGAGAAGCATTTCATCAATCCCGTCGGCCCCGGCTGGGCTTCGCCGGACGGCAAGTGGGACGACGACGCCCGCGTGCTCGGGAAGGACGGCAAACGCTACGGCCCGCTCCGGCGCGAATGGGCGCGCTTTCAAGGACTCCACCGCAACGGCAATCGCGTCGTCATCGCCGCGAGCATTGGCGCCGAACATGTTCGCGTGCTCGAATCGCCCGGCCTGCTCGACTACGGGGCCACGCCAGTGTTCACGCGCACGCTCAATGTCGGCTCCTATGCAAAATCTGTCGCGCTTCGTGTCGCGCCGGACACGGTGAGCGTCGCGCTGACAGGCGACGGCACTCTGAAAAAGGACGGCGGATTCTGGGTCGCGACGCTGCCCGGCGGAGCAAAGACGCGCATCTTCATTTCGCGTGTGGATCCCGCGTCACTCGACGCGCTCGCGAAGACCGACAATTCGCCACTGGACCTCGCACCGCTCACACAAGGCGGCCCCGCGCAATGGCCGCAGACGGTAGAGACGACTTCCGTTGCGGGCAAAGCCGACGGCGCGTTTGCCGCGGATGATTTTCCGCTGCCCATCGAGAACCCGTGGCAAAGCTGGCTGCGTCCCGGAGGCTTCGATTTCACGCCGGACGGAAAGGCCGCAATCGTGGCGATGTGGAATGGCGACGTATGGCGCGTCGATGGAATCAAGGCCCCCGCGCCCGCCCCGCTGAAATGGCGGCGAATCGCGAGCGGACTCTTCCAGCCGCTCGGTGTGAAGTTCCGCGGCGACGACTTGTTCATCACCTGCCGCGACATGCTCGCGAAACTCGTGGACCTGAACGGCGACGGCGAGACGGACTTCATCCAGTGCTTCAACGACGACGCGCAGGTCACCGAACACTTCCACGAATTCGCGATGGGCTTGCAGACGGATGCAGCGGGGAATTTCTACTACGCGAAGTCCGGACGCCACGCGCTCGACAGCGTGGTGCCGCACCACGGTACGCTGCTCCGCGTAAACGCCGACGGCACGCGCACCGAGATTCTCGCGACCGGTTTTCGCGCAGCGAATGGCGTGAGCGTGAATGACGACGGGACGTTTTTCGTGACCGACCAGGAGGGCTTCTGGACGCCGAAGAACCGCATCAACCGGGTGAAAGTCGGTGGCTTTTACGGGAACATGTTCGGCTACACGGACGTCACCGATACGTCGGATTCCGCAATGGAGCCGCCGATGGTCTGGATCACCAACAACAAGGACCGCAGCCCCGCCGAGCTTCTGTTTGTGCCGAAGAACTCGTGGGGCACGCTCGGCGGCGCACTGCTGAATCTCAGCTACGGAACAGGCCGCGCATTCATCGTCCCGAACGAACAAGTCCGCGGCGTCTGGCAGGGCGCGGTGTGCGAACTGCCGATGCCCGCGTTTGCCACCGGCATCATGCGCGGACGCTTTGCGGAGGACGGCGCGCTCTACACTTGCGGCATGTTCGCGTGGGCCGGAAACGCGACCGCGCCCGGCGGATTTCACCGCATCCGCCGCAGCGGCAAACCCGCTTACGTGCCGCTCGAAATCCAAGCGGCGAAAGGCGCGCTGAATGTGACCTTGAGCGAGAGCATCGATCCGAACTCCGTGAAGGCCGATGCGTTCGCGGTGAAAGTGTGGTCGCTCAAACGCACGAAGAACTACGGCTCCAAGCACTACGACGAGCGCACGCTCGCGGTCGCCGCAGCAAGCCTCGGCGCTGACGGACGCACCGTAAAAATCAGCGTGCCCGAACTGGGCCCGACGCACTGCTACGAACTCGCTCTCAAACTTCGCGGCGCTGACGGCACGACCATCGAACGCTCCATCCACGGAACCATCCAGCGGCTCGCAGAAGGACGCGACTGACCCTACGCGTAAAGCGACTCAATCGGTTTTCCGAGGCCGTCTTTCGTGACGTAAAACGGGCGCTCTTCCACGAGGTAGCTGAGCTTCGGCGAAATCCCCATCGCCTTGTAAATCGTGGCGTGCAGGTCCTCGATGATGACGGGATCCTTCACGGTCTTGCACGGACGCTCGTCCGCGGTCTCGCCGTGGACATGGCCGCGCTTCATGCCGCCGCCCCACATCAGCACCGAACCCGCCTCGGTGAAGTGACGGTGCATGCCGTAGTATTTCAGTTCCTCGATGCGATCGGGCACGCGCGCCTGCTCGCGCTGCTGGCTGTTCTGTTTTCCCTCGATGAGCATGTCGCGCGAGAACTCGCTGGCAAGCACCACGAGCGTGCGGTTCAAAAGGCCGCGCTCCTCGAGGTCCCGGATGAGTTGGGCGATTGGCGCATCGATCATCGACTTCATCGCCACGAGCTTTGTGTGTCCGTTTTCGTGCGTGTCCCAATTGAGGAACGGGATGTATTCGGTCGTCACCTCGATATACCGCGCGCCCGCCTCGGCGAGCCGCCGCGCGAGCAGACAGCCCAGCCCGAATCGCCCTGCGCTCTGCACTTCATACACGCCTTCGCGATCGAGCTTCAGCCCGCCGATTTTCTTCGGGTCAAAGCCCGGCGGCGTGTAACGAGCGACGCTTTCCGGCGGCTCCAGCGAGAGATCAAATGCCTTCGCCGCCGGCGAGGCGAGAAGCTGGTGCGCGTTGTCCATCGCGCGGATGAACGACTCGCGTTGAAAAGCGCTGCCCTCCCGCACCGGACTCGCTTCGAGCAGCCGCTTGTAGAATTTGTTCCGGTCAGCGAACCGGCCGGGCGTCATCCCCTCCGGCGGACGCACGGCCTGCGCGGCATCCTGCGGAAACGGCACATTGAATGGACCGTATTCGCTGCCGAGGAATCCCGCGGTGGTGAATGCCTTCAACTCTTCACCTTCGCCGAGATCGAAGCGCTGTCCGATGTTGATAAACGCCGGAATGGCAGGATTTCGCGGCCCCAGGGCACGCGCCATGAACGCGCCGATATGCGGCGCTGCGACCGACTGCGGCGGGATGTAGCCGGTGTGCCAGTGATACTGATGGCGCGAGTGCAAAATGAACCCGAGGTCCGCAGCCTGCGCAGTCCGGATGAGCGTACCGCGGTCCATGACCTCCGCCATTTTTTCGAGCCCCTGCGAGAACCGGACGCCATCGACACTCGTCGGGATGCTCGGGAAGGTGGAAAGCACCGCCTTTGATTCCACGCCCTTTTCAAATGCCGTGTAGCGCTTCGGGTCGAATGTCTCCGTGTGCGCCATGCCGCCGGCCATCCACAAGACGATGACGCAGTCCGCGCGCGGCGCGATTTTCTCCACTTCATCGGCGGCAAAAATGCGCGACTCATTTGCGGCGAGTGCGCCGAGCGTGGCAGCGGATGCGGACTTTAAAAAATCGCGGCGGTTCATGGTGCCGGAATCTGCGTCGCGGTCCGCGCGGATTCAAGGAGCAATGCGGACGGTTGACCGGAGCAGGCGTCGCCGACACAACGGGCGCGTGATTTCGCGCAGCAACCAATGAGTTTTCAGAAGGCAATTATTTCGTGGTTCAGAAAGGAACAGCGCGACCTGCCGTGGCGGCACACTCGGGATCCGTATGCGATTCTTGTGTCCGAGTTGATGCTGCAGCAGACGCAGGTCGCGACGGTGATTCCTTATTACCACCGCTGGCTCACGCGGTTTCCGGATTTTCAAACGCTCGCCGCCGCGGCGGAGCACGACGTTCTCTCTCTCTGGCAGGGCCTCGGCTACTACAGCCGCGCGCGAAATCTTCATCGCGCTGCACAGGCCGTCGTAGCCACGCACGGGGGAAGAATTCCGGCCGATCCGGCTGCGATTCGGGCACTGCGCGGTGTGGGACGTTACACGGCGGGTGCGATCGCTAGCTTTGCGTTCGATCTGCCGGAGCCAATCGTCGATGCAAACGTGGCACGGGTCGTCGCGCGGCTGATCGATTTGCGCGAGCCTATCGACTCCGCCAAGGGCCAGGCAGCGCTTTGGCTGGAGGCGGGACGGCTGGTTCCGAAGAAGCAACCGGGGCTTTTTAATGCCGCACTGATGGAACTCGGCGCGCTGCTTTGCACGGCGCGCAATCCCCGTTGCGACGAGTGTCCGGTGCGTGTGCACTGTCTCGGAGCCGCAGCCGGCACAGCGCGGAATCTTCCAATCAAAAAGCCCCGCAAAAAGCGAATCGACCTCATTGAGCACTGCGCGTGGGTTCTCCAGAAAGGCAGCGTCCTTCTGGAGCAACAGTCCGGACCGCGATGGAAGGGTCTCTGGAAGCTTCCGCTGCTGAACGAAGCGCCACGTTCGCAGCCGCTTCATTCAGCCGAGTATCCGTTCACGCATCATCGCGTGCTGCTTTACGTTCACGAAGTTGCGCCGCCGTCGAAGCCCGCTGCAAATCAAGCGTGGCACAAGCTCGGCGAACTAGACTCACTTCCGCTCACCGCCCCGCACCGTCGCGCCATCGAGAAGCTCTCGGCACCGTAGCGGCGGGAATGGTAAACAGATTGCTCGGCGACGCGTAGCCGGTGTGGCCCATCTCGTGCACGCTGGAATCATTTCCCGCACGAAAGATATGCATCACTTTGCATCTGGAAAAAACAGCGCCATTCCGACCCCGAAACCGGCCCGTTTGGTGGTTTCGCGAGCCGCCGCAGCGATGCGGTCTTGTTGGCGAAATGGGGGGGGAACCACGCGATTTCATCACGGATTGTTGCCAAGGCGGCGCGGCACCTCGCCCTGAGGACGGATACAAGTAACTAACCATAAGGCACAAACAACTCACGCATCTTTATTGCGACTGAGTCCCAAAAACATGTTGACGCGAACGTGCTTTTGCGATTGAGTCGCAATTGCACAATGAAATCAGCAATCACTGCAATCGCCGCCGTTTCCGTCCTCGCGAGCTCCGCGCTCGCTGGCGACCGGAAGTTCACCTACTCAAACGACGTCACCACAAATCCGAAAGGAGTTTGGGAGTATGAGCAATGGGTCACATGGAAATCCTACGGCTCCGGCAAGGACTCATTCGATTTCCGCCACGAACTCGAGGGCGGTCTGACCGACAAGCTCCAGATCGGCATTTACCTCGCTGACTGGACACTCACGCGGCAGGGCGGAAAGACCGACGCCGTCTGGAAAAGCTCCGGCGTCGAGTTGATCTACAATCTCTCGAACCCGACCACCGACATCCTTGGAAGCGCCATTTACGGCGAGGTGAAGCTCGGGGAGGAAATTTTCAAGCTCGAGGCAAAATTGCTTTTGCAGAAAAATCTCGGTCCATGGACCTTCATTTCCAACACGATCGTCGAAGCAGAATGGGAAGGCTCCGGCTACGATGAGGAAATCGGCGTGTTCGAGCAGACGCTCGGCGTGAGCTACGATTTGTCGCCGTCATTCAGCATCGGCGCCGAGGCGAAGTATGAGCTCGAATACGAGGGATGGTCGGGCAGCGCGGATGGCGCGCTCTACATCGGCCCGGTGGCATCCTATCGGAAGAAGGACTTTTTCGTCGCAACCACGGTGCTGTTTCAGGCCACGGACATCGATTCCGAGCCGGACGTGCAGACCCGCATGATCCTCGGATTCCATTTCTAAAATGAATGTTTGGTCGGTAGAAAAGCGGCGCTCACTCCGGTGGGCGCCGCTCCTGCTGGCGGCTCTTTTGCCCGCCGGATGCGTCACGATGGAGTCGATTGCTCCGTCGGTTACACCCGCTGCGGCATCGTCCGCACGCACGACAGTCGCCGTGCTCGAACAAGGCCGCACGATTTACACCACGGATTGCACGGATTGCCACAATGCCGTGGCCGTCACCGCACACACTCGCGCCGAATGGCCGGACATCATCCGCCGCATGGCGCCGGAATCGAAACTCACGCCCATCGAGGAACGGGCTGTCCTCGCCTATGTGATGGCATATTCAAAATAGAGGCTTCGATTTAACAGCAAACTGGTTTGGCCAATCGGCGGTTCCGCGCTATCGATTCCGGACCGATGAGCACGCCTGCCATTTCAATCCAGAATCTCACGAAGGAATTCACACCTCCTTCGATGTTCCAGCGCGGAAAGATTACCGCTGTGCGCGACCTCAATCTGAACGTGGAGGCCGGGCACGTTTACGGTCTGCTGGGACCCAATGGCTCGGGTAAAAGCACGACGATGAAAATCGTGCTCGGCCTCGTGACGCCGACCTCGGGACGCACATTCATTTTCGGGCGCGACAGCCGCGATGTCGAAAGCCGCGAAGCGGTAGGTTTCCTGCCGGAGAATCCGTATTTCTACAAATTCCTTACCGGCAAGGAGACCGTGGAGTTTTACGGGAAGCTCTGCGGACTTGGTGGAAAAATGCTCGAAGACCGGACCAAGGAACTGCTTGCACTCGTCGGACTGGAAGATGCGAAGGATCGTCGTGTCGGCGGCTACTCAAAAGGGATGCTCCAACGCATCGGCCTCGCCCAGGCACTGGTCCAGGAGCCGCGACTGCTCGTGCTCGATGAGCCGACGGCGGGCGTGGACCCGACCGGCTCGCATCAGATTCGCGACCTGATCCTGAAGTTCAAGGAGCGCGGAATCACCGTGCTGCTTTGCTCGCACCTGCTGAGCCAGGTGCAGGAAATCTGCGATCGCATTGGCATTATGCACCGCGGCTCGCTCGTGCGCGAAGGCCAGCTCGACCAGTTGATCTCCATCGAGAACCAGACCGAACTCGTGATGGAAAACGTGACGCCGGAGCTGATGGCAGACATCCGAAGCCGAATCGCAGCCGCCGGTGGACGAGTAGTCGGCGAGGGAAAGCCCCAGCAGAATCTCGAACGCTACTTTCTCGACGTGACGAGGGACGAAAATTCGAAATCGTGAGTAACTTTGCGCGCGTCTCGCGGGAGTGACCGTTCCGCCAGTCGCTATCGGTTTCCTCCGCCAATCACTGAAAGCAACGCCTCCGTGACTTCCGCCGATTCCACGGATTTCATGCAGCGGAAATCAATCGGACACTCGCGCAGAAAACACGGACTGCACTCCACCTGCCGGCGAATCACGATATGCCCGCGTCCGAGTGGGCCTGTGAGCACCGGCTCCGTGCTACCGAAAATCGACACCGTCCGGAGCCCGAGCAGCGCTGCGAGATGCATGGTTCCCGTATCGTTCGTCACGAGCGCACGGCATGTTTTCAGCAGTTCAATCAGCTCTTGAAGACTCGTCTGTCCACACGAATTCCGGACTCCCGGCAAACTCGCGTGCCGTTCGATTTCCTCCGCCACCGGACGATCCTTCGCGGTGCCGACGAGGTGCCATTCAATTTCGTGAACCTTCGCAGCGGCACACATCACCTCCGCAAAACGCTCGGGCAACCACCGCTTCGCCGGACCATATTCCGCACCCGGACACACGGCGATGCGAATGGACGAACGGCCGGCTTCCACCGGCAACGGTGGCGCAAGCTCCACGATTTCCTGATCCAGCTTCACGTCCGCTCCGATGAACTTTGCGAGACGCAAATAATGGTTCACTTGATGCACCGGCGCAGGCGCGGGGCCGTCCTTCTTCTTCCGGGGCTTTTCGCGAAAAACCTGGTTCAACAACCGCGAACGAGGAGAGTGCCCGGGATACCCGACTCTTCGTGGCACTCCCGCCAGCCACACCTCGATTGCCGTCCGAACGCTGTTGGGAAAAAGGATCGCGACTTCAAACGGAGCGCGTCTTTTCACCTCACGGGCAACAGTGAACACGTGGAACAGCCCGCGAATCTTCCGCATCAAGCCCTTTCCTGTCGGCGCCTCCACCGCGATGATTTCGTCGACTTCAGGAATTTGCCGGTAAACGTCCGCGAGCTTTGCCGGCGTCAGCACGGTGATGTGTGCATCAGGCCGTCCGCGCTTGATTGCGAGAAGCGCGGGAACGGTCATCACAGCGTCACCAAGCCAGTTTGAGGAGCGAATCAGCATCCGGAACGGCTTCAACTTGGGAGGCTCGGGCGTCGCGTAAGAAATCCCCCGCTTGTAATTCGTCAGCAGGAACTCGGGTTTCGGAGTTTTCCAGCGATTGTGCACCCAGAACCAATCCGCGGGTTGGCTGCGAATCTGCCGCTCCAGCGCAAGGTTGAGTTGCGCTGTCACAGCCCCGGGCTCGGTCGCACAAGGAACGACGGGCTCACCGATGACGAGCTTCCACTTCCCCGCGCCATCTGTGTGCATCGCGAGCGGAACCAGCGCAGCTTTTGTCCGCAGAGCGAGCATCGCAGGCAGCGAGGTCGTGCTTGCGAGACGGCCGAAAAGCGGACACCACACGCCTGCATCGCCGGCGTGTTGATCGAAAAGTACGCCGACCGCGCCGCCTTTCCGCAGCATGTCCATCGCCTGCGTGAAACCCTCCTTCCGCTCAAACAGAGCAAGCCCGAGCCGCCCGCGCGTTCTGCGGACATGCGCATCAATGTGACCGTTTCCGAGCTGTTGATACACCGAGCCGCCCGGACACGGAAAAACGACCGGCCAGATTTGCGACAGCAGTTCCCAGTTCCCGATGTGACTCACCAACGCGACGATGCCGCGCTTCTCCGCGATGAGTGAGTCGATGACTTCGCGGCCTTCAATCGTCACGATGTTTTTTACATCATCGCGCGAAAGCCGTCCGATCTTCTCCGCGGCAAATAAATTCCCAATCAGCGTGGTAAAGTGCCGGCGGGCGAGCGCGCGAAGTTCCGCCGGCGATTGCTCGGGAAATGCGATTGCGAGATTTCGCAGCGCGATTCCCCGGTATTTGCCGGCAATGAAATAGCCACAAAACCCGATCAGGCGACCGACACGGACAACCAGTCCGAGCGGAAGGAGCCCGAGCACAAAGCCGATCGCGCGATAGAGCTGATAGACGATGAAGTCCGTCACGGCTTTTTCCAATGCAACAGCCGGAACGGGTGCTCATCCGTTAGATTCCCGCGCACACCTCCCAGACGCTCGCCGTCGTAAAACATGATGACCACGTAGTTGAACAGCGGGCAAATCGCAGCCTCCTCGAGCACAATACTCTCGGCCTGCCGGAAAAAATCGAAGCGCTTCTCCTGCGCAGGTTCGGCACCGGCTTTGGCAATGAGGTCATCATACTGCTTGTTTCCCCATCCGGTCTGATTGTTGCCGCCGCCTGTGACCCACATGTCGAGGAACGTGTTCGGATCCTTGTAGTCACCGACCCACGACGAGCGCGCAAAGTCGTAGTCGAGACTGGCGAGCGAACCCTGATACACAGACCACTCCTGCTTCGAGAGCCCGATGGAAATACCAAGCTCCTTCTGAAGAACCGCCTGAAGTTCGACTGCTATCTTGTCATCCACATCCGCGCGGTTCGTATAAAGATAACGCACCAACGGAAAACCCTTTCCGCCCGGGTATCCGGCATCGGCGAGGAGCTTTCGTGCAGCATCGAGGTCGCGCTTCAATCCCGCCGGGCCCACATATCCGGCGGTCCCCGGCGGAACGAACGCATTTGCCGGGACCTCGCCGGCCTGCGTGATTTTTTCCGTGAGGAGCTTTTTGTCCACGACCATGG
This sequence comes from Verrucomicrobiaceae bacterium, assembly GCA_005791535.1. GTDB lineage: Bacteria > Verrucomicrobiota > Verrucomicrobiia > Chthoniobacterales > Chthoniobacteraceae > SXWH01. The sequence goes on along the minus strand of SXWH01000079.1, from coordinate 20,554 downwards.
AAATTGCGCGCCGCACCCGCGCATCATCAAACGGCTTTTTAGTTACGTTGAAGCGCATGAAGTAAGTCGCGAGCACCGGCGTCGCGTGATAGTCGGGCCGCTTCTTCAACTCGCTTACCAGCGAACTCGGGACGAGCGATTTATCGAGCATCAAGTCCGCGACACCGCTATGGTAAAAATTGAACGCGGTGTTCGGATTATTCACCGGCAGGATGTCGAGGTTCGCCACACGGACATTTGCGACATCCCAGTAAGCAGGATTTCGATCGAGCCGGATACGGTCGTTCAAGCGCCATTCCTTCATCACAAATGCGCCGTTGCCGACGAGGCGGCCCGGACGCAACCACTGCTCGCCGGCCTTCTCCGCCGCTTCAATCGACGGGCGGTGCAGCGGGAAGAAGGTGTAAAACGCGCACAGGTCGATGAAGTAGGGTGTCGGGTTTTTCAGCTCTACCACAAGCGCGCGATCGTCTTTCGCATGGATGCCGATGGTCTTTTCATCCGGCTTCCCCTGCGCGTCGAACTGCTTCGCGAATTCCTCCGCACCGCGCAAATAAAACATCTGATAGCGATATTCCGCATCAGCCTCTTTCAAAACGCGGAGCCACGACCACACAAAATCCTGCGCAGTGACCACGTCGCCATTGCTCCACTTTGCACCGCGCAGATGAAAAGTGTAAGTCCGCCCGTCCGGCGAAATTTCCCAGCGCTCGGCCATGCCGGGCTCGCTTTCGCCATCGATGTTGTAGCGCGTCAGTCCCTCAAACAGACAATTCGCGACGCGTCCCTCGGGCTGGCCCGAAATCTTTCCGGGGTCGAGCGTTCCGGGTTCGGCGCCGTTGATGACGACAATCTCCGCGCGATCCGGCGAGCGACCGCAGCCGCAAAAAAGCGCGGCGATTAAGAGGACGATAAGTTGGGCGATGCGTGCAGGCACTGGGTGCAGTCTCCAAATGCGCCCGCGTGATGCAATGCTAGAACAGTTCCGGCGATGCGGAGCGGTAAACGCTGCGCCCGCGCACAAACGTCTCCAGCACCGCATGAGGCCCGCCGCGGTACACGCAAAGCGAAAGCACGTCCTCGGGGCTCAGTTCATCCGGCTTCGTCGCGCTGCCGCGGTAAGGCAGCATCGCTCCGATATCCATGACCGTGATGTCCGCATCCTTGCCGATATCAAACGTCCCCATCTGATCCGATTTCCCAAGCACTTCCGCGCCGCCCTGCGTTGCAAGATGGAGCGCGTGAGCCGGCGTGGGCACCTGAACTCCCGGTTCGTAAAAGCCGCGCATCTTCTGGCTTTCGATCACGCTGCGCATGACCTGCCATAAATTCAATTCCGGTCCCGCCGCGACATCGGTGCCGAGTCCGACCTTCAGTCCCGCGGCCCGGTGTTCCGCGAGAGGCATGATTCCGCTGGAGAGATAAATATTCGCCGTCGGGCAATGCGCCACTTTCGCCCCGGCAGCCGACATCGCCGCCCGCTCACGCTCGGAAAGATGGATGCAGTGCCCGAAGACCGATTTGGAGCCCACAAGCCCGCATTTCTCATAAACGTCAGTGTAGTCCTTCATCGCCGGAAAAAGGTGCCGCACCCGCTCGCATTCCTCGCGCGTCTCGGCGAGATGCGTCTGGATGTAGCACCCAAACTGACCGGCCATCGCGGCCGCCTCGCGCATCAGCTTTTCGCTGCATGCGAGCGCGAATCTCGGGCTGAAGGCATACTCGATGAGTCCGTCGTTCCGCCCGTGCCAGTGACGACAAAGACGTTCGCTCTCGAGCATCGAGACACTCAACACTTTGCGCGGCTGCATGGTGCCGTAGGTGCCGACATCCATCATCATCTTCCCCATGACGATCCTCAGACCCGATTTCTCCGCAGCCCGAAATGCCGCGTCGCACGAATCCTCATAGATCGCCGCGTAAATCATTGCCGTAGTCGTTCCGTGACGGGCGAGCTCTGGAAAAAATGCCCCCGCTTCCCGTTGGCCCGGCGGCCCCGTGAAAGCTTTCTCACGCGGGAAAATGGAGTGGTGAAGCCAGTCGAGCAGTTGACCGCGCCCGCGCGCGACCACGGGATATTGCGGCAAATGCGTATGCACGTCGATCAAGCCCGGGAAAATCGCCGCGTGCTCGTTGTGCAGCCAGCGAACAGGCTGCTGGCGCGGCTTCTTGCCGAGATGCTGAAAATCGCCCACCTCGACGATTCGTCCACCACCAAACACGACGGCACCGTCGCGCCAGGAGCGCAACTTTCCGTATTCCGGCGCGTCGATCACGCACCCTCTGATGCCTGTGAGCGGCTGTTCCGGCGTCATGCGCCGCGAACGCTATCCGCACAGGCGCAGGCGTCAATCGATTCGCGTCACCTGTTCGCTCACCCAGTCGAGATACGGCGGCCATCCGCCATCCACCGGCAGGCGTAAAATTTCCGGCACTTTATACGGATGCAACTCGCGCAGTCGCGCCTGCGCTGCTTCGGCGGAATCCGCAGTGGTTTTGAAAATGACCATGACTTCCTCGGCTGTCTCGACTGCCTCTTGCCAGCGATAGATAGACTCCACACCAGGCACGATATTCCCGCAGGCCACGAGGCGTTCCTCGACGAGTGTGCGGACTGCATTTCGGGCGACGACGCGATCCGGAAACGTCGAAAGCAGCACGATGATCATCGCTTAGCTCCGCACCCGATTTGCTCCACCTCGAAACTCTCATCCGCTTTCGGCTCCGGCATTACGGGACGCAAAACGGGCACGACTTTTTGCCGCTCGATCCAGCCGCCGCCGAGCACTTCGTCGCCGCGATAGCACACCGCGGCCTGGCCGGGCGTGATTGCGCGCTGGGGTTCGCGGAGTTTTACACGCGCCTCGCCACGCTCGCCGGGGAAGATGGTCGCTTCAACGGCGGGAGCGGCGTAGCGGATTTTCACCGTCGCATCGAAAGGTGCCGAGTCGTCGCTGTGCCAAATCGAGTTAGCGATCATGAACTCGTCGCACACCAAATCCTCCGCGCCACCCACGATGACAGTCGAAGTCGCCGGATCGATGTCCACGACATAGCGCGGCGATGCCGAACCGCCCGGCAGCCCTTTGCGCTGGCCGATGGTAAACATCTCGATTCCCTCGTGCGGCCCGTAGTCTTTGCCATCGCGGTCGCGGATCCGGCCGGGATGGAATTCGCCCTCGCTCATGTGCGATTTCAGGAACGCCTTGTAGTCATTTCCGGGCACGAAACAAATTTCCTGACTGTCCTGTTTGTCCGCCGTCTTCATGCCCATCTGCCGCGCAATGGCGCGAATCTCCGTCTTCTCCATCTCACCCAGCGGGAGGATGACTTTTTGCAACTGCGCCTGACGAAGCGAGAACAGAAAATACGACTGGTCTTTGCGCGGGTCGCGGCCTTTGCGAAGCACCGTGCGCTCCGGCAAATGCTCGGCGATGGCGTAGTGGCCCGTCGCGATGAAGTCCGCGCCGATGGCCTTCGCCTTCCCCCACAGGTTGCCAAACTTCACCTTCTCGTTGCACATCACGCACGGATTCGGCGTGCGTCCGGCTTTGTACTCGGAGGCAAAATAATCGATTACCGCGCGCTCGAAATTCACCGACTCATCCACGACATAATGCGGAATGCCGAGCCCGTGCGCCACGCTGCGCGCATCTGCGATGGCCTGCGGACCGCAGCATTTATCCTCCGCTCGCGAGATGCAGTCCTGCGGCCAGACTTTCATCGTCACGCCGATAACCTCGTAGCCCTGCTGTTTCAAAAGGAACGCCGCGACCGATGAGTCCACGCCGCCCGACATGCCCACGACGACACGCGCCGGAGGTTGCGGCGGGTTATGGCGGACTGGCGACTGGTCATTCATTTCCGCAGAGCATCACGTCTTTTGCCACCATGCTCAAACGGAAATTAACGCGCGCCACATCCTCAGTTCGTGACGCCAGGAATCGTGAGAGGAAAATTTGCGTTCGGGGAAACTTCGCGACGGAGAAGTTCCTCGGCCTGCTGGATCAAATCGGCTTGGCCGGCGACGATGTTCTTCGTTTCACCGATGTCCGCGGCGAGATCGTACACCTCCCAAGCCCCGGGAGTCTTCGTGTTGAGTTTCTGTCGGGTCAGTTTGTAGTCGCCCAAACGCACGGCGACTTGACCACCATACTCGGGATAGACCCAAAGCATCGGCTTCACGCGCGGCGCAGCTTTGCCGCCGGTAAGCGCGGGCCAGAGCGATTCGCCGTCCAGTCCGTCCGGTTTCTCGAAACCAGCCGCGTCGCACAGCGTCGGGAACCAGTCTGCGAAATAGCTCGGCGAATTATTCACCGTGCCCGCGGGAATCTTTCCCGGCAGCCTCGCAATCATCGGCACGCGGATACCGCCTTCGTACACGCTGCCTTTGAATCCGCGCAGCCCAGCCGTGCTGTTAAAAAAGGCAGGGTCCACGCCGCCGATATGAAACTTCGTGTTCGGCGGTCCCTCGTGCGTGGTTCCGTTGTCGCTGGTGAAAACAACGAGCGTATGTTCCGCGACGCCTGCTTTCTCCAAAGCTTCCATGACGCGTCCGACGTAACCATCGAGGTCCGCAATCATTGCCGCGTAGGCAGCCCGCGGTCTCGGATGCGGGAGATACGCGCTTTCGCCGCGATACGGAACATCGTCCCACTCCTTCGGAAACCTATCGACGGACGATACCGGTGGATGCATCGAGACGTGCGGTTCAATGAACGGCAGATATAGGAAAAATGGATTCTCCTTCTGCGCATCGATGAACTTGAGCGCCTCATCGAGCATTAGCTTCGGCGCATAGACTTCGCCGATGTAAGTCTCCATCTTCACCTCGCCGTCGGGTTGCTTTTTCGCGCCCGGAATCGGTTTCGCATTCAGCGGCACCTGCTCGGAATTCCGCCACAACGAAGCCGGGTAGAAGCTGTGCGCAACCGCCTGGCAATTGTAGCCGAAGAAAAGATCGAAACCCTTGGCCGCCGGGTCACCCGTACTGCCGACAGGACCGAGCCCCCATTTGCCCATCGCGCCGGTCGCATATCCCGCTTTCCTGAAAACCTGCGCGATTGTGAGCGCGCTCTCCGTGAGCGGAATCTGCCCTTCCTTGAACTGCGGAAACTTTACCTTCGCCTGCATATTTCCACGCACCTCGGCGTGCCCGAGGTGGCGACCCGTCATCAGGACGCAGCGTGAAGGCGCACAGACTGGAGCACCGCTATAGTGCTGAGTGAAGCGCATTCCCTGCGCTGCGAGTTTATCGATGTTTGGCGTAGGGATTTTCTTCTGCCCATAGCAGCCGAGTTCGCCCCATCCGAGATCATCGGCGAGAATGAATACCACGTTGAGCTTCTCGCCCGCTGCGTGGAGTGAGGCCGTCGCAATGGCGAACAATACGAGCAGAGTTTTCATGAAGATTAATGCCCTCCTCCACCGCCGGAAACCGCAGCTTCACCGCCCTTGTCCTCGACGATAAAGACGCTCGCTGCAGCCACGAGCAGCATTGCTCCGCCGAGCATCACGACATTGCGCGGATCATCGGCCAGCGCGGTCTTGTAAATGCGCGGGATGATGAAGCTCATAGCCACCTGCGGGATGACGATGAAGAGATTGAACACGCCCATGTAAACGCCCATGCGGTTCCCGGGAATCGCGCCCGCGAGCATCGCATACGGCAGCGAGAGAATCGACGACCAGGCGATTCCGACACCGATCATCGGAAGCCAGAGCGAGTGCGGTGTTTTGCAAAGAAACACCCCGAGCAATCCGAGGCCGCCAAGCGCTAGACACGCGGAGTGCGTCGCTTTGCGCCCGATGCTTTTCGCGACGACGGGAATGAGGAAAGCCACGGCGAAGCAGACGACGTTATAAGCCGCGAAACACAGGCCGGCCCAGTTCGTTCCGGCCTCAAACTCTGGCGTTCCGCTTTGAGCTCCGTAGACGTGCTTCGCCACGGAAATCCCGAAAAACTGCCACATGCAGGGAAATGCGAACCAAGTGAAAAACTGCACCACTGCGAGCTGCTTCATCGTTTTCGGCATCTCCGCAATCGCCGCCGGAATCTCCGCGAAGCCGGCAAGCAATCCGCCTTTCCCCGCATTCTCCTTCCGAAACGCCTCGATATCCGCAGGCGGTTCCTCGTTCGTTTTGAAGACCGTCCAGAGCACCGCGATTAGAAAAACCGCGGCACCCACGAGGAATGAATAATAGGTGGTCAGCGGGATCCCCGCAGCCGTCGCGCCTTTCACGCCGGCGTACGTTCCAAGCAGCCATGGGAAGGCGTTGGCGGCGGTCTGCCCGACGCCGATAAAAAACGACTGCATCACGAACCCGCTTGTCCGCTGCTCCTCCGGAAGCTTGTCGCCGACGAATGCGCGGAACGGCTCCATCGTCGTATTGATCGCGGCATCGAGAATCCACAACAGCCCCGCCGCCATCCAGACGCTGCCCGAATGCGGCATGGCACTGAGCGCGAGCGACGAAAAAATGGCGCCGACTAGAAAGAACGGACGCCGCCGTCCCAGCCGCGTCCATGTTCGGTCGCTCATGGCGCCAATCAGCGGTTGCACGAGCAGTCCCGTCAGCGGTCCCGCCAGCCACAGATAAGGCAGCGTGCTCTCCTCGGCGCCGAGGGTTTTGTAAATGGGGGACATGTTCGCCATCTGAAGCCCCCAGCCGAACTGGATGCCCAAAAAGCCGAACGACATGTTCCAAATCTGCCAGAAGGAAAGCCGGGGACGGGATGAATTCGTCATGCCGCGTTAGCTAGCGTCACACGCATATCCGGGCAATGCAGAACAACGGCCTGCGGGTCAAAGCGGCTCTACGCGAACGACGGCGCGCGTCGAGTGGCGGGCTCCCGGCGGAAGGGTTACGGCATTATCGGCGGCATTCACGGTCTCGATGCAGAGCATGCCCGGCCATTCCGGCCCGAGGTCTGCGAGCGACATACCCTTTCCCTGCCAGGGATTCCATACGACGGTCGCATTCGATCCGGATTTTTCCACAACGATGCGCCGCGCCAGCGACAGATCATCCGCCGAGCAAGTCGATGTTGTATTCAAATACAAGCGGTCGGTTTCGCGACGGATTCGAATAGGCTCACTGCCTTCGCGGAAACGCTTTCCGCCGGCGGTCTTGTCGATGTACTCCACACCGGAAAGGCCGTTCACGCTGACTTCCGTGACGTCGGCAACGGTCAGGTAAGTGTGGAGCGCGTCTTCAAACGTGAAGGACGCCGATGATGTGTTCTCGGTTTCCAGCGTCATCTCCAGAACCGCGCTGATGTTTATACGAAAACGGAGGACGAAATCGTGCGGCCAGATGGCGCGCGTCTGCTCGCTCGAAGCAAATCGTAATGCAATCTGCACGCTGCCGTCGGCCGATTGCTCCAGCGATTCGAGCTCCCATTCAGCCGTGCGGACAAATCCGTGAGCAGCGAGTTCCGTCCGCTTCGGGTGCGGTCCGAACCATGGAAAAATCAGCGGAACACCTCCGCGGATTGCTTTGCCGGGAGCCATGAACGATTTGGAACTGAGGAAAAGAACTGGAGCCTGCCCGACCGGCTGGAACGCAGCGACGTGCGCGCCTTGCAAAAACACTTCGGCGGTCGCGAGCGCCGTCGTGATATCGAGCCGCACAAGTCCGCCGGGCGTATCAACAAACTTTGCAACACCGGGAATCTCGTGGCGGAGGAAATCGGATGCCTTTTTCATAAGCTTGGAGACTGGCCGAGAAGGCCCGCGCGCATAACTTCAAGCGGCGCGGGTCTGGAGAACCATCGCTCAAAGGAAAGTGCGCCCTGATGCAGGAGCATCGCAAGGCCGTTTGCGCCACGCGAACCAGCCTCATCCGCGGCCCGAAGCAGCGGAGTGCGATGGCCGACGTAGATCGTGTCATAAACGAGATGCCGCGCAGCGATCATCGAAGCAGGCAGCGGCGAAGGATCATCCGCTTTCATACCGACCGCCGTGCAATTCACCACAAGGTCCGCACCAAGCGCGGCTGCGGCCAATGAATCGTCGCCAGCCAGCGAGACACGGTCCGCAGGATAAAATGAGCCGATCTCACTCGCGAGCGACGGAAGCTTTTCCACGGTCCGGTTTGCGAGCGTGAGCGAAACGCAGTTTTCCGCCGCACACTGCATGGCAACCGCACGGCCCGCACCGCCGCCCGCTCCGAGCACCAGCACGCGCAACTCCGCTAGTCCGACTCCGAACGATTCGCGAACGGCCCGCGAAAAACCGCCGCCGTCCGTGCTTGTTCCCGCGGTCGTTCCGTCCGGCTGAACGATGACCGTATTCACTCCGCCGGCGCGGCGCGCTGTTTCATCAGGCTGGTTCACAGCGGCCAGCACCGAGCCTTTGTGCGGGATTGTGCAGTTGATGCCGATAAACCCCGCGCCGGGTAACAGCCGGATGCATTCCTCCACTTCACCGGGCAAAATGTGCAGCCGCGTGTATGCAGCATCGATTCCGGCCGCAGCGAGTGCCGGATTGTGCATTTGCGGGGATTTCGAGTGCGCGACCGGATCTCCGATGACTGCGAGACGAAGCGGCGGCACGCAATCGCGAGTCGCGTTCGCCCAGTCGCGCAGGTCTGCGAGCGTGTAAACGGACTTCATCCTGCAAACTCGGTCATGGCCCGCGCAAACCTCGCGAGCACGCGGTCGCGCCCGAGGACTTCCAGCGTGTGGTAGAGGCTCGCTCCGACGGCGCGTCCGGTCGCAGCCACGCGCGCTGGATGCACGAACTCGCCGACTTTCACTCCCGCGGCGGTCGCGGTCGCTTTCAGCGTCGCTTCAAGGTCTGCGGCGTTCCATGCCGGAAGCAATTGGTAAGCGATATCGAGCGCACGAAGGCGGTCCATCGCACCGGGTTTGCGCATGGCTTTCTCCACTGCTTCGGGGTCGAAAACGACCTGCTCCACAAAGAAATAGTCCACCCACGCGGTCGCGTCGGTGAGGCGCTTGAGTCGCTCACGCACGAGGCCCAGAACGGGAATCAGAGTTTCGCGGGTTGTGCTGATTCCTGCTTTTGCGAGGATTGGCTCGACGAGCGGAGCGAGCTGCTCGACGGGCATTTTGATGATGTACTGCTGGTTCATCCACTCACACTTCGCGAGGTCGAACACGGCGGCTTTCCGGTTGATGTTTGCGACGTCGAAAATGCGGACGATTTCGGCGACCGGCATCACTTCCTGTTCGGTCTTTGGATTCCATCCGAGCAGGCACAGGAAGTTTACCACGGCATCCGCGACGAAGCCGTTTTCCTCATACCAGCCGACAGCGCTGCCCGTGTCCCGCTTGCTCATTTTCGAGCCGTCGGGATTCAAGATTAGCGGGATGTGCCCATAGCGTGGCGGCTGAACGCCGAGCGCTTCGAAGAGCTGCAAATGCTTCGGCGTGTTCGAAAGATGATCGTCGCCACGGATGACGTGCGTGATGCGCATTTCGATGTCATCGACCACGTTCACGAAATGGAAAATCCATCCGCCATCGGGACGGCGAATCGTCATGTCGGGATGCGTTTCCGCATTCGACATATCGACCTCCACGCGACCGCAGACGAGGTCGTCCATGATGATCTTCTTGCGCGAAAATTTGAACCGCCACGCACCGCCGTCCTCGTAGAGATGACCGGCCGCTTTCAGCGTTTCAAAGTAGCGCAAATACACGTCTTCGCGCTGGCTTTGGAAATACGGACCATGCGCGCCGCCCTTCTCCGGGCCTTCGTCCCAGTCGAGCCCGAGCCATTTCATTCCGTCGAAAATCGCCTGCATCGCCGCGTCGGTATTGCGGGCCTTGTCGGTATCCTCGATGCGCAGCACAAAAACTCCACCCGTGTGGCGCGCATAGAGCCAGTTGAACAACGCTGTGCGAGCCCCTCCGACATGCAGGTAGCCGGTCGGCGATGGCGCGAATCTCACTCTTACTTGGTCTGACATAAGACACGTATCCTTGCCGGACTGCCGCCACGTGGGAAAGAGATAAGTGCACCGGCCCGGCTCACGGCTTGACCACGCGGCACCGGATGATACCCGTCGCACACATGTCCGAAGCCTCGCCGCAATCGATTGAAGTTCCCGCAGATCCGTCCGCCAGCCCGTTCAAGCTCGTGGTCGATCCCGCGATCCGTGCCCGGCTTCGTGCCGCGCTTCTGGAGTTAATCGACAACCACGATCAGGAGCTGGCAAAGTATGCCAGCGAAGGCTTTCTGGAACTCGACAGCTACAAGGAATACATCGAACTCTTCGCCCGCTACCTCCGCGATACGATGGGCACGAAGGAAGGTGTTTCCTACCTGCTGACAGAATGCGGATTCCACGTGCGGCCGGACGAAGTCATTCTCGACCGTGAGACCCGCTGGAAAGTCGCACGCTGAAGAAAATCGCACGTTGCCGTTTGCAATCTGCGAACGTATCCCTCGGGCAATCCCTGCTCCAATATAAAGGAATGAACTCCTGTATTACGGAAAATAGAACCCTTCACCATGACTGAACCCACAACCACCGAGCCCGGCCAGCCGGGTGACCGCCGCGAGTTCCTTAAATCCGCCGCATGCGCCGTCTTCGGCACTGCTTGTATTATCCCGCCGGTTGTCGCCGGTGTGACCGTGCTGACGGCGCCAATCCGCGAATTGGTGCCCGAGGGCGTAAAGGTGAAGCTTTCCTCGCTCGACGCGCTTCCTCCCGGGCCGCCCCGTCTTTTCAGCGTGAGCGTCGAACGGACCGACGCGTGGACGCGCCACCAGCGCAATGCCGTGGGAGCAGTTTTTCTGGAACGCACCGGCGAACGCACGGTCAAGGCGCTCTCCGCATCGTGCCCACATCTCGGCGGCTCGATTGAATACCGTCCGGAGCAAAAGGACTTTTACTGCGGGATTCACGACAGCGCCTTCACCGCGCAGGGTGACGTCGTCCAGCCCAGCCCGGCCTACCGCGGGCTCGATACGCTTGAAGTCGAAATTAACGCCGCCGGGGAAATCTGGGTCGTGTTCCGCGAGTTCAAAGCGGGCATCAAAGAGAAAATCGCAGTCGGCTAGAATCGCACACTTATGGGACTTTTCGACTGGATCGACGACCGCACCGGCTACCGCAAGCTGCTGAAGAGCGCGCTTTATGAACACGTGCCCGGCGGCTCCCGCTGGCGCTACATTTGGGGAAGCACGCTCAGCTTCGCAATCGTGGTGCAGTTCATCACCGGCGTCTTTTTATGGATGCACTACAGCCCCTCGGCGCAGAGCGCGTGGGAGAGCGTGTATTACATCAACGAAGTGATGCCGGGCGGCTGGCTGCTGCGCGGGATTCATCACTACATGGCGCAGCTTATGGTGCCGCTGCTCGTGCTTCACTTCATGCAGGTGATCATCGACGGCGCATACAAGGCTCCGCGCGAATTCAACTACTGGTTCGGACTCGGATTGCTGGTGCTCGTGCTCGCGATCTCGCTCACCGGCTATCTTCTTCCGTGGGATCAGCGCGGTTACTGGTCCACCAAAGTGGTCACCAATCTCGTCGGCAACGTCCCGGTCGTCGGCGACGCCATGCAGCGCACTGTCGTAGGCGATGCGAACTACGGCCACCACACGCTCACGCGATTCTTCGCGCTGCACGCCGGCGTGCTGCCTGCGCTGCTCGTGCTCCTAATCATTGCGCACATCGCGCTTTTCCGAAAACACGGCCTCACACCGAAGCTGCCGAAAAAGAAGCGCGACGGCATGTTTTTCCCCGACCAGGTGCTCATGGACGCGGTCGCGTGCTGCGTCGTGATGATCGCCGTTCTCGTGCTCGTCTGGCACTTCAAAGGCGCGGCCCTCGGTGCGCCGGCAAACCCCGCCGAGCAATACAGCGCGGCGCGGCCGGACTGGTATTTCATGTTCCTCTTCCAGTTCCTGAAGCTGAAAACCTTCGCGCCCGACGGCCCCTTCGGCGAGAACGGCCTCATCGTGGCGTCGCTCGTCATCCCGGGCCTGGTATTCGGACTTCTCATGTTGATGCCGATTCTCGGGCGCTGGAAAATCGGCCATTTCTTCAATGTGTTCACGCTCTTCGCGGGGCTTGCCGGATTCGGCTATCTCACCACCGTGGCATTCATGAAGGATGCAGCCGATCCGCACTACAAGGCAGCCGTCGTTCAGGCGCAGAAGGACGCGGCCCGCGCGATGGAACTCGCAAAGAAACGCGACGGAATCCCGACGGAAGGAGCGCTCGCCCTACTTCGCGACGATCCGCTGACGCAGGGACCCCGCCTTTTCAAATCACAATGCGCGAGCTGCCACGCTTGGGACGGTCACAACGGCCTCGGCGAAATCATCCCCGACAAGGACCGCAGCGCGCCGGATCTCGCCCGCTTCGCCTCACGCGAATGGCTCGCCGGTTTCCTCGACCCCAAGCAAATCGAGACCCACAAATACTTCGGAGGAACGCGCTTTGTGAACCCGCCGCCGGATGATGCGACGAAGGAGAAAATGGCGGAGATTCGCAAGCTGCTGAAGCCGGATGTCATCCCCGCCGCCGAGCCCGCGCTGCTCGCACTCGCCACGACGCCGAAGCCTGACCAGGCGAAGCGCGACGGATGGATCGCCACGCTCACCGCTGCGTCGCTTCCGGATAATCAGGACCGCATCACATCCCTTGCCGGACGCCTAAGCGCGCAGGCCGTCGCTCCGAAAAAGAGCAAAATGGTCCGCATCATCCTCGACGACATCCCCGATTACACCGCCGAGCAAAAGGACCAGCTCAACAAGATCATCGCCGCACTCAGCGCCGAAGCCAAACTCCCGCTGCAAAAGGAAATCGACGCGAAGGACGCTGCATTCATCGAAGAGGGCCGCAAACTCCTCTCGGACGTCGCCCTCGATTGCACGGACTGCCACCAGTGGCGCGCCAACGAAGGCGGAAGCGGTCCGACGTTTGAAGGCTACGGCAGCACCGAGTGGCTCCGCGAATTCCTCAAAAATCCCGCACACGACAACTTCTACGGCAAGCGCAACGACCGCATGCCCGCCTTCGGCGAAGGCAGCCGCCTGAGCGCCAGAGAGCTCGACCTGCTCATCCACTGGATGCGCGGCGAGGAGTAGTCGCCGAAACGACAAAGCCCCGGCCGCTCGTGAAAGCAGCCGGGGCTTTTTATAGAACGATCAGCGATTACTCGCCGTCTTCTGCGATCGCAGCCTGCGGGCAGATGTCGCGGGCCGATTGGGCGTGCGCCACTTCATCGGGCGTCTCAGGTTGCTTGAAAAAGAAAACCTTCGACTCGTCGGCATTGTATTTCAGCAAATCGCCAGCCTCATCCAGACAGACGCGGCAGGGCGTGCAGAGTTCGTTGTCGACGTACCAGGGTCCTGGCACGTTTTCGGGTACTTTTGTGTTTTTGTCGGCCATATTAGTTTTGTCGGTGCGGGTTGATTCCCGCCCTGCCTTTAAGAGCGGCGGGCGGGGAAACGCAAGCTGGTTGTCAACAAATCAGGAATCCTGAATCGCGAAGCCACGCGGATTGATATCCCTCCTCGCCCGGCTCCGCCGCCGTCTTCCCGGGTGGGTCGGGCGCCGCTACTTCAGCGCTTCGTAGTGGAGCCGCGCGACCTGGCCCATGTAGCCGGGGCCGCCGCCGGCACCGGCTTTGATGGAGAGCTCCACGGCTTTTGCGAGGTGCTCCTTTGCGGCGTCGTTTCGTCCGTTGAGTTGCTCGTTCCAGCCGATGTAGTAGTGCGCGAAAAACATCACCAGCGGGTCGTCCTGCTTTTCCTTCTTCTCCATTTCCGTGAGCACTTCAGCGCCGGTCTTTTTGCCGGCGAGCATTTCATACACGGCGGGGAACGGATGCCGGTCGAAGCGCGTGTATTCCAGCATCTCCTTCCGCGCCTTCTCGATTCCATCGACCTTTGCCTGCGCGAAAAACTTCCATACGCCGTTCTCGCGATCGCGGTTGTCGTAGGCGTGGTATTTTTCAAACTGCTTCGCCGATTTCGCGAAGTCGCCCGCGAAGTAATACGCGATGCCAAGCCGCCAGTGCGGCGCATCCTGCGATGGGTCAAGATCGATCATCTTCTCGAAATCCGCGACGGCCTCCTTCGCCTTGCCGAGGAAGAGCAGGGCATCGCCTCGGCGGGAATATTCGCGCACCAGCGCCGGGCCGGTCTCCTTGCCGATTGCCGATGACGCCTCCTCGACGGTTTCCTCAAAAGCCGTAATCATCTTTGCGCGCTCCGTCCGCGAGAGCGGCTCGGCGGCAAGTGCGGCGGCGGTGAGTGCTGCGAGGAAGAGGAGGTGCGTTTTCATTTTGGAAATCGGAAGAAGCGGTTCGCGGCATCCTCGGACTCGCGGGCGAATTGCTCCAGCGAAATCCCGCGCAGCGCGGCGATGAATTCCGCCGTGTGCCGCACGAACGCCGGCTCGCAAGGCTTGCCCCGATGCGGCACCGGCGCGAGATACGGGCTGTCGGTCTCCACAAACAGCGCATCCGCGGGCATCTCGCGCGCCGAAGCCTGCGCTTCGGTGCCGTTTTTAAAGGTCACGATTCCGGTAAAGCTCGCCGTGTGTCCGAGCGCGAGAAGCTGCTGCGCGTGGGCGGGCGATTTGCCGAAGCAATGAAACAGCGCGCGGACGCGGCCCGTGTATTCGCCGAGGATGGCGAGCGTGTCGTCCCACGCGTCGCGTTCGTGGACGACGACGGGCATCCCGAGTTCCGCGGCTAGTTCAAGCTGCGCGCGAAAGGCCGCGGCCTGCGCGACTTTCTCCGCAGCGTCATCCTGCGCGGTGCCGCCGCGGGTGGACGGAAGGTAATGGTAATCGAGCCCCGTTTCGCCAATCGCGACGACGCGCGGACTCGCTGCGAGTTCGCGCACGACTTCGAGCCAGCCCGGCGGTTCTTCCGCGACGTTGTTCGGGTGCAGGCCGACGGCGCAGAAGACCTGCGGATACTGCGTCGCCAGCGCCAGCGAGCGGCGGCTGCCTTCGGCGGTGGTGCCGATGGTGATGATTCGCGTCACACCCGCCGCTTCGGCCCGCTGGAGCACTCCGGCGAGGTCGGTCTGGATTTTCGGGAAATCCAGATGCGCGTGCGTGTCGGTGAGCATTAAACTCAGGCTTGCTGAATCTGCCCGGGAATCGTCTTTTTCACGTATTCCTGGAGCGAGTTCAGCAGCGTGCTTGCGTAGAAACCGACCGAGCCGACTGCGAGCAGGATGTCTGCTTTCGAGACGTTCACCGTCGAGCCGAGCGCGAACCGGCGGTTCGTGCGCGCGAGCTTTGCCGTGGGCTGCGATTTGCCGTCGCCCTTTTCCACTTCGAGCGTCACGAGACCGAGAATCCATTCGCCGGTCGGGTTCAGGAATTCCTTCGGCACCTTGCCGTCGTGCTGTGCGAGGATGGTGTGGAGCTGGAAGAGCCCGGGCAGGATTACCTCCACAAACGAGAACACATTGTAGCTGTCGCGGAGTTGCTTGATGCGGTCGCCGAAGGTCTTCTTCAGCGACTCTTCGCGCTGCGTCACGAGAATCTTCTGCGGCTCGTCGCCACTGGCTTCGCCTTTCGATTTCCACTCTGCGAGCGCCGCCACGCTGCGCACGTCCTCCAGCAGCGGCGTGAGCATGTTGAGCGCCTCCGTCAGGATGTTGCGCACGACCCACTGCTCGGCGACGGGACGGATGTCCTCGTGCTTGGCGTGGGAGGCTCCATTCGGGAAATAGCCCGCCGACTTCACGAAATCGCCGTAGTCCTTCTCCGACTGCACGCGCACGCCGCCGACGGTCGCCGCGGCGATATCAAAAAGGCGCTGCACGTTTGTATTATAACGCGCGCTGATTTCGGAGAGGTTGATGTTGATGGCTTGCTGTGGTGCGGGTGTGCTCATGTGTTTTTAAAAGAAGAGGCGTGGAATAAGGCGCGGTGTGGCCCTCCGGTCAACCCTCGCTTTCACCGTTTTTCAAAACCAGGCCGCGAGGGCATCCGGTATATTGTTTCATAAAGTCGGATGCCCCAGCCCAACGAGCGCCGCCCGTTGGGACTTTTGGCTGGTCAGCCTTTCCCGTTAAGCTGCGGTGATGGGTGAACTCTCAAATTCGGAAAGCTCAAGGACTCCATACTCCGGGCACGCTCGAACAACGAACGTCGTGCGAGTACCGCCGGTCTCATAGTAGCAGCGCGGGTTGCCGCCATCGTTAAGCCTCTCCTGCATCTCGTAGTGCCCGGGACCGCGATAGGGTTCGTATTGATAATGACCGGCGGACTTCGGGAATGCTCCACCGCGGAAGTAGCCGACTTCCGTGCCGTCGAAGAAAAATTCAGGGAGTTTGGTCATGGCGTTTGAGGCGGCCTAGTGAGCCGATGAGGTGGGCGAATTGTGATGCAAATTCATCGGTATTTCTAGGTACGGTCATAGTCCCCTGGTACGAAAGGTACGAAATCACGGGCGATTCGCTCCACGACCTGATCGTAATAACCGCGTTTCGCGGCAGGATAGACTATGTCGAACCTCACCCAATTACCTCCCTCTGCAAAAACTTTGCGGTAATACTCTCGGCCCGCGCGGGACCCAGAGACAACATAGTAATCCGCCTTCTTCGTTGAATAGGTGATCGTAGCCCCGCCTTGCTTGAGTTCATTTGCCCAAAGCGTGTCCAGTGTATCACCATTTAGAAAGTGACCTTGTGCCGTGACGCTAAACTCCCCGTCTGGAGAACTGAACGACATCCCCGCTCCATTATCTGGCTGACGGGATGAACGTAGGTTGCTGGGATAGGACAGACGAAAACCAAAGCGACGATTCAAATAGGTGGCGTATTCTTGCGAAGTCGCTTGTGGCGCGGTCGGCACATTAGGGGCGGGGCTCGCAATCTGAATCCGTTTCTCAAGCTGAGTCGGCTGAGCTGCACATCCGATGAGGAACATTGGAACAAAGGTTCGAAGGAATCGAAATGGACTCAGCTTTTTGGGCGAACTACAGGAGCGCACGCAAATCCGGATGTTGTGCACCTCCTTCATAGGCGGCTGATTTGTCGGGATATCGCGGGGTGCGGCGGTCATGGATGCCGGTTTATGGCCGGATGGCGGGAACGGGCAACAAGATTGTCGCTTCAGCAGCGCGTGGCGGACTGAACTCCGAGAGGTGGTTCAAGCCGCACGCCGCGTTTGAGGGCTGAAAGCCCGGAAATGTAATAGCCCAGGGTGAAGCCCTGGGTTCACGGTTCATCAAGCATGCAGCCCTGTAAGGGCGGCATGGTGGTGGCAACGGACCACAAGGTGGTAAATGCGGGCCGTTGTGTCGCCCTTACAGGGCTCCATGCGTGTGGGTGTGTGATACCCAGGGCTTCACCCTGGGCTATTACGTTGCGCGCTTTCAGCGCCTGGACGCGGCATTCGGGCTCAAGCCGGAAGAACGACCGGGTTCGGGGAGGCCGAACAGGCTGTCAGCGCCGCTTCCGTGGGTGCAAATGGCAGAAAACAGGTGGTTTACTCTGTTGCAGAGGGCTCGATGGAGCGATGCAGAGTGGTCGATGCAGGGGAGCATCGGGGTAAAATCCGTCGGATTCGTGGTCAATGTCGGTAAACATTGGGGTCGAATCCTCCGGATTTGGGGTCGATGTCGGTAAACATCGGGGTGAAATCCTCCGGATTCGAGGTCGATGTCGGTAAACATCGGGGTGAAATCCTCCGGATTCGGGGTCGATGTCGGTAAACATTGGGGTGAAATCCTCCGGATTTGAGGTCAATGTCGGTAAACATCGGGGTCGATGTCGGTGAACATCGAGGGCGATGCTGGGTGCATTCGCGGCGTTCGGGGGAAAGTCGGTGCCGTGTCCCATGCAGCCAGGGACCTGTGCGATGTGTGAAGGAGATGTCGCTTCCGGTCGTATTTGATCCGCCGTGCGACGGAGTATCGGAGATCCATGGGTTGCCCCAACCCGCTTTTTTGCCCTTACGGCGGAAAGAAAGAGGGCGGACCGTTGTCGATCCGCCCTCTGTGTTTTTCGCGGCAAATGCCGGACTTTACGGGAATTCTACGGTGAAGACGGCGCTCGTGCCATCGGAGAGCGTGGCGCGGTAGGAGATGTCACCGGTTCCGTGTGCGAAGTTCCGGGTCTGGCCCGCAGTGCTCGATGTCGGTGTGAGGAATGACAGCGCCTTGATGAGCTTTCCGGTGCCCGGTTGTTCGTCGCCTTTACGGGCTACAAGCTGAAGTTCACCCGCTGAATCGACGGCCCAGATTCCCTGGTTGTTCGCCGAAGTGACGGCCGTTCCCGAGAGTGTCGCTAGGAGCACGACACCGCCTTGATCGGGAAGCACGAAGCGGTTGATTGTCTTGAATACGACACCGCTCGGGCATCCCGGAGCCTGCTCAAGTGTCCGTGCGACGAGGTGGAGGGTGCCGCCGTTGTTTGCCCAGATGCCCTTCAAGTTGCTCGGATTTGCGACCGCATCGCCTACTCCCGGTTTCAGGGAGCCGAGGAATGCCACTTCCTCGTTGTTGTTGTAAACAACGTCAGTGAGCCCGGCGAAGACGGCATTCGTGGTGCCCGGTGCCGAATCGCCCTTGCGCACGACAAGTTGCCGTGTGCCGGTGGAATCGTCCGCCCAAATCCCCGAGTTGTTTCCAGCGAGAGCGGTGGTCGCTGCGCCATTGAGGCCGGTCACCACTCCGTAGAATGCAGTGTGATTTTCCTCGTTCATTGCAGGAACGCCGAAGCTGGTGAACTTCGCGTTTGAGATACCCGCCGCGATGTCTCCAGTGCGAACTGCCTGAACGAACCGGGGGAGCGAGAGGATTTCAAACGAGTTTCCGGGCGGATTGGGGCCTGCTATCCAGCCTCCGACGGTAAACATTTGCGAATCCCGAGCCACGGACGCGGCCCAATAGCGAGGGATGTTTGACGACGGTCCAAAAGACCACGAACCCGAAGCAGGGTCGTAGACTTCCGTTTGCGGGCGGAGTTGATTTGCCGCGTCGAAACCACCGGTAATGTAGAACTTTCCGTAAACGGCCGCTCCCGTGGCGTGGCCGCGGGCTATCGCCATCGCCGGCCCGCTGGACCAGGAATTTGTGCCCGGGTCGTATATCTGCAGGGCGGCAACCGGGGTCGCTGAGGACGGGCCCGTGTATCCGCCGGCAACATAAAGTTTGCCGTTGATTACGGTGCCCACCGCCGTTCCCACGGGAACCGGCAGAGGGCTTCCCGGCGACCAGGAGTTTGTGGCGGGGTCGTAGATATCGAGATTGCTCATGGCTGCGTAAGGGGAGGTGCTTTGTCCGCCTGCAACGTAGAGTTTTCCATTTATGACGCCGGCTACTGCAGCCGGACGACCCACGGGCATCGGGGCTCCGGTTGTCCACGAGTTCGTGGCTGGGTCGTAGATCTCTAGAACTCCGGTGGGAGTATTAAAGTCCGAGTTGATGGCTCCTCCAGCAACGTAGAGTTTTCCGTTCATCACCCCCGATACCGGAAACGACCTGGACACAGAGCATGGAGCCTTCGAAGTCCATGTGCCCGACGTGATGTTGTATTCCAGAACCGCGGTTGTCGTCGGAACCGATGGTACGGCCCCTCCGACATAGTAGAGTTTGTCTCCTATAATTCCCGCTGCGGCGGCTGAGGATCCGTTTCCGGGTAATGGCGGTTGAGTTTGCCAGATTCCTTGCGAGAAGGCACTGGTGGACGTGATTGTGAGCACGGCAGCAATTGCTGCGAGGTGTTTGCTGTTTAGTGTAGTGTTCATGTGTGTTTATTCAGTGGGTGGTTGTTTTTGCTACGCTATCACCTAGGAATTTGATTTTCGCATCGGTGGTCGCGTTGCGTCCCCTGTTTCACAATAAATACGGGGCTTTTCTAACCGGAAATTGCCCGGAAGTAGGCATGCATTGAATGGAAAGATAACACTATGAAAGTAAGCGACTTATGTTTTAAATAAGTCTTATTTTAATTAGTTTGGCATAAGCGCTTTGCGGCGCGCTTTTGCAAATTGTTCGGGGTGTGGGCCAAGCGATTGATCTACAGGTGATTCCGATGAGGTCCGTCCTGCGATTTTGCAGCTCGGACGGGAAATCAGGACGCGTCCCAAGACGGGCCGCTCCCGTCGTTTCGCCGTGGCTTGGCTGAGTTGCTTGCTTATCGGCGGTGAATCGCAACGTACACCAACGAGTCCCGTACAAGAGAACGCGGAAACTGCGGGGATGAGATCCGGCTCCCGCTCTTCGGCGCTAAGCGTGCCGGGTTTATTCGTGATGCGTGGCTGATGCGCCGATCAGCCGACGAGCATGGAGAGGATCGCCTTCTGTGCGTGCAGGCGGTTTTCGGCCTGGGTGAAGATGGAGTCTGCGTTGGCCTCGAAGGCGGTTTCTGTGATTTCCAGTCCGCGGTAGGCGGGGAGGCAGTGGAGGACGAGCGCGCCGGGTTTTGCGAGTTGCAGGGCGTGGTCGTTGATCTGGTAGCGCGCGAGTTGGGCTTTGCGGTATTCGGATTCCTTTTCCTTGCCCATGCTCACCCACACGTCGGTGTAGAGGATGTCGGCGCCTTTGCATGCGGCGTCGAGGTCTTCGGTGATGACGAGTTTTCCGCCGCCTTTG
>SXWH01000078.1 GCA_005791535.1 Verrucomicrobiaceae bacterium | reverse complement strand
GGTTTTGATGGACTCTCGGGCGCTAATTCCGGCGCTGCGTATGTCGTGTTCGGAAGTGGTTCGGCTTTTCCGGCCACGCTGGATGCTGGAACTCTGAACGGCAAAAACGGTTTCCGAACTGAGGGACGCATCGCCGGCGAGAAGCACGGCGTCCGCGTTTCCATGGCGGGCGACATGAACAACGATGGATTTGACGATATCGTAATCGCGAGTCAGAACGCCGAGGATGTTGGCGCGCCGGGTGCAGAGCATCTCGGCGGGGCCTACGTGGTGTTCGGGACAAAGAAGGGTTACTCGGCGGTGCTGGATTTGACAAAGCTCACGGGTGTAAATGGCTTCCGCTTGCTCACTGAGGAAAAGTTCAGTGCGGATATTATTTCGGTAGCGGGTGTTGGCGATTTCAATGGCGATGGATTCGATGATATCGCCGTCGGCTCTCCGGGATCCGGCGGGAGTGCGGGAGTGACGTATCTGATGTTCGGACGCGGCGGCGGATTTGCCCCGGACCTTTCGCTGTCCACGCTCAATGCCACCACCGGATTCCGCTTCCGCGGCGAGGTTGTGCCGGATCAAAGTGGCGCGAGTGTTTCCTCTACCGATGTTAACGGCGATGGACGCGCGGACTTGATCATCGGCGTGCCGCAACCCGGCGACGAGGGCAACACGGCGGGTAACGGCGGAGCGTATGTGATTTATGGTGTAGCCACGCAGGAGATACCTGAAGTGGCGACGAGTGGAACGACGATCACCTTCGATGATGTGGATGGCGATATCATCTCGATCAAGGCCACGGGTGGAAAGGTTACTGCCGACATGCTTGTTTTCGGCCCTGGTGGAGTTCTTCAATTGGTCGATCTCACCGCCGCCAACACGCTTCGCGACGGTGCGAACATCACCTTCTCGGTACGGAAGAATGGTGGCGACGGCGTCCTTAACGTTGGCGCAATTGACGCGACCGGCATCCAGCTTGGGACGGTCAAAATCACCGGTGATCTTGGCCAGATCGATGTCGGCCGGGGCGATGCGCTGAAGCCGGCGCTCAAACAACTCATCGTCGGAAGCCTCGGTGCGCTTGGCGATTCGACTCAAATACCCGGAACTGAGGATCCGCTGTTCAGCGAAATTCGCGGTGCCTTACCAAAGCTCATCGTGCGCGGCGCTTTCACCAACGCAGTTTTTGATGTGCTCGGCCGGCTCGGTAGCGCGACGATCGATGGCGAGTTTTCGGGAACCGGTGCCTTTACGGCCACTCAGTTCGGAGGATTGGCGGCGCTCGGTCGCGACGTCACCAGTCAGGTCGCCGGCGGGAACACGCTCGCAAGTTCCGGATTGAGCGCCGGAAGCATCGGAGCGCTGAACATCAAGAAATCCCTCACAAATTCCGCAGTCACTTCCGGCGGCGGAATCAGCAGCGCGACCGTCGGTGGCAGCATCAGCAAGGGCGCGCTTGTCGCAGCGGGTGCAATCCGTGTCGTGAAAGTATTCGGCGCGATTACGAGCGATGATCCGGCTGTGCCGAGCGTGGTCGCGGCGCTGGCATCACCGCCGTCTTCAAAGCCTGCGGCGGCTATTGCGATCAACTCCTTCGTAGTCCGCGGCAATGTGCTGAATGCCGAGATTCTGCTGGGCTACAACCAATCATTCGAGCCCGTGAACGGCGATGCCAGCGCGGGCAAAGTGAACATCAAAGGATCGTTCACTGCATCGAGCCTCGTCGCCGGGGTGAAAGATGACACGTCCGACGGATTTGGGCAGAATGATGTCCGGATTGGTTTCCCGGCTGATGACCCGACGCCGAAGATTTTCTCACGAATCGCCAGTCTCATCATCTCGGGTGCCGCCGAGGGCAGCGATGCCGCCGGGGATTCGTTCGGAATCACGGCGCAAGAAATCAAATCCGCGAAGATCAACGGCGTGAAGGTTGTTTTGGATAAAGTCCTCAAGGATGATATCCTCATTGGTACCAAGGGCGACTTCCGGCTCGTTGAGGTAATTTAAAATAGCCCAATTCCAATCAAGCGCAGTGCACCGTTTATGAAAATCCAAGCGTCGATCGTCCCAAAGCCCGTCGCTGTCCGTATCGAGCCGCTCGAAGGGCGCATCGCTCCTGCTTTCGGTGCGGTGCTCGATCTCGCATCGCTGACGCCGGGCATTGGTCTGCGACTGGATGGTTCTGTATTGGGAGACGATACCGGCGTTTCGGTTGCGAATGCGGGGGATGTGAACAATGACGGTATTTCGGATTTCATCATCGGCGCGCCTCTTGCCGACGATAATGGAAACGAATCCGGAGTCGCGTACGTGATTTTTGGTAAATCCGGAGGTCTTCCTCCGGCGCTCAGCCTTCCGCCAGCTTCGGCATCGGAAGGCTTTAAGATTCGTGGAGTCGCAGCGGGGGACCGGCTGGGGACTTCGGTCAGCGGTGCAGGCGATGTGAACAACGACGGCGTTGATGATGTGCTTGTCGGTGCTCCCTTCGCAGACGGAATCGGAGCTGCCTATGTCATTTACGGCGGGGCTGGCATCCCGCTCGTGGTCGACGCGGGTTCGCTGACAGGAGCAGACGGCTTCAAGATTGGGGGCGATGGTGCCGGGCAGCAGTTCGGCGTTTCGGTGAGCAGGATTGGCGATCTGGACGGGGACGGATTCGGCGATGTCGTTCTCGGCGCTCCGGGCGATGACAGCTATGGTACGGATTCGGGTGCCGCGTATGTAGTTTATGGAGCCGCATCATTTCCGGCTGTGTTCGATGTTGGTACCGTGAGCTCCGGAATATCGAAGATCATGGGAGATGTTGACTTCGATTTGCTCGGAGCGAGCGTTGCTTCCGCTGGCGATGTCAACAAGGACGGCAACGCCGACCTCGTTGTTGGGGCGCCGGGCGTCGATTCAAACGGCGTCGATTCGGGGTCGGCTTATGTTCTGTTTGGCAGCGGATCCGTCCCTGGCTTTTTCACGGCCTCCGGGATTGGGGCAGGGACCGGATTCGAAATTCGTGGCGCTGCAGCCGGGAATCGCGCAGGCAGCGCGGTCGCGGGGGCGGGCGATTTGAATGGGGACAGTTTCGGCGATGTGGTTGTGGGAGCGCCGAATCCTGATGGCTCCGGGCTTGCGGGAACCGTGGCGGTAGTTTTCGGAGCGATTACGGCTCCATCTCCAATCCAGATATCTGGGCTGAATGGCTCCAACGGATTCACGATTTCGGGTCTGAGCGGATCGGATCGGTTTGGGCTCAGTGTATCCGCTGCTGGTGACGTGAACGGCGATGGGATTTCCGATTTAATCGCAGCCGCGTACAAGGCCGACACAACCGCAGGAGCCGAGGCAGGTGCCGCGTATGTGGTGTATGGAAAGACGGGCACGTTTGCGTCCACGTTCAGCCTTTCGTCGTTAAACGGAGCGAACGGATTCAAAATCACGGGAGCCGCAGCCGGCGAGCTGGCTGGTCGCAGCGTTAGTCGCGCCGGAGATGTGGATGGCGACGGAATCGAAGACTTCCTTGTTGGCGCGTCTGGCGCGGCGGTTAACGGCGCGGGTGCCGGGGCCGCGTATCTGATCTTCGGACAGCCCATGACGGATATCGATATCTCCATCGTCGGTGGGGCGCTCGCGATTGATGATACGCTGGGCGCGGATTCGAATGCTTCGATGCGCATTGTGCGAAGCGGGGCGGACGTTTTGATCAGCGACCCGAGTTCGATTCTGAATGCGCTTTCGGGTGTCACGCAAATCGACGCGCACACGGTTCGGATTCCTTTCGCATCGATTACCGGACCGACGGCGTTTGATGCGGGCAGTGGGGATGATACGCTGACTCTCGACTTCAGCGGAGGTCCGCTTCCCACGGGTGCCGTTGGATTTATCGGCGGTGATGGAATCGATGCGATCTTCATCGAAGGTGATACCCCGTCTTCTGTGCTTCACGGTGTCACATCTTCGGCGGGCTCGCTGATATTCAACTCGTACAACGTGACATACGATTCGACGGAAAGTGTCACGGATCTGCGTGCAGTTGGAAGCCGCGTCTTTACGGCCACTGATGACACGGATCACTTTTTTACCGTGAGCGATCACGGCAGCGGGGTAACGGATATCACGTCCGAGTCCGGTTTCCTTTACCGCTTCGCAAGTCCTGCCACCCTTCTTTCCGTGAATGGAGGTGCCGCTGGCGACACGATCCAGATATCGTCCTATGACGCGCCTTTGCTCAGCCAACTCACGCTGACAGGCGGCGTGGGGACCGATACCATCAAGATTTTAAGCCCGCTCCGAATCAACCGTCTGGATTTGGATGCCGAGGTCGTCGAGCCACTCGGTTCGGTCTCGCTTGGATTGGGCGGCGGTGTTTGGACATCTTCGACGACACCGGTTTCGTTTGCCGCGGGAGCGACTCTCGGGCTCACAGTCGCGGGAAGCGAAGCTTTCCTCAGTTCATCCGTCATCTCCGTCAATGGAGCGCTCGATCTTTCAGGCTTGTCGCTCCGGATCAGCGGGCTGGTTACGGGTCCTGTCAGCCAGACGGTTCTATTGATCGAGAACGATGGAACGGATCCAGTTGTCGGCGCGTTTGATAGATTGCCCGAGGGTGGCGGAGTGATGCTCGGGACGGTGCCGTACGTGATTAGCTATCTCGGTGGCGACGGAAACGATGTCTATCTGAAGCGCCGTATTGCTTACGGATCGTCATTGCTCGGCGACCTGAATGGCACAAATGGCTTCGTCATTGGAAGCGCCGGCGGAGATGAACGATTGGGTTCTGCTGTATCGATGATTGGTGACATCAACGGTGATGGCTTTGATGACTTCGCAGTTGCTGCGCCCCGAGCGGCTTTAGGGTTCGCCTACGGCATCGATGCCGGCGCGACTTACGTTATTTTTGGAAAAGAAACTCCGTTTGATGCCAGAATCGACGTGTCCTCTCTCGACGGCAGCAATGGATTTGTCATTCGCGGTGTAGATGGCGGTGATCTGAGCGGTTCCAGTGTGAGCGGTGGCGGTGATATCAACGGGGACGGCCTCGCGGATATCGTGATTGGCGCGACGCAGGCGGATCCCGTTAACGGAGACGCTGGCGCGGTATACGCGATATTTGGAAAGACATCGGGATTTGGACCCGAATTGAGTTTGTCGGCGCTCGATGGCGTGACGGGATTCCGATTTGACGGTGGGGCCGATGGCGATCTTCTCGGGGTGTCCGTGAATGCATCAGGCGATATCAATGGCGATGGTCTTTCCGACGTCGTGATTGGCGCTGGCAAGGCGGGAGCGGATTCCCGGGGTCGCGTTTACGTGCTGTTCGGCAGTCGGCAGCCGTTTGGTGCGGCGATTTCCGAATCGTCGCTCAACGGAACAAACGGATTCGTTATCGACGGCGAAGCGGGGGCCAATTCGGACTTCGGCGCGGCCGTTGCGGCGGTGGACGTTAACGGCGACGGCTTCGATGACATAGTTGCGGGGGCTCCATCGCTGAGCGTGCCGGGCGATGTTTACGGGACGCTGAAAGGCGCGGCATACGTGATTTTTGGCGCAGCGACGCAGAAGAATCCGGCGACAAGCGTAACGACTCTTAACGGCAAAAACGGATTCAAGATGATTGGAAAACAGGCGTTTTCGTCGCTCGGTTTTGCTGTGGGTTCGGCGGGGGACTTTAATGATGACGGGATCGATGATCTCATCATCGGCGCGCCGGGAAGGGCTGCGGTCAGCATCGTTGAACAACCGGGCGCGGCTTATGTCGTTTTTGGCAAAGCGAAAGGATGGACGGTGGCGGTCGATATTGCGGCGCTGACCGGTGTGAACGGCTTCGAGATCATCGGTTCCGCGAACACCGATCTCGCTGGAAGCAGCGTTGGTTCGGTGGGCGATTTCAATGGCGATGGGATTTCCGACGTCATTATCGGAGCACCGGATTCCGATGCGAGCGGCAGCAATAAAGGCGCAGCGCATGTCCTCTTCGGGCGTCGGAGCGCAATCCCGCCGCAGATCAACGTGGCGAACCTCAACGGAACGAACGGATACTCGTTTCTCGGCAGCGACGCCGCCGAGCGGGCGGGCCTCGCGGTCGCGGGGATCGGCGATATCAATCGCGACGGCTTTGCGGATATCGCAGTTGGTTCGCCGTTTTATGGCGACGATGGCTCTGTCGATGGACGGGCGTATGTGGTCTTCGGCAAAGCAGGCGTCCGCCCGATGCCCAGCATTCTCGGCGGC
Organism: Verrucomicrobiaceae bacterium; assembly: GCA_005791535.1. Lineage (GTDB taxonomy): Bacteria > Verrucomicrobiota > Verrucomicrobiia > Chthoniobacterales > Chthoniobacteraceae > SXWH01. The sequence goes on along the minus strand of SXWH01000078.1, from coordinate 3,793 downwards.
GGCACATCGGCGACTTTCCTTGATGTGGATGGCGATGAAGTCGTCGTAAAAGTCACCGGCGGAAAGGTGAATGCCGACATGTTCACTTTCGATGGCGATGGCAATCTGCTCTTCGTCGATCTGAATGCAGGTGGAACGCTGAAGCGTGGGGCGAACATCAGCTTCGTTGTCGCTCCGCGGGGAGGCGACGGGCTTTTGAATGTTGGAGCTATCTCCGGCTCTGGCTTGAACCTCGGCAGAATCTCCGTAACCGGCGACCTCGGCCAGATTGATATCTCGCCGCTGAACCCGCTGAAGCCGGCGCTCAAGCAACTCGTCGTGGGCAGTCTCGGGATGATGGGCGAAGCGAATCAGATACCCGGCACGATTGATCCATTGTTGAGCGAAATCGGTGGCTCGGTGACCAAGGTTCTCGTGAAACGGAATATTCAGTTTGCTTCGCTTGTCATCGGGGGTTCGCTTGGAAACATCACGATCAACGGAGAGTTCAACGGTCTCGGTGCGCTGAACCAAACGCAACTTGCTGCGCTGGGGCTCGCGACTGCGGACGTCGCCGGAGGCGGCACGCTCGCTAATTCCGGACTCAGTGCGGGCAATATCGGCCAGCTCAACATCAAGCACTCGCTGAACAGCGCGGCGGTTCAGAGCGGCGGGAACATCGGCAGTGCGTCCGTCGGTGGTTCCGTGAACCGCGGTGCGATCGTCGCGGGTGCAAACATCGGCGTGGTGAAAGTCTTCAATTCCATCACGAGCGACGATATCAATTCGCCGAGCGTCATTGCCGCTCGCGGTCGCCTTGATCCGTCCAGCGCGGGCGCCGCCGTCGCGATTAACGCGTTCACCGTCCGAGGCAACGTGACTAATGCGGAGATCCTGATCGGTTACGATTCGTCGTTCAACGCCGTGAACCCGGATGCCGGTCTTGGCAAACTTACTGTGCGCGGAAACTGGACGGCTTCGAGCCTCACCGCGGGCATCGCCGACGGGGGCGACGATGGCTTTGGACGCAATGACACGACGATTCCCGAAGCCGTTGCGGATACAATCCTCGCGCGCATCGCAAGCATCGTCATCGTCGGCACGGTCTCGGGCACGGCTGCCGGCGACGACTCATTCGCGATTACAGCGGAGCGGATCTCGAAGGTGAAAATCGGCACCACCGTCCTGCCTCTCGACAAGGCCGTGTTCGACGACATCCTCGTCGATGGCACCGACGACTTCCGGATCAAGGAGATCGCCCGTTAAGCCTTCAGTCCGAGCCCCACGACTTCGCGCAGATACTTGATTGAGCGTTCAATCTCGCCCTTCTGGTAATCCTGCTCAGCGAGGTTTTTGTCCGCGCCCTCCGGAGCCTTGAAGCCCGGAATTGCCTTCCCGCGTTTCGCCATTGCTTCGAATTTCGCGAACGATTCCGGGCGGCGATCGTAGTTCTTCCAGAAGTCTTCCTTCTTCGTCGGGAAGCCGCGCGAGAAACCGGAGATGGTTTCGATCTGAATCGGCACGTTCGGGCAAAGTTCAGCCCACCGCGCTGCGAGGCGTTTCCAGTCCATCAGCCCTTCTCCCGCCGCGGTCCAAGCCACGCTCTGGCCCTCCGGCGTCTCCCACATCATGTCGTCGCGCAGGCTGGAGCAAATGGTCACTGGTCCGAGATTCTCAAACGCTTCGTGTGGATCTTCGAGCGTCCATGCAGCGTTGCCCGAGTCAAAATTTGCGCCGGTGAAGTCGCGTCCCGCTTCCTCGATCAAATCCCGCAGTTCCCACGAATGCATGTCCCCGGCGTGGTTCTCGACGGCGATCTTCACACCTGCATCGATTGCTGCGGATTTGCAGGCTTTCAGGACCTTCGCCGTGTCGGCGATTCGGGCGCGGATTCCGCCGTCGGTCTGGCGGTCATTCGCTGCGCCGAGAATCACCCGGTAGACCGGCGAACCCAGCGCTTTCGCTACGCGGATGCCCAGTCGGAGGTGTTCCTCGGCGGTCCCTCGATTGTCCCGGAAGCTTTTGCTCGTAGGGCAGATGCTCCAGCCGCCGGCATAGAGTTCGATGCCCATATCGTCAGCCTTCTTTTTCACCTCCCGCAGCGCGGCGTCTTCGAGCGAGTCGTAGGAATCGAGGTCGCTGATAAAGAGCGTGTCGCACTTCATTTTCGCCGCATATTCGAGCAATTGCGGTGCTTTCCACTTCATCGCGCGGACGGCGAAATTGTCGTAGCCGACTTTGATTTTCGTCTTCTTCTCCTGTGCGAAAAGCGGAGCGGCGGATGCTGCGGCGAGCGTGGCGAGGAATGTGCGGCGTGTTTGCATGGCGGAACGGGTGTGGCGGATTTTTGCGGGCGAGTGAAGGAAGAACTGGCGCTGCTTACTTCGGGAACATTCGGAGGTGGGCAGGCGGCGTGCGGCGTGCTATCTGGATGACCCAAGAATGATCCGATGTCTGCTGCTTCTGCTGGCTCTTGCCGGGACGGCCTTTTCCGTGAACTCGATCGAGCAGGATTTTACCTGCCCGTTCGACTCGCATTCGTGGAGGCAGCGCATGGAGACTTCCGCCTCGCCCAAAGGAATGCGGCTCGATTTGCGGCAGTTCGGTGATGTGATCCAGCCGGCCACTTTGCCGCAATGTCCCAAGTGCCGGGCGGTTTTGTTCATGGAGAAGTTTGATGCCCGTACCGTCGATAAACTTCGTCCCTTTGTGCAGGGGCGAGATTTCCAGCAGGCGGCGGAAAAGTATCCATCCTACTACCTTCTCGCGCTGATTCAGGAATGGACGAAGGCTCCGCCGATTTTCGTCGGGCACAGTTATTTGAAAGCGTCCTGGCAGCTTGAGCAGAAGCCAAATGCGATGCGCCAATGCCTTGAGCGGGCGCATTCAAATCTTGCCAAAGCTTTCGCCTCCATGAAGGGCGGCGACGCCGAGTTCGCAAACACCGCACTCCTTCTCGGTGAACTGGAGCGGCGGCTCGGGCGCTTCGAGGCTGCGAAGGAGCGTTTTCAGGCGCTTCGCGATGCTGAAGCGTTCAAAGAACCCGGCTTTCAGAAGATAATTCAGAGGGAATTGGAATTGATCACAGCGTCTGAGAGCGCGCCGCGGAGCATTGATGCAAAATCCGATGCGGCTGCCGCGGAACCTTTCGCCGTATTACCCGATTCTGAAACGAGTAAATCCACAACGCCGGGAAAAAAATGAACACACCATCACTTGGACGCCGCGCCTTCCTTCGCGGCCTTGGAGCGACTGTCGCGCTTCCGTTTCTAGAGACGCTTGCCCCGAAGGCATTCGCGGCTGCTTCGCGTCCGGTTCGCATGGCTTTTCTCTACGTGCCGAATGGAGCAAATATGCGGGAATGGACACCGGCCACGACGGGAGTGGACTTCGCGCTTCCGCACACACTGCAACCGCTCGCTGCGCACAGGAACGACATTCTCGTGCTCACCGGTCTGGCTCACGATAAAGGCCGCAACAATGGCGACGGCGCCGGCGATCACGCCCGTGCGGCCGGTTCCTGGCTCACAGGTGCCCAACCTTTGAAGAGCGAAGGCTCGATGATCCGCCTTGGTGTGTCCGCCGATCAGGTCGCGGCGGAAGCGTTCCGGAAGGAGACACGCTTCGCGAGCCTGGAGCTCGGTCTTGAGCCCGGACGTCAGGGCGGAAAGTGCGACAGCGGCTACGCGTGCGCGTACTCGAATAACATTTCGTGGCGCAATGAAACCTCGCCGAGCGGAAAGGAAATCAGCCCGCGTCTTGTTTTCGAGCGGCTCTTTTCGTCCGCAAATCCCAAGGTCGCCGGCGAGGAAGC
>SXWH01000077.1 GCA_005791535.1 Verrucomicrobiaceae bacterium | reverse complement strand
CGGCGAACTCTTCGGCCTGCTCGGCCACAACGGCGCAGGCAAAAGCACGGCGCTCGGAATTCTGCTCGGACAGGTGTTTCCCGACGAAGGCGAGGCTTTCGTCGGCGGCATCAGCGTGCAGAGGAATCGCAGCGCCGCGCTTTCCAAAGTCGGCGCCATTTTCGAGCAGCCGCGCTTTTACGATTACCTCAGCGGATGGCGGAATCTGGAAATCCTCACCGCCTGCAGCGCCGCAGTTTCCCACAAGGAAATGGAGGAAGCCGTGGAGTTCGTCGGGCTCACCGCGCGCATCCGCGACAACGTCGGCACTTACAGTCAGGGCATGCGCCAGCGCCTCGGACTCGCGCAGGCTTTGCTCCCCGCGCCGGAGGTCATCTTCCTCGACGAACCTACGAACGGACTCGACCCCGAAGGCATCGCCGAGATGCGCTTGCTCATCCAGCGTTTGCACAAAGAACGCGGGCTTACGGTGCTCTTTTGCTCGCACCTGCTCAGCGAGGTCGAGGTCCTCTGCGAACGGGTCGCGATCCTCAACAAAGGCCGCCTGCTTTACACCGGACGCTGGCATGACCTGATGCCAAAAGGCGCGCGTTACCGAATCACCGTCGATCCTCCCGCAGCCCTTTCGGCGCACCTCGGCGATGCCACCATCATCCGCGATGACATCGTCGAAATCCCGCCGGGCAGCGATGTGGCAGACCTCATTGCACGCCTCGTCCACAGCGGAGCGAAAGTTCGCGCCGTGGAGCCGGACCGCCATACGCTCGAACAACTGTATCTGGAGAAAGTCGAAAACGCATGATGCTCTTCCTCCGCCAATTCCGCGCTGAACTGCTCAAGCTTTTCGCCAGAAAGCGCACCTGGATGGGCTTCGGAGCCTTCTTCCTGCTTGAGGTAATCATCCTACTGAAACTCCAGTCAGCCGAGGCAGCGCGCTTCTTTCAGCGCGATTTCCAACGCAGCGCCGGTGGGCTTTCCCTCTTGTTCGAAGACTACTTCCGCGGCCTCACGATGGCGTTCACCGTCATGGTCTTCACGCTCTTTCTCCTCGGCAGCGTCTTCCTCGCGCTCGTCGGCGGAGACATCGTGAGCAAGGAAGTCGAGGACGGCACGCTCCGCATGACGCTCTGCCGCCCGATCACCCGGCTTCGCGTGCTGCTGATCAAATACCTCTCCTGCGTCACTTACACGCTCGTCCTCGTGCTGTTCATCGGTCTGAGCGCATTGCTCACCGGCATGGCATGGCGCGGCACCGGAGGACTGTTCGCATTCGTCCCGGAGGAAAAGCTGATGATCCTCTACCCACAAACCGAGGGTCTCATTCGCTATGGCGCATCGATGCTGCTGCAGACGGCCTCGCTGGTCACAATCACCACGCTCGCATTCATGTTCTCGTGCTTCAATGCGAAGCCCGCGGCGGCCACGGTCATCACATTGACGCTCTTTCTCGCCGACCGGATTCTTTCCTTCATGCCCCAGTTTGAAAGCTACCGGCACTGGTTCATGACGACGCACATGGCCACGTGGACGAACATTTTCCGCGAGCCGATTCCATGGGACCGCATCGCGGGCGATTACCTCTACCTGCTCGGCCTGAACGGCACCTTCCTCATCATCGGCTTCGCGGTCTTCAGCCGGCGGGATTTCAAGTCTTAGAGCTTATCGCGACAATTCGGATGGCTCCGGCTTCGAAACTTTCAAGATTAAGCCCTGCTTTGGAGGAGCGAAGTTTACGACTAACGCGCAGATTCCAATCAGAGGGGTCATCATCGAGAGACCACCCGCAACGAATGTTACCCAGGCGAGAGGAGACCAATCCACGTCGCTTGGGGCTTCAGAGTCACGACGACGGGGAATTACCACGGCGCAAGCGAGCGGAATGAGAACAAGCCACCATCCATAGCGCGCCAGCGTTTCAGTCCCGAACGGAAATGAATGCAGCGCGTCTCCAAAGCCCCATTCATTCCGCATTTTCGCCCGCATGCCGACTGCTCGAACCGAGCACAGATGCGCCGCTGCAATTGCAACGACCTGCGCTAAGCAGAAGATGGCTACACGTCTCGGAGGCATGTCCGATGAGTAAGACTCACAAATGCGACATCAAGGCCGAACACTCACTTCTTCGACGATTTCCCCCGCGTCGAATAGGTGAGTCCTGTCATAGTCAGAAGCGGCAGAACATGGACCGTCCCATCGTCTTCATAAACCACGGCGACCGTTGCATTCTTCGGCGGCAGAGACACGTAATCCGGGTGAGGGATCGAGTAGGAGCGACCATCAGCCAGACGGATCTCGAACGGCACGCCCTCTTCGATCACGGTTTCAAGTTGCTTGCGAGTCATGCACGATGAATCTCCGAACAATCCCGGAAGTCAAACGGAACGATAGCCGGCAATTCCCGCCGGAATAGCGGACGAGTTTCCCACACTCCGCTCTAGCCAAACCGCTTTTCGCGCATATCCTCCGCGCCCTTTCTTTTTATGTATCGGACCACTTCTTGTAACAGCCTTCGCGCGGAACATGTCGGACAAACCGTCACTTTGGCCGGTTGGGTCAATTCGCGCCGCGACCATGGCGGCGTGATTTTCAT
>SXWH01000076.1 GCA_005791535.1 Verrucomicrobiaceae bacterium | reverse complement strand
CGGCGACGGCTCTCCGGAGAATGAAGCGGAGCCGGTGTTCAGCACGATGCATTTGGAAATCGGGAAGCCCTACTACGTCGCCGTGAGCGTGCGCGCGAATGATCTCGGACAGGGCATCACGTTTTACGCGAAGGACCTTTCGAACGACGATCTGCCGCTCCAGGTTTCCACCGTTCCACACAAAACACGCGGTGGAGTTCGCGGGACGGGAGACTTTACGCTCGGCGCGCGCGGCCATGCGAAGGGCAGTGTTTGGGATGGCGTGATCGATGACGTGCGGCTTTCCCGCGCCGCGCTTCCGGCCGAGGCGCTGCTTTTGAACAGCGGACAGCCGCTGGGCGAGGCCACGGTGGGATACTGGAAATTCGAGTCCAACACCGGGCTCTACAAGGACAGCTCGACGAAAGGGCACGACATCGAAGCGAAGGTGGTGCAGGCGAAACCTGCGGATCCGGCTGCCGCGGCGTTCGTGGATTTCTGCCACGTGCTGCTGAACTCAAACGAGTTCCTTTACCGCGATTGACAGGAAAATCCGGCCGAAATGGCGGAATAGATTGCACACTCGCGATTCCGTGGCTAAAGGCGCGTACGTGCTCGAGCGATACGAAACAACTACAGGGTTCTTCGACGAGATGGCTGCAACGCGGGAGCTGACTCGTCCTCACTTTTCGAAATTCCGCGAGCTGCTGTCGGGGGTGTCCGCCGAGGATTTCGACCAGCGACGCAGGGCGGTGGACCTGGCATTCCTGCGGCAGGGAATCACGTTCAACGTGTATGGAGACGCGCAGGGAACCGAGCGCATTTTCCCGTTCGACCTGATTCCGCGCATCATTCCAGCGAAGGAGTGGGATCAAATTGAGCGCGGGCTCACCCAGCGCATTCGCGCGCTGAACATGTTCCTCCACGACATTTATCACGAGCAGCGGATTCTGAAGGAAGGCGTGATCCCGCCGTTCTACGTTCTTTCCGGAAAGCATTTCCGCCGGGAGTTCGCGGGGTTCAATGTTCCGAAGGATATCTACATTCACATCTGCGGCTCGGATTTGATCCGCGATGCCGATGGGAACTATCTCGTGCTCGAGGACAACGGCCGCTGCCCGTCCGGCGTGAGCTACGTGCTCGAAAATCGGCGCGCGATGAAGCGCACGTTCCCTGGGATGTTTGAGAGCATCGGCGTCCGTCCGGTGGAACACTATCCGCAGGAACTGCTGAAGATGCTGCAATACATTGCGCCGCAGGGCGTGGCCGATCCTACGGTGGTTCTGCTCACGCCGGGCGTGTATAGCTCCGCGTATTTCGAACACACCTACCTCGCACGGCAGATGGGTATCGAGATTGTAGAAGGTCGCGATCTTACGGTCCGCGATGCGCGGGTGTTCATGCGCACGACGAAGGGGCTGAAGCCGGTGCATGTCATTTACCGCCGCCTCGATGACGACTTCCTCGACCCGACGGTGTTCCGCCGTGACTCGCAGCTTGGCGTGCCGGGGCTCATCCACGCGTATCGCTCGGGGAACGTGTCGCTCGCGAATTCGCTCGGAACGGGCATCGCGGACGACAAGGTGATGTATTACTTCGTGCCGAAGATGATTAAGTACTACCTCGGCGAGGAGCCGATTCTCCCGAACGTGCCGACGTATCTCGCGAGCGAAGACAGCGACCGGAAGTATATCGTCGAGAATCTCGACAAGCTCGTGGTGAAGGCCGCGAACGAAAGCGGCGGCTACGGAATGCTGATGGGACCGAAGGCTTCGCAAAAGGAGCGCGACGATTTCAAAGCGGCGATTCTGGCCGACCCGCGCAACTACATCGCGCAGCCAATGATTTCGCTGAGCACACATCCCACGCGGCAGGACGACGGCACGTTTGAAGGCCGGCACATCGATCTCCGCCCGTTCATTCTCTACGGTGAAAAAATCACCATCGTTCCCGGTGGCCTCACACGGGTCGCGCTGCGGAAAGGTTCACTCGTTGTGAACAGCTCGCAGGGCGGCGGGAGTAAAGACACCTGGGTGCTCTACGGTGATGAATAGCCGGTCTGCCAGTAGTCAGTTGGCGGTAGTCAGTCGCAAGCGAGTTGCCGACTGCCAAATGCCCGCTGCCAACCACCCACAATTTTCCTTCCTGCATGGCCACCTACATAGAAACAAACCACCATTGCCATGCTCAGTCGCGTCGCCAACTGCCTATACTGGATGAGTCGTTACATCGAGCGCTCGGAGAACACCGCGCGCATCGTTGATACGAACCTGCAACTACTACTCGATTTCCGAAACCTGGACGATTCCGCAATCGCCGAACACTGGATGCCCATCGTGGAATCCACCGGTGACGAGGAGGACTTCCTCGTGCGCTATTCCCGCGCCACGGGGCAGACCGTCACGGAGTTTCTGGTCTTTGACACGACCAATCCGAACAGCATCGCGAGCTCGATTGCGCAGGCTCGAGAGAATGCCCGGATGGTCCGGGACCAAATCACGGTCGAGCTTTGGGAGGAATTGAACCGGGTGTATCTGTGGATGCGAAGCGACGAAGCGCGCCGTTTATGGAACCATAGTCCCACGGAATTCTTCGGTGTGATCAAAAGCGGCAGTTTGCTTCTGCTCGGGCTTATCTACGCGACCTTCGTGCACAATGAGGGCTGGCAGTTCATGCAGGCCGGGAAATTCATTGAGCGTGCGGACAAAATCACCCGCATCATCGACGTGCGCCACTCGACCTTCCCCGAGCGCGGTGCGCCCGTGAATATTTCACAGCGCGATGCGCTCGATTGGAGCGCTGTGCTTCAGTCGTGCTCTGCGTGGGACGCCTACAAGGCCGCCTACGGTGCCGAAATCCGGCCGGAGTGGGTTGTCGAGCTGCTGCTCTTTAATGAGGAATTTCCGCGAAGCGTGCGGTTCTGCATCGAGAAGTTCGACGACGCATTGCGCGCGATTTCAGGTGTCGCAAACCGTCGTTTCAGCAACGAAGCGGAGAAGCTGAGCGGGCGGCTGTTGGCCGAGCTTCAATACGGTTCGCTCGACGAAGTGCTTTCGCACGGAGTCCACGCCTACATGGATTTGCTTCAGTTGCGCTTCAACAACATCGGTGCGGAGCTTTTCAATGCGTATATCTTCCAGCCGTTCGTGAACATGGAGGATGAAATCCTCGTGCAGCAGGAGATGCAGCAGCAGCAATAGCCCCGCACTTTTATGAGCCGTCCTGACTACATTGCTCTGGGTTTTCAGCAGATTGATCGCGATTTGCGGGAACTGATGTCGGCATTCGCCGAGGTCCTGCGCGAAATGGGGCGCGACGATCTTGCGCGGCATCTTCCGTGGACCGGGGAGCCGCTGCCGGAGTCCGGTGAGCTTCCGCCGAGACTCGGCCTCGCTTACTCCGTGGCATTCCAACTCCTGAACATGGTGGAGGAAAACGCTGCGGCCGAGATGCGTGAACTGCGCGAGGATGGCGAAGGTATCGTTGCCGAGCAGGGGCTCTGGGGCGCGCAGCTTGGCAGGCTCAAGGCTGCGGGAATTCCGGAAGCCGACATCACGCGATTGCTCCCGCGCATCCGTGTGGAGTCGGTGCTCACGGCCCACCCGACCGAGGCAAAGCGGCTCACAGTCCTCGATCATCACCGGACTTTGTTTTCCTTGCTCCAGGGCCGAAAGAATGTGCACACGCCGACGGCTCGCGAGCGACACAGTGATGCGGTGAAAGCTGCGCTGGAGCGGCTCTGGCGGACGGGCGAAATTCTTTTGGAAAAGCCGACGCTCACCGACGAGCGGCGCAACGTATTGAACTATTTGCGCGACGTTTTCCCGAAGGTCCTTCCGCTGCTCGACGAACGCATCCGCCTTTCGTGGAGCGATGCCGGATTCGATCCCGCGCCATTGCGCGAGCCCGGTTCGCTTCCGAAGCTCGGCTTTGGAACCTGGGTGGGCGGGGACCGCGACGGGCATCCAGGTGTCACGGATGAAGTCACGCGCGAGACGCTGATTCGTCTCCGTGCAAATGCGCTGCTGGTTCACTACCGCGGTCTCACGGCGCTTGCCGAGAAGCTCACGCTCACCACTTGGATGCAGACTCCGCCGCAGGCATTGCGTGAGGCAATCGGGCGGCTGGCGAATTCGCTCGGTGATCTCGCTGCGCCGGTGCTGATGCAGTTTGGAGAGGAGCCGTGGCGGCAGTTTGTGGAACTGATGCTCGCTCGGTTGCCGGTGGCGGTGACGCCCGGGCAGCTTCCCCAACTGCGAAACGGCCCGCAGTTTTATCGCGACGCTTCGGAACTTGCAGCGGATATCGGTTTGCTTCACCGATTGCTCGTCGAAGCTGGCGCCCAACGTCTGGCTGATGCGGATGTGGAGCCGGTCCGGCGGGCGCTGGAGGTATTCGGTTTTTTCCTCGCGCGGCTCGATATCCGCCAGAACTCCGCGTTTCACGCAAAGGCGCTGATTCAACTGGTGGGCGCGGCGGGCATCGATGGAAGCCAATGGGAGGAATGGAGCGAGGCCGAACGCCTGCGTTTTCTCGAGCGGGAACTCCGGTCGCCGCGTCCGTTCCTTCACCCGACTGCAAGCGCGGGGCCGGAGGCGGATGCGGTGCTTGGCTGCTACCGCGTGCTCGCTTCGCATATCGCGGCTTACGGCGGGGACGGGATTGGCTCGTTGATCGTGAGCATGACGCGCCGGCTCTCCGATCTGCTAGTCGTTTACGTTCTGGCGCGGGAGGCTGGTTTGCTTCGCGCGTTTCCGGAGGGGATCGTGTGCGTGCTGCCGGTTGTGCCGCTCTTCGAAACGGCGGATGATTTGGAGCGCGGTCCGGAGATGCTGCGGCAGTTCCTTTCCCAGTCGGTCACGCGGCGGAGTCAGGAGTTTCAAGCGCGTCGCGACGGCACTCCGCTGACGCAGCAGGTGATGGTCGGCTACAGCGACAGCAACAAGGATGCTGGTATTTTCGCCAGCCAGTGGGCGTTGCACCGTGCGCAGGCGCAGCTTGCGGCGGTCGGT
>SXWH01000075.1 GCA_005791535.1 Verrucomicrobiaceae bacterium | reverse complement strand
GTCCTTTCCCGAAACGAATTCCTGGAACGACGGACACTCCTTCAGCCGCCCGTCGCGCCCGAGATACGGCGCAAGCGGGCCGAGTGTCGGATCGAATTTCGCATCGGTGCTTTCGCGCGCGCCGTGCCAGCGGACGTTGTTCGAACGCTCCTGCGCCGGGCAATACTGACCGTCGTGCTCGACCGCGTAGCGTCCATTGGCCTCGGCGAGGAAACGAAGGTTGCCCAGACACTTCGAAGCCGCCGCACCCGCACGGGCACTGCGCAACCCGGCAAAAATCAGACCGGCAACGATCGCGATGATCGCAATCACGACGAGCAATTCGACCAACGTGAAAGCGGCGGAAGACCTTCGCATTCCTACGCCCTCCTTCGACGGAAAAGAACCGCAAGTCCGGCGAACACACACGCGACCGAACCGGGCTCGGGCACGGCCTGATGAATCACGCCCACAGCATCGAGGTCGAACCCGCCTGTCTCGAAAAACGTCGGCCAAGGATCATTGATAACGCGATTCAAGGAGTCGCGCGTCGCATAAAGCGGGTCGATCGAACCGACGACATCCACGATGCGGATGTGGGTCACCGCATTCAGATTCAGCCCCGGCATTCCGTTCAACTCCGCGAGGTCGAACGGCGTGCCAAACCCCGAGCGATACTTGCCAGCGAGATTGTGGATATTCGTCGGGTCCAGCAGCGAAAAGCTCCCGACCTGCGTCGCCGTCTGCGTTTCCGAGAAGGAGTTGAAGCGGAAGAAATTCGCACCATCCGAACTGACTTCCACGAACGCGAGTTCGAGGAAGAAATCGTTGAGGCCGTTTTCGAACACGGCGAAGTCTGCTCCGGCGCCATTCGTGATCGGGCGATCGAATGTGAGCGTCACGGAGCCTCCGTCTCCGAGGCTGAGCACCGGCAGATTATCCGTCACGGCGTTTGCGATGCCGAGCGCATCGGCTGCAGTGCCCCAGGTTGCCAGGTCGCCAAGCGGGTCCGAGATATCCACCGGACCGCGCACAAGCTGCGATACGCCTGTCGCCCATCCCGTGAAAACCGATGAATCATAGGCGATCGCCGTCGTTCCCGCTTGCCCGGCCGCAGGGGCAAACGGCCCGGCGAGTGCGGATGCAGCGAAACCAAGGAATGCGGCGAGAGCGGCCTTCATTTCCGGTTTCTGCGCAAGCCAAGCACCGCCAGCGCGAGCCCGAGCAACCCTGCCGTCCCGGGCTCGGGAACCACGCGGAAAATCGCGCTCTGATCATCCGACGTTGGCGCTCCGTTGTAGTCGGTCACCGACACATAAAGCCCGGTGAAATCCGACGCGAGATTGCCGATGACATCCGCACTGAATGCGATCGGAGTCGCTGTGCCCGGCGTGATGAGATCCTGGATCGTCACCTGCGCAAAATCTGTTCGCGCCAGAAAGCCGGGTGAAGCTTCGAGCATTTCAAAATAGGCATTGCCCCCATTGATGTCCCATCGATGACCCAAATCCAGCGAGAGTCCACCGCCATTGATCTCCGCGGCATTGTATCGATAGATGCCGGGATTCGTGGCGAAGCTGGTGGAGCCATAATAAAGCGTCGTCCCTCCAAACGCGATTGGGCCCGAGAAATCCGTGGACGTGAGAATACTCGCAGCGACGCCCGTCGTGAGATCGAGTTTGAAAAGCTGATTTCCCGCGAAGCCCGGATTCGCGGAAAGCCACCCGAAGCCGCCGGAGAAGTCGATATCGTACACTCCGCCGACCGTGGCGAGAGTCGAGACGGCGTTCGTTCCGAGATCAAACGTCCGGAGCGTGCCGACCGAAGACTCGCCGAAATACAACTTCCCGCCGAATTCCTTCACGAACGAGCCAAATACGCCGCTTCCGTAATCGAACAGCACGGTGGGCGTGGAGAAGCCGTCGAGCGCACTGCGGCGGACGAGTTGTGTGGATGCCGCATTTCTTTGAAGCAGGTAATACAGCGAGGTGCCATCGACCTCGACGCCTGAGATTGCCTCGCCCGGAGCGGTGCGGAAGAGCTCGGTGGTCGGGAGCCCGGATGTGAGCGATTGCGCATTAGTCCGTGCGGAAAATGCGGCGGTGAATGCAAGCGCGATGGCTGCCTTGAACAAACGTTTCATGGTTTCGGTATGTGTCTCTTGTTGGATTGCTGGTTTGGTTGACGAGAGACCCCGAAGCCCGTCAGGAATGCGATTGCGCTCCAAACGTGCGAACTGGAAATCCCCCACTCTTCGTTTTGGCGACGAAGTTTTCCCATCGCCGCGAACCGATTGGCGCGCAGCGACGAGTGAGTCGCATCCGTGGAAATATTCTGGCTTCTGGCTCCCGGAACCCGCCGGTTGCCCGACGGACTCCATCCTTCCTCCCGCCTTCATTCCTGCCGGAGCAGAAACTGGCCGCCCTTGCGGGCCGGGAAGTCGTCACCAATTACAGCAGCGCAACTGCCCCTGATTCACACAGGGTTCCTTCACGCGGATGCGAATTGTTTAGTTTCGCAAAGAACTGCCGCGAGCAAAGCGGACGGGTTCCGCGCTCACAAGCAGAATCTCCGCTGCACGCCTACCACGCGCGCTCGATGCTCCGGCGCTTCCAGAGGAACTCGAACATGTTTCCCTCATGCGGCTGATCCCACGAAATCGCCATGGTCGAAACGGGGCCAATGTTGAGCCGCTCGATCTCCGGATAGGCTTCGAGCTCCGCTATAAACGATGGATCTTTGGTGATCGCGGAGCACGCCAGCGTGTAGCCGATGTTCGCAAGCATTTCCGACTGCGGGCAGGTCACGACGCTCGCGTACGGGCAAAGGAATTCCTTGTTCGCGAGCGGATGCGCGAAGCTGTCGCAACGGACGATTGTCGGACGCAGGAACGTACCGCCTTCGTGAATGACCTTGCGCGGACCGCCGCGATACTTGGCCGTGACATCCTCCGCGCCGGGAGTCGCGAGACCATCCTCGATGCTGGCCTCGATAAAATCGGCCATCTTCGGATTGGCAAATCCGCTCAGTCGCGCGTTTGGATCATCATTGGAAGTCGGCGCAATCGGGCCGAGCTTCTGTGCGAGCGCGTCGGCGATTTCCGCCGCGTAGCGCGGCACGACCACGGCGCTCGCATTGATGCACGAACGTCCGCCATTGTCGGAAATGGCACCGGCGATCACGTCGATGTAGTCACGCCAGTTCTCGATGCAGTCCTCGCCGATGAGGAACTTGCTCCAACCGGGACCGTGGAGCTGGATTGCCGGGTTGTTCGCATACTGCTG
>SXWH01000074.1 GCA_005791535.1 Verrucomicrobiaceae bacterium | reverse complement strand
TGGGCTACAACGAATTCCTGAAGCACAAGCGCTCGACGAAACTGCCGAAGATGATCGGCTTTCAAGCCGCAGGCAGTGCGCCGATTTACCACGGCCGCGTCGTGGAAAAGCCGGAGACCATCGCGACAGCGATTCGAATCGGAAACCCCGCGAGCTGGGACAAAGCCGCGGCAGCAATGAAAGACAGCGGCGGCGCCGTGGACATCGTCACCGACGAGCAAATCCTCGCAGCGCAATACTGGCTCGCGAGCAACGAGGGAATCTTCGTGGAGCCCGCAAGCGCAGCGAGCATTGCCGGGTTGATGAAATGCCTCGGCAAGGAGCATTGCGCCGCCTGCCCGATGACGAAAATCGCCGACGGCTCACGCATCGTCTGCACCGTCACCGGCCATGGACTCAAGGATCCGGACGTCGCAGCGAAGCACATCTCCGGAATCACCACCGTCCGCGCCGACAAGTCGGCAATCCTCTCACTCCTCGGCTAGCCTGCTCAGGCGATTTGCAATCGGGCCCGCACCACGTGGAGCAGCCCGCGTAAACCAAGCTCTGCGACATTGAAAGGCTTGCTCACAAAGTCGTCGCCACCGGAGCGGGCCGCTTCGTCGCGCTTCAACTCGGACGAGTCTCCCGTAAGGAAAATGATCGGCGTGTCCGCATTTGCATCCAGCGATCGGATGTGGTTGCAGAGTTCAAAGCCGTCAATTTCCGGCAGGCCGACGTCGAGGATGATTAGGTCGTAGCGCGTTTCGGCGAGATCACCGAGAGCTTCACCGGGCAACTGGGTCGCTTTGCAACCGATTCCAACCGTATGCAGCGCAGACGCAACGGTGTCCGAAGCCAGCGTGTCGTCCTCGACGAGATAAGCCCGAAAATCCTGAAGAGCATTCCGAATTTCGCCAGCCGGCTTTTCAAGCGCCTCACCGATCAAATCCAGAGTTTGATGCAAAGTGCAGACGAGTGTGGGCGTCGCAGACTCCGGCTTCGCCTGCGCTTCGCAGAGCAGTGACGCGAACGCATCAGCAACTTTCCGAAGTGAGTCGCCGCCATGCTTTTCACTTTCGTCAGCAAGCATCATCGAATGATGGAACAATTGCGAGAGCGTCCCGGCTCCTGTGGGGTTTTCGATCAGGGAATATGCCGCGCGACGCATCGCCCCGACAATCTTGATTCCCGTGGAGTTCCCCCGACCGCGTCCGCTTCCTTGAGCAGAAGCATCAGCGCCGCCCTTCTGTTTTCCAGCCGAGGAAGCCTTCAGAAGCAGGCGCGCCTCAGCGAGACTCGCCCCCAATTCCCGGACGTCGCGGTGTGCATTCTCCAGTTTGGCGGACAACTCAATCGTCTCGAGTCGCTGTTTTTCAAAACGAGTCGTGAGCAAATCGAATTCGTCGGCCTTGAGTCTCAAAGATGAAATCTCCTCACTGAGACGAACGACGTCCTCGTGGTCGGAACCTTCCGCTTTGGCGGGCGGCACATCGTTCGCCTGAATCTGTTCAATCGTTTTCCGGAATTCCTCAATCTCTGCCTGATGCCGCGCAGTAATCTCAGCGACCCGCGATTCGTGAGCCGTATTCAGAAGCTCAATCTCCTTGCGAAGAACCTCCACCTCGTCGGCTACCGAAACCGGAACGGCGGCGGACGCAAGCTCCTGAGCCTTTCTTTCCGCACTCTCGCAACGGTACCCGAGTTCCGCAATCCGGTCCTCAAGCTCGGAGACCGTGACCTTCAAAGATGCAACATTACTCGCAGCCGTGTCCCGCGCCTGACGCAGTGTGAGGAGCTGTTTTTTCGCATCGGCAAGCGCGGAGGTGGTCTCCTTCAAATTCTTTCTCAATTCCGCAACCTCGCGGGATGCGGTCACTCCATCCTGACTGATTTCCTCCAACCGCCGCTTGGCCGCCGCTAGATCGCGGCGCAAACCGTCCCGCTCAACAATCACATCGTCGCGCTGCGTGGTGATTTCCTCGACTTTCCTCTGAGCGGCCTGAAGAGCGCGTTTCCCGTCCTCCCGATTCTTCGCGGCATCGTTCCGCTTCTGCTCAAAGCCGTCGAGCCGCGCCTGCATTTCCGCGAGCGCTTTGCGATGCTTCTGATTTTGCTGCCTGTGAATGTCCCGTTCCGCGGCCAGTTCGGACGAATAGCGATCCCGCTCATCCTCCGCCACCTGTTGCCCGGCCTTCGCCTCCCTCAATGCCTCCCTCAATTTCGAGACCATTGCGTTCACTTTCTTCAATGGATCTCCTTCGGATGAATGGCCATTAGCGCTTGAATCCATTTCATCCACGCCCGGCGGATTCCCCGGAAAATTCGTCACTTTTTTTGAAACGTAAGGCATGCTTGGCAGGCTCCCGGCATGTGAGCACGAAAACCTGAACTGCGATTTAAGCACTATGCATGCCGCATTCGTGCTGGAGTTGATTCCACTACCGCCAATCAGAGCACCGCGGGGTTCCCGTAGAGACTGAACCCTGTCGTCCTCTCAATCTGCACGTCGAACACTTCGCCGATATGACGGTCGCCGCCTTCAAAAATGACAATCTTATTCCCGGGCGTCCGCCCCATGAGCCGTTCGGCGTTGGATTTGCTCAAGCCTTCGCAGAGGATCTCCACGCGCCGCCCCACGAGTTCCTCGTTCTTTTCCAGCGCGATCTGATTCACCACTTCGAGAAGGTCCTGATTGCGCTCATCCTTCACTTCCTCGGAAAGCTGCCCGCCCAGTTCGGCTGCCGGCGTATCCCGGCGCTGGCTGTAGCGGAAAATGAAGGCGTTATCGAACCGGACACGCTGCATCAGCGCGCGGGTGGAGGCGTAGTCCTCCTCGGTCTCGCCGGGAAATCCGACGATTACGTCGGTAGTCACCGCAATATCGGGGCGGACATTCCGGATTTTCTCCACCAGTGCTTCGTACTTCGCGGTCGTGTAAGTCCGGTGCATCGCCTTCAGGATGCGATCGCTTCCGCTTTGCAACGGAAGATGGACGTGCGCCATCAACTTTGGCAGCCGCGCATAGCAGTCGATCAAGTCATCGCGAAATCCAATCGGATGCGGGGAAGTGAACCGCAGCCGGCGCAGGCCCTCAACTTCGTGCACAGCCTCCAGCAATTGGACGAAAGGCGATTTGCCGTCGGCCTTCTCAAACTCGTGGCGTCCGTACAGATTCACGATCTGCCCGAGCAGAGTGACCTCGCGCACGCCCTTATCCACGAGCCCGCGAACCTCCTCGACGATGCTCGCAATGGAGCGCGAGCGCTCGCTTCCACGAGTGCTGGGGACGATGCAGAACGTGCAGTGCATATTGCAGCCCTGCATAATGCTGACAAACGCCGTGGCCTGCCTGTCCTTCAGCGTGTGTTCACGAATCGTCTCCTGCGAGCCCGGCTCCTCCTCGACGTCCACGATGCTCAGACGTTCATCGTCCATCATCCGGTCGCCGAGTTCCACCCTGCGCTTGTAAAGGTGGTCCACATAGTCCGCGACTTTGTGAAATTTCTGAGTACCGACAACGAGGTCCACATGCCCGATGTCGCGAACGAGTTCGCCGCCGCGGGACTGCGCCATGCAGCCGAGAAAACCGAAAACCATCTCGGGCTTTCGCGCACGCAGCCGGCCGAGCATGCCCATTTTCCCGAGTGCCTTTTGCTCGGCGAGATCACGGACGCTGCACGTATTAATCAAGACAACGTCGGCCTGCTTCTCGTTCTGAGTAATCTCATAACCACGCGCGGCGAGGTCCCGGGCCACCTGCTCGGAATCGCGCTCGTTCATTTGACAGCCGTATGTTTTGAGAAAGACCTTCGGCATTATTGGAAAAGTCCCGCACCCTGACTTGCGCGCCGCAAAGTTTCAATACTCAACGCGCTGTCACGTGTTCGTTGTTGCGGTTCCCTGATTCCTGCCGTTCATTGGACTCATGAGCGATACGCCGAATCCGGTCGAACCCATTCGCGAAATCATTGCGCCCAGGCATGAATCGCTGGCCAAAGAGTTTGAAGGAGACATTGGTCCGCGTCCGCTCGAATTTGGCGAAGGACGGATCTGGCTCGTGGCGAAGGATCCGCACACCCTGTTTGCATACTGGGAATTTATTCCGGCGCAGCACCCGGAGGCGGTGGGAGTCGACGGAGAAGCCCACTTTTATCTCCGGATTCTGGACGAGAGCGGCAACGTGGAGCGCGAGGTGCATATCCAAACCGGCGACGCCAATGTGCATGCGGGAGTCGCACGCGCCGACTCCGCCTACACCGCCGAGCTGGGCTTTTACTCAAGAAGCGGTGTCTGGTGCTTCATCGGAAAATCCGGCACCGCCTACACGCCGCCGGAAGGAAGTCCGCCGGACGATGAGGACATTCGATTTGCAACGATTCCCGGCGGAATGGCGCTTCCAAGTTCGAAACTGACAGGAAAATCGCTCATTCGAATCTCAAGGCGAACCCGCTGGACGGTGGAGCAGGAACGGAGATTCGTGGAACTACTCGCCGAGGATGTGAAATCGGGCGGCGTACCGGAAGGACGAACCGCCCGGGCCCGCGCAAAATTGCACGCGAGGCCGGGGCGCAAGCCGATTCCCGCGGCATTTCTCGCGGAGCTCGATGATTCCGCTCCATCGAGCCCGGCGAAACATGCGTCGGGTTGGAATTCCGACCCGGTTGAGGACATTAACCTTCACGTCAACGCCGAGATCATCGTCTACGGCGGCACGTCGCCGAACAACTCCGTCACCATCGCGGGAGTGCCGCCCCAGCTTCGGCACGATGGCACGTTCCGCCTGCACGCACGCATGCCGGACGGTGACTTCGAAATTCCAATCGTCGTGACTTCGCCTGACGGAAAGCACACGCGCCGCGCGACGCTGCGATTCAGCCGCGAAACAATTGCGGATGCCGGCGTCAGCGCCACACCGCAACCGGACTATCTCCCTCCCTCGCCGCCTGGAGCGCTGCCTCCCGGATAACCCGGAGGATACCGGACCATCGATGTAAAGCGATGCGGACCGAAGCCGAACTGCCGGTAGAACTCCTGTGCATCGCGCGTGAACAAATCGATCCGGCAGCCCGCGAGCGCCGGATGTTCGAGAATCGTCGCGAGCAGCCATTTTCCCAGGCCCTCGCCCCGGCATTCATTCTCGACGACCACGTCACACAAGTACCCGACTGTCGCGTAATCCGTGACAACCCGGGCGAAACCGACCTGGCGATTCCCGCAGAAGAGTCCGAAGTTTAACGAATGCCGGATGCTCACGAGAATGGCTTCCACGGGACGTTCCGCCGCCCAATAAGTCGCGCGAAGCAGCCGACACGTTGCATCGAGATCGAGCCTCCGGGAGTCGTCGGATATAAACCAATCCCCCAGCCGCCACTCGCGGCACTCCCTCTGCCCATCCTCGGTCACAGGTGGGTCTGAACCCATTCGAATTCGCGGGAAATACTCTTCACCACGTCGCCCGGATGAATGTCCTTCGGCAAAACATCGAACGTGTACGTCTCGATTTCCACGTGCGTTGTCGCGCCGGTGCGCAGTTCGTGAAAAAAATCGGGACTCAACGTACCAACGGTGCTGTGGACTTTTCCGATCCCCTTGAAAAACAGTGGAACGTGAAAATGCGAACGCACCTCTTCCGTTCCGACGTGTCCGGCCTCGTCCGCCAGCGCCTCGGGGATGTCATTCCATGAAGTGATGTTTCCATCATTCATCAGCGCACGGACCTGGTGGAGATAGACGCGCTCATCAAACAGCCTGAGAGCCTCCCATCCCTCCGCATCGCCGGGGACCGTGAGCGCAGCGCTGAGCTGCACTTTTGATATCCGGATTCCCTCGTCACGATACGTGCGCATCGCCGCCAGCGGGTCTTCAAATTGCAGCGCGACGTGACACGTGTCGAAGCACACGCCGATGTGGCGTCGCATCAAAGCCTCGGCGTCCCGGGTGTAGCATTTGCGGATGCGCTTAATCTCCTCCACACCAGTGGTCATGAGCTCGTTTTTGTAAAACGCGACCATCTCGTTCGTGGTCTCGATGTAGCACGCCGGCTCAGGCTCCAGCCCGAGATGAATCTCGCGCCCAGTGTCCTCCTCGACTGCGGCCAGATAGGCTGCCACGGCTCCGAGATTTTCCGCCATTGCAGAGACGCCCGCAGCGTCGCGAATCCAGCCTTTGAAAGAACCGGGCACCGTGCTGATGGAACCGTCGATTCCCTCGGGCAGCCAACCGGCGAGCACGTCGGCGGCCTGAAAAGTATAGTTCCGCCGATCGAGCATCCGCCAGTCCGGCGCGTATACGTTTTCCTTCACGGCACCGCCATGAAAGCGACCGTACGGAAACGCGTTCACCGAAAACGGATACATCTGCAATTCCCCGAAAACACCCAGCGCCTCTTCGCGCAGGGCCGAATTACCCGACAACTCCGCAGCCGCCGTGGCGCTCAAACGCAGACCGAGACCGAACCACTGGCCGGGGCACACCATCTCGCGAACCAGCCCGGCTTTTTCACGAATCGCCTGAAGATTATCGTTCCATGTCTCCCCCGGGTGGATGTTCAGACAGTAGGATAAATGCAGCGGCGGTCGGTGTTGGACGATCATCAGGAGTCAGCGCTTCTGCGCTACGAATTCCCGAAGACGGTGCACCGCCCGCGCCATTTTATCCAGATCGATTTCATGAACTTCGTGTCTGGCTCCAAGCCCGTTTGGGAAGGTCACGGTCAATTCCCCTCCGAGGTGCTCCTGAAAATCCCGTAAACCCGCGAACACGAGGTGCCTGCATTCGGAGTCGCGTGCGTCGAGTTCATCGTGCCAGAGCGGGAAGCCGCTTTCTTTCAAGCCGCGCGCGATGCGATCGAGGTCGGTTTCCGTGATCCAACCCATGTAACTCGCGTAGATACTGTCGAGCAAAACACCGCTGGCCACCGCCTCGCCGTGGCTGATTTTGAAGCCCGACATGAGCTCGATTTTGTGAGCGCTCCAGTGGCCGAAATCCAGCGGCCTTGCGCGACCGTATTCGAACGGGTCGCCGTTGGACCGGATGTGCGAGAGATGCTCGTCGGCACAGCGGAAGACGAGATGCTCCATCGCCGCCGCATCGCGTGCGGGGAACTTTGCGGCGTTTTCGCAGAGCCAGTTGAAGAAGGTCGTGTCGCGAATGATTGCCACCTTCCACGCCTCGGCGACTCCGCAGAGCCAGTCGCGCTGCGGGAGCGTCGTGAGAAAACGGAAGTCGTTGAGCACGGCAAACGGCGGGGCGAAGCTGCCGACGGCATTCTTTCCGCCGAGATAATTCACGCCGTTTTTCACGCCTACGCCGGCGTCGTTTTGCCCGAGCACGGTCGTCGGGACGCGCACCTGTCGCAAGCCGCGATGCACGAGCGCTGCGGCGAGTCCCACGGCATCCATCACGGCTCCGCCGCCGACGATGATCACGTAGGATTGCCGGTCGATGTGGCGCTCCAGCATCAGCCGCATGAAACCTTCCACGAGGGAAAAATCATTCTTCACCTGCTCGCCGCCCGGCACGACGACGGGCTCGCCGGCGAGTTCCAGCGCGGCGTTGTGTGCGGAGAAATAGCCCGCGATTTCGCCCGTGAGGCGGGGCAGCGCGCCGGCGACGTGCCCATCGACAAACACCAGCGCACGATGCCGGCGGTTTTCGTGAAGGCGGCCCAGCGTATCGAGCAACACACGGTTGCCGGGCGTGAAAAGGCCGTGCGTAAACGTGACGGGGAATTCCCACGTGACCGCGATGCTTTGCTGGATGGTCCTTGTCTCCGTGTTCATCGGCGGTCCATCCAGCTGCGGACTTCACGCGCGAGGTCCAGTTGCGTCGCCATGCTGCCTTCGATCTTCAGCGAGGAAGCCCACGCGATCTCCATTCCGGCGCGGTTGCTTCCGTGGGTTCCGTGGATTTTGTCCGTGTTAAAGCTCACCGTTCCCGGCGGCCAGCCGAAGTAAAGCTCGCACGGGTCGTAGCCGGGCTTGTTGTGAATGTCCACGTGGCCTGCAAAGTCCGGCGCTTCCGAGCGGTCGGTGAACCACGGATACGCGAACCACGTTCCCGGCTCCGCGGTGATGATCAAATCCCCGCTCCGGCGATGCGCGAGTCCGCGGGCAGCCTGCTCGTCTTTCCCGAGAATCTCCGCAACACCCGGCAGAGTGGACAACGCAAGACGCGCCGCAGCGATGGCCGTTTCGTCGCGACAATAGACGTGTGCGAAACCGTGGTCGCTCACTGCGAATGCGCGTCCGCTGTAGAAATCCGGATACGCCATTCCGCGGACATCGCGTGTTCCGAACAGCCCGGCTTCGCGCAGGCGGCGGTTTGGGAAAACTGCGCCGTGCTTGACCGTCTCGATCGCGTAGTCGCCGAACACCAGCCAGTCGTAACCGCATTCCTCCGCCTTGGCTTTCAGCCTGTCGAGATAGCCGAGCAAAACACCGAGCGCCTTGTCGGCCTGCTTGGAGTGCGGGCCGAAGCGTTGCAGGTCGTAGTCGAGATGCGGGATGTAGGTAAACAGAGCATCCGGTGCCACGTCCTTCATCTCCATCACCGCGCAAATTCCGTCCACGATCCAATCGCTCGATTTATGGTTCGCGAGCGGACCCCAGTAATTCATCAGATTAAACGGACGCCCCACGCGCTCATTAATCCGCTCCTCCAGCGCTGCGGGCTGCGTGTGGCAGCTCTGAATCATCCCGCCACTGTGCTTGTGGACCGGCCATGGCGAGACCACCAGATCCACATTCTCGCCCAGCGACTGCTGCCAGAACATCATCCCCACCGTATTCCCGCGCTTGCGGAAATCGTCCCAAATCCGCCGCCCTTCCACCAGCCGCGCGGATTGCTCCCAAAACAACACCTTCCGCAAGTCCTCGAAAAACAGCCCGTTTGCCACCAACCCGTGGCTGCCCGTCGGCTCCCCGGTGCGGAAACTTGCCTGTACCGGACAAGTCACCGCCGGGAAAATACTCTGCGCGGGCCGGAACTCCGGAAGGTGCGACACCAGGTTCCACCCGAGCGCGGCGACGTCAATGATGAGCAGTTTGCGTGTGTCCGACATTTTGAAAGGCGGAGAGAGAACCAGCTTCCGCGAAAAATACTAGCGGCAGCGTTCAGAAAGTTTCCTCTCCACCGAAAGCAAAACGCCGCCCCCTCGCAAAAGGGAGCGGCGTTCGCTGATATTTTAAAGAATCAGGAACAGTGGATTACTTGTCCTTCTTCTTGCCACCGTGAGCAGCGGCTTCTTCCTTCGTGAGCTTGCCGTCGCCGTCCTTGTCCTTCTTCTTGAAGATTTCTTCAGCCTTCGCTGCGTCCTTCTTGCCAGCAGGGCCGGCCTTCCACTCGTCGAGCGAGATGGAGCCGTCCGAGTTGGAGTCGAGCTTCTTGAACATCGCTTCCGGATCGGGCTTCTTGCCTTCGCCCTTCTTGGGCTTGGCGTCGTCGGCGGCGTTGACCGCGAACGAAAGTGCTGCGACTGCGATGATGCTTGTGAGGATGTTTTTCATTGTTTGTGTG
>SXWH01000073.1 GCA_005791535.1 Verrucomicrobiaceae bacterium | reverse complement strand
GACTTTGCCGACAAGGATGTCGCGGGCGGTGTCGATTCGGCGTTTGGTGTTGGTATCGAGCATTTGGTGTAAGAGATCGGGCGGATCGGACGGATCTGTCAGATTTTGGTTGTGCCTTTGCAGTCGGGGTATTTGGTGCAGCCCCAGAATTGGCTGCCGGCGTTTTTGCCGGACTTGGCAGTGCGCAGGGCCATGAGGGCACCGCATTGCGGGCACTTGGGTGGTTTTTGATCGGGCTGATCCGCCTGAGCGGACCGATCGGACGGATCGGGCTGATCTTTCTTTTTGCGGTAGGCGAGGCGGGCGGTGGCGAGTTGCTCGCTGTAGCCGCCGTCTTCAACGAAGGCTTTCTCCAGTGCGGCGATCTGGCGGTCGAGGAGGAAGTTCGCCTGGTGGATGAGGCAGATGAGTGCGTTTGCGCGGATGGCGGGGTCGGCGTGTTCGAGCCAGCGGGAGTAAAGGGCGGCGCGCTGCTGATCCGAGAGAGCGGACAGATCCACCTGATCGGACGGATCAGACGGAGTGGAGGGATCTTTGCGGAGGCTCTGCGGGACGCGGCGCACGGCACTGGCTTCGGGGCAATCGGGGGTCCACGCGGGGAGGCGGCGGTGGCGGAGGAAGTCCTCGTAGTCGAGGAGCAGTTCTTCGAGGCTTGCGCGGGCGACGTTGATCAAGCGCAACTCGGTTTGCGAAGAAGTCGCAGAGGCGCGGCTGCCTTCGGCGATATTCTGGCGACCTGAGCGTGCTGCCTGCACCATCTGATCCACCGTGCGCGACCGGGGATCGAGGAACTTTTCGCAGAACCATACGGTGGCGTCGTAGATGAGGGTTGCTGTCTGGAAGCTGGCGGTGTCGCGATAGCCGCCGCTGGGTCGGAGTTTCTTCATGCGACGAATTGATTCAGCGGCACGTAGTCCTTCACGTATTCCGGGATAATCTCGCGATACTTCACGGGGACGGCTTTGAAGTCCTTCACGGTGAACACGGGATTGGTCGCGAGGCTGGCGAAGTCTTTTTCGTCGATGATATGGCGGACGATGCCGTTGGTGACGTAGGCTTTGAAGTAGGTCTTCAGAGCGGGGATGGCTTCGGGTTCCTCGGGTTTGTAATCGGCGACGAACTTGGAGAACTCCTCCTCCAGCAGTTCGTCCTTCGATTTGAAGCGCGGGATGAGGCCGAAGATTTTCTCCAGAATCTCGCGGAGTGAGAGGCGGCGGTCCACGCCTGCGGCTTTGCGGAGTTTTTCGAGGGAGTAGTGTTCCTCCGGTTTGTCGAACATCTCCTTGTTCACGTAATCGATGACGCGGTCCCACTGGCCTGCCTCGACGCTGGCGGCGATGAACGCGTTTTCACGGATGCGGGTCTCGAACTTTGCGTAGAACTCGCGGTCGATGCGCATGCCTTCCACGCCGATGGTTTCCTCTTTGATCGTGGAGATGAGGTCGCCGCCGGTGTGGGTGAATGTTCCGCCGGGTGGTGGGGGCGGATTGGGCCCTTCACCGCCTTCGCCTTTGGGCTTCGGCAGCTTGAGGACTTCGTCGTAATTGAACTCTTCCTCGAAGTATTCGCAGTTGGCGAAGAAGTCGAAGAGCTTGAAGGCGGTCTTACGCGGGGCGGTGATGGCTTCCCGGAGGGAGTCGTCGAAAAGCTGCTCTCGGAAGTCGTGCTTCCGAGTGCCGCGCCCTTTGATCTGGATGAAATCCGTGGGCGAAAAGATGGGACGGAAGAGGCCGAGATTGAGGATGTCCGGGCAATCGTAGCCGGTGGTCATCATGCCGACGGTGATGCAGATGCGGGCCTTGCTGGTTTTGTAGGTGGGGATGAAGTTCGCGGAGCCGAGCAGGTTGTTGTTTGTGAAATTGATGGTCATCTGCTGCGCATCGCCGACCTGTGACGTGACCTGCACGGCGAAGTCCGACTGGTATTTGCCGGGGAACATGCGGTCGGCCATTTCGTTGAAGATTTGCGCGAGTTTCGCCGCGTGGTTCTGGCTGACTGCGAAAACGATGGATTTCCCGACCTCGCCGCTGATGGGATCGCGCAGGGAGTTTTCGAGGAAGATTTTGCAGAAGAGCTGATTCGTGGCAGGCGAGAAGAAGGCTTTCTCGAAGTCGCGTTGCTCGAAGGAATCCTGAAGTTCACCACCGCTTTCGTCGGTGAATGTGGCGATGAATCCTTCATCCGAGAGCAGCTGAGTGGTGACCTTGCTTCGTGCGTCGACAACGGTGGGATTGATGAGAAAGCCGTCCTTCACGCCATCGAGCAACGAGTAGCGAAAAGTGGGGAGGCCATCGTCGCAGCCAAAGGTCCGGTAGGTATCGAGCAACAAGCGGCGCTCGAATTCACGCGGGTCCTTGGTGGACGGAGTGTCTTTGATGAACTTGCGGAGGTAGTCGCGCGGAGTCGCGGTGAGGCCGAGTTTGTAGCCGATGAAATAGTCGAAGACCGCGCGTGCATTTCCGCCAATGGAACGGTGCGCTTCATCCGAGATGACGAGGTCGAAGTCGGTGGGGGAGAAGAGCTGCCGGTATTTGTTGTTAAAGAGCAGCGACTGGACGGTGGTGACGACGATCTCCGCGTGCCGCCAGTCGTCTCGATTCTCTTTGTAGATGACTGATTTGTAGTCGTTCGAGAGGACCTTCTTGAATGCCTTGAGGGCCTGATCTTCGAGTTCCAGTCGGTCCACGAGGAAGAGGACTCTGCGGGCGTTCTCGGTGCGGAGAAACAGCTTGATGATCGCGGCGGCGGTGAGCGTCTTGCCGGTGCCCGTCGCCATTTCGAGCAGGAAGCGGTCGCTGCCATTCTTTACCGCCTGCTGAATCGCAACGATGGCCTTCTTTTGGTAGGAGCGGAGGAAACGGAGACTGTTGACTTCGATGAAGCGTGGGCGCTCGGCTTCGTTCTTCCAAGCAGCTTCCGCGGCGTAATTTGGGCGCTGGGTAAGCACGACGTAATCGTCCCCGACAGGTTCTTCGACGAGGCGTTTCGAGTCGGGTTTGCTTTTCTGGTAACCCGCGACAGAGCTCGGTGTCGGAAAGGCTGTGATGACGTAGGGATTGCCGCGTTCGAGGTCCCAGAAATAGTGAAGGTTTCCGTTCGACAGGATGACGAAGCGGCAGTTCTGCGACTTGGCGTATTTCCGTGCCTGTTCCTTGCCGACGAGCGGGTTTTTATCCTCGGCCTTGGCTTCGAGGACGATAAACGGGAAGCCCTTTTCGTTGAGCAGCAGGAAATCAATAAATCCTTTGCCTGCTTTCTCGAAGTCCTCGCCGAGGGCGTCGAGCTCCTGACTTTTCAACGTGACGCTGGGCTCGAGTTGGATATTCGCGGGGCCTTTCGCATCCGCGAAGAACCGCCAGCCGGCTTCTTCCAGCAGTTTGTTTATTTTGATGCGGGCGGCAGCCTCCTTCATGCGACCAACCCGAGTGCAGCCACGGCGGTATCTGCGAAACTGTGAAAGTTGGGGAATGCCCGTGTCATTACAATGCCGAAGATGGAAACAAGAACGTCGAACCCCGGGCAAGGTAAAACCTGTGCGCAGATGAATTCTCCGTGAGCGATTTGCGAGGCGCGCGGGATGCGTGTATATATATACCCATGAAGACGAATGCTTCATCGCGCCCGACAGCGGAGCGGCTTCGACCGGTGGTTTGCCGGCGACCGCGCGGAGGTCAGCCGTAGGCGGCAGGACGGGCGGTCGGTTTTCCCAAACAGACCTGCGCGTGTGCGCGGGGCTGGCAACCAAACCAGCTCCTCCGGCCGGAGGCACGGGGAAAGGCCGCACCATAGAAAGGAAGAGTTAGTATCATGGCGGGAAATCCGCTGAGTCGAGTCGTCCCGACGCTCGTTGTCATCGCTGGCAAATGTGCGGACGGGGCGCAGTTGCACGGGACGGTAATCGGACTGCTGCAATGCACGGAGGCAAACATCCGTCTGCGAATCGCGACAGTGAACGGAACGCAGGCGGCATACGGAGCGGCGAAATCGGCGCGCGGTCTTGCATTCAAGGCAAAGGCCGCGGCGGACGAGGACGTGCGCAAGTTCCTCTCGAACTACGTGAAAGTGCTGGGGCATTTCCTCGGCACGAACTGGAGTTCGGCATGGGAGGAGGCGGGGTTCACGCAGGGAAGTCTGGCCCTGCCGGATACGGTGGACGCGCGGGCGGGTATGCTGCCGGTGGCGAAGGCGTATCTGGTGGCGCATCCGGGTCAGCAGGACGGCGTGATGGCCGTGAATGAATCGACGGCGGATGCGCTGATCGCGCTGGCGGCGGACACGCGCCAGAATGCGGACAACTCCGAGACGCTGGCGGAGCAGGCGCGCGCGGCGCGTGAGGTGGCGGTGAACAAGTTGTACCGCTTTCTCCGCTGCCTGGAGGCGGAGCTGATGGCGCTGATCGAGGATGATGATCCGCGCTGGCATGCGTTCGGCCTCAATGCGCCCGCGGACCCGGAGACGCCGGAAGCCGTGGATACGCCGGTGGTGACGCTGGGCCCGAGCGGTTCGCACCGGTTTGGCCTGACGTGGCCGCATGCGATGCGGGCGCAGCGCTACCACGTGCTGGGTGTGATGCCGGGAAATACGACGCCGGTGCTGCTGGCGACGGTGAATGATGAGTCTGCAACGATCGAAAGCGTGCCGAGCGGCACGGCGGTGGGCATCACCATCGCCGCAGTGAACGACGCCGGAGAGGGCGTGCCGAGCGGGGAGATTTCAGTCCTTTCGCCATAGGGCGAAGCGTGTGTCTGTTGGTTGGGTTATGTAGCCATGAACGGAGCCTCGTCCGGCGGGTGTCGGGCGGGGCTCCGGAAGTTTTTTGGGCCCGGAGCGTGCGGTGCGGCCTGCGCGGAGGGCCGAAGGCCCGCAATGTTATAGCCCCGGCTGCAGCGAGCTTGCGAGCGGAGGCCGGGGTTTGCATCGGGAAGAAAATCGAGCCCTGTAAGGGCGGGATAAATGCGGGGCGAATCGGGGAGCGGTTTGCGTGTGACGGGCGGAGCGTATTGCGCCCTTACAGGGCTTGGCGCGCGTGGTTCGGACGAACCCAGGCCTGCGCTCGCGGAGCTCGCTCAGCCTGGGCTATAACATTCGGGGCTTTCAGCCCCATGCACCGCGTTGGCGCGGCTTATCGGGGCGTTGGCGTGTCGTCTGGTCTCGGCGTGTCATCATCTCCGCGGCGGGCGGCGGACAGAACGGGACGCAACGCATCCGGGTGAACCGTATTACGCGCGGCCTGCGTGGAGGGCCGAAGGTCCGTGATGTTATAGCCCCGGCTGCAGTGAGCTTGCGAGCGGAGGCCGGGGTTTGCATCGGGAAGAAAACCGAGCCCTGTAAGGGCGAGATAAATGCGGGGCGAATCGGGGAGCGGTTTGCGAGGGGTGGGCGGAGCGTATTGCGCCCTTGCAGGGCTTGGCGCGCGTGATTCGGACGAACCCAGGCCTACGCTCGCGGAGCTCGCTCAGCCTGGGCTATAGCATTCGGGGCTTTCAGCCCCATGCGCCGCGATGGCGCGGCATACCGGGGCGTTGTCGTGTCGGGGTATTGTCGTGTTGCCGTGTTGCCGTGTTGCCGTGTTGCCGTGTTGCCGTGCTACCTACGCAGCAGGCTGCGGACAGAACGGGACGCAACGCATCCGGGAGACCCTTAATACGCGCGGCCTGCGCGGAGGGCCGAAGGTCCGTGATGTTATAGCCCCGGCAGGAGCGAGCTTGCGAGCGGAGGCCGGGGTTTGCATCGGGAAGAAAATCGAGCCCTGTAAGGGCTAGATAAATGCGGGGCGAATCGGGGAGCGGTTTGCGTGTGATGGGGCGGAGCGTATTGCGCCCTTACAGGGCTTGGCGCGCGTTGTTCCGGACGAACCCAGGCCTGCGCTCGCGGAGCTCGCTGAGCCTGGGCTACAACATTCGGGGCTTTCAGCCCCATGCACTGCGTTGGCGCGCCGACGTGTTATGTTGCCATTTCGCCGTGTTGCCGTGTTGTCTCGGTCTTTCGCCGTGCCACCCAAGCGGCGGGCGGCGGACAGAACGGGACGCCAAGCATCCGGGAGACCCTTAATACGCGCGGCCTGCGCGGAGGGCCGAAGGCCCGCAATGTTATAGCCCCGGCTGCAGTGAGCTTGCGAGCGGAGGCCGGGGTTTGCTACACCGCAAAAACAAGCCCTGAAGGGGCGTCATCACCATGAGCCAGTCTCTCTCGAACATCATCGTCCACCTCGTGTTTTCGACGAAAGGCCGCCGCCCTTTGCTCCGTGATGCGGAGCGCGGTGAACTCCACGCCTACATCGCCGGCATCCTCAAAAACCTCGATTCGCCCCTGATCGAGATCAACTCCGTGGGCGACCACATTCACATCCTTTTTGTGCAGTCGAAGAACCACGCGCCCGCAAAGATCATCGAGCAGGTGAAATCGTCGTCATCGGGCTGGATCAAGGACAAGGGCGCCGGGTATGCGGACTTCGCATGGCAGGGCGGATACGGGGAGTTCAGCGTGAGCCTGTCGCACGTCGAGTCGGTCCGCGATTACATCCGCAGTCAGCCGGAGCATCACGCGAAGGAGGATTTTCAGGCGGAGTTCCGGCGGTTTTGCGAAAAGAACGGGAAGCCGCTGGATGAGCGGTTTGCGTGGGACTAATCCAGCCATCCCGCGGCCCTGCGCGGAAGACCGCCTACTCCGGAAGGTTGGCGTCGAATTTTGAAAACCAGCGGCGCACGCGGGGGAGGAGCATGTGGTTTTTGTCGAAGGAAAGGGCGATGCCGGGGGCGCGGCCGACGATTTGTTCGCGGTCCACGAAGCCGAAGAACCGTGAGTCGCGGCTGTTGTCCCGCGAGTCGCCCATGAGGAAGTATTTTCCGGCGGGGACGGTGAGCTCGGGCATGTCGCGGACAGCGGCGCGCGAGGGAAGGTTCAGCACCCAGTGGCGTGCGTCCGGGCTCTGCTCGGTGGAGAGGACGGGGGACGGGTCTTCGTAGATCTCGCCGGCGAATTCCCCGGCGGGATGCGTGGTGTAGGAAAGCGGCCGGCCGTTGATGATGAGCGTGTCGTTGACCATTGCGATGGTGTCTCCGGGCACGGCGACGACGCGTTTGACGAGGCGGAGGCCATCGTCCGGCGAGAAGCACACGACGACATCGCCGCGCGAAGGTGCGCCCCATTCGGCGAGGCGGATGAGGGTGAAGGGGATTTTGAAATCGTAGGCGAGCGTGTTCACGAAGACGATGTCGCCTTCGAGAATGGTGGGTTTCATCGAGCCGGTGGGCACCCAGTTGACGTCGGCAATCGCGGACTTGAGCGGAAGGACGATGGCGGCCATCCGGCCGAAAGGCAGCAGCCATTCGCGCCAGAGATAGTTGGCCCCGCGTTTGAGAAAGTGTGCGTTCGTGTTTTGCATGGACGGTGAGACAGCGACGCGCTGCTTCCGTTCATCCGCGCGGCGGGGATGGCGGGCGCTGCGGGATAATCCCTGCACAACACGCTTCCCCTCGCACGGGATTTTCGCTCCATTCCGCGGGCCATGAGTGACCCGTTTAATGTCCGCTATGTCGCGCAGCTTGCGCGGCTTGAATTGACCGATGCTGAAATTGAGAAGTTTCAGAGCCAGCTCGGTCAGGTGCTTTCCCACGTGGAGCAGTTGGGGAAGGTGGACGTTTCCAAGGTGGAGGCGATGGCGCGCGCGAATGCGGTGACGAATGTCTTCCGTGCCGACGAGGTGCGCGAATCGCTCACGCAGGCCGCCGCGCTTTCCAACGCGCCTCGCTCGGCAAACGGGCTCATCGTCGTTCCAAAGGTCATCGAATAACCGCATGTCGCTCACCTCGCTTTCCATCACCGAACTTCAGCAGCAATTCCGCTCGGGCGCGGCGTCACCGGTCGAGGCCGTGGACGCGCTCGAGGCGCGCATCGCCGCGGTGGACGGACGCATTCACGGCTATCTGTCGCGCGATTTTGCAACGGCGCGCGCACTGGCGGAGAAGGCGGATATTTCCCTGCCGCTCGGCGGCGTGCCGATTGCGATCAAGGATGCCATCAACGTGAAAGGCGAGCCGTGCACGGCGGGCTCGAAGATTCTCGAAGGCTACACGGCGTCGTACGATGCAACGGTGATTGCGAAGCTTCGTGCGGCGGGCGCGATTCCTTTCGGGCGGTGCAATCTCGATGAATTTGCGATGGGCAGCTCGACGGAAAATTCCGCGTACGGCCGCACGATGAATCCGTGGGATTTCTCGCGCATCCCCGGCGGATCATCGGGTGGCTCGGCGGCGGTGGTGGCGGCGGATGAAGCATTCGCGGCACTGGGCTCGGATACGGGCGGGAGCATCCGGCAGCCGGCGGCGCATTGCGGATGCGTGGGGCTGAAGCCGACCTACGGGCGGGTCTCGCGCTACGGGCTCATCGCGTATGCGTCGTCGCTGGATCAAATCGGGCCGTTTGCAAAAACGGTCCGCGATGCCGCGCTGGTGACGAATGTGATTTCGGGACGCGACCGGATGGATTCGACGAGTCTCGATGTTCCGGTGGAGGATTCCACGGCGCTGCTCGGGCGCGATTTGAAGGGCATCAAGCTCGGCATGCCGCGCGAGTATTTCATCGGCGGAATGGATCCGCAGGTGGACGCCGCGGTGCGCGCCGCAATCCGGCATTACGAATCGCTCGGGGCGGAAATCGTGGAGGTCTCGCTGCCGCACACGGAGCACGCGGTGAGCACGTATTACGTCGTGGCCACGGCGGAGGCCTCGGCGAATCTCGCGCGGTTCGACGGCGTGCGCTACGGCCGCCGCGCGCAGACCGACAATCTTCTGGAGATGTATGCCCGCAGCCGCGCCGAGGGATTCGGACCGGAAGTGAAGCGCCGCATCATCCTCGGGACGTATGTGCTTTCGAGCGGATACTACGACGCCTACTACCTCCGCGCGCAGAAGGTGCGGACGCTCATTCGCGAGGATTTCACGAAGGCGTTTGAGAAGGTGGACGCCATCGTCTGCCCGACATCGCCGGAGCCTGCGTTCAAGGCCGGCGACCGCTCGGACGATCCGCTCAAAATGTATCTCGCGGATATTTTCACCATCGCGTGCAACCTCGCCGGCACCTGCGGCGTGAGCATTCCGTGCGGCTTTGCGGATGCGGGCGGCGTGAAGCTTCCCGTGGGGCTTCAGTTGCTCGGGCAGCCATGGAAGGAGGCGCAGTTGCTGCAAATCGCGCACGCCTACGAGCAGTCCACGCCGTGGCACAAGGAGCGCCCGGTGCTTTAATCGCGACGCTGTTTACGCCGGATGGATGCGGCCATTTCAAATCCCGGAACCCGCCGCGCGAAGCTGATCTTCCTCGCGCTCGTACTCGCGCTGACGGCGGCGGTCTTTCATCCGGTGGGCGGGTATGCGTTTCTGAATTGGGATGACGACATCTACGTTCAAAACAACCCGCACCTTCGCGAGGGCTTCAGCGCGAAGAGCGTTGAATGGGCGTTCACCGCGAACCTCACACACTTCTCGCAGTATGCGGAATACTGGGCGCCGATCACGCTGCTGACGCGAATCGCCGATGCGCAGCTTTTCGGCATCAACGCAGGTCCGATGCACTGGACCAGCGTATGCCTTCACGCGCTGAACGCCGTGCTGCTCGCCTTTGCGCTGCACGCGCTCACGGGCGCGTGGTGGCGCTCCGCGGTCGTGGCGCTGTTGTTTCTCGTGCATCCGCAAAACGTGGAGCCTGCGCTGTGGCTCTCGGCGCGAAAGGATTTGGTCGCGGCGACGTTTCTTTTCCTCACGCTGCTCGCCTACGCGCGCCATGCGCGGAATCCGGGGCGGGGGAGTTACGCGCTGCTGCTCGCGAGTTTCGTCGGCGCGCTGATGGCGAAACCGATGGCCGTCTCCGTGCCGCTCCTGCTGTTGCTGCTCGATTTCTGGCCGCTGAATCGATGGAAGCCCGGCAACCGGCAGGCGAACATCCAGCTCCTCGCCGAGAAGCTCCCGCTCGTGGTTCTCGCCGCGCTCGCAGCGTGGCTCGCGGTGCAGGCGCAGGTGGATGTGGGAGCGATGAGTTCGTATCCGTGGGGCGTGCGCATCTCGAACGCCATCTACGCCACGGCGACGTATCTCCGGCGCGCGGTGTGGCCGGATGATTTGTGCATCTTTTATCCGCACACGGAGGGCACGCTCTCGACTGCGATGATTGCCGGATGCCTCGCTGCGTGCCTCGTCGTGACGGCGCTGGCGCTCTGGCAAATGCGGAAGCGCCCCGTGATTGCGTTTGGCTGGCTGTGGTTCCTCATCGGGCTCGGTCCGGTGATTGGTCTCGTGCAGGTGGGCCGGCAGGCGATGGCGGACCGGTATTTTTACACCACCGGCATCGGCCTTTTAATCGCCGCCGTGTGGGTCGCGGTGGAGTGGAGTCGGAAAGGACGGACGCAGCAGCAGGAGTCCAAGATTCCCTCGGTGCTCGCGGTTGTGTGCGTCGGCGCGCTGGCCATGGTCACCGCGCGGCAGGTCGGGTTCTGGCGGGATAGCGGCGCTGCATTTGAGCGCGCGATTGCGGTGACGCAGCGAAACTACATCGCGCACGGAAACCTCGGCTCGCACTACCGCGTGACCGGCGACCTCGCGAAGTCGAAGGCGCACATCATGGAAAGCCTGAGCATCAATCCCTACCAGTTCACCGCCTGGAACAACCTCGGCTCCGTGGAAGTCGCGATGGGGCGCATCCCCGCGGCCATCCATGCCTACGAGCGCGCCGTGCTGCTCGACCCGAAATCCGCCCGCGCGCACTTCCAGCTTGGGCGGCTGCTGCTTGAAAACGGACGCAAAGCCGAGGCGCTCCCGCTGCTGAAGCGCGCTCGCGAACTCGCCCCCAACTGGCCGGAGCCCGCCCATGTGCTCTCCGAAGCCGGCGAATAGAACAGGGGTGAATTTTTTTTCCGAAAATCTCCTTGCGCAACTTCCGGCGTCCCTTCTATTGTGAGCGTCCTGTTACGCGGGCGTAGCTCAGTTGGTAGAGCACTTCCTTGCCAAGGAAGATGTCGAGAGTTCGAATCTCTTCGCCCGCTCTCCTCTTGTACGGGGGGGGTACTTGGGAAGTCAGTGGGGAGCGTGATGAACGGTTGCGCGGGTGCTTGCGCCGGGTGCGAACTGATGGAACCTTCGCACGCCAAATGAGTAGCGAAAGACGCGAGTCCGGTCCGCATACGCACGCGGGTTTTCCCAGTACGCACTGGAGCGTGCTCGCGCAGGCGCGCGGCGGAAGCAGCGGAGCGGGGGCGATTGAAACGCTCTGCCGGAGTTACTGGCCGCCGGTGTATGCGGAGTTGCGGCGACGCGGTCTGGCTCCCGTGGATGCACAGGATGCGACGCAGGAGTTTTTCGCCAGCCTGCTGCGGCGGGAGTCCTTCGGTTCTGCCGACGCGGCGCGCGGAAGGTTCCGGTCGTTTCTTCTCGGAGCGCTCGATCATTTTCTAACGGACCGCTTTCGAGCATCGACCGCATGGAAGCGCGGAGGCGGCGTGCCGCTGCTTTCGTTGGATGCCGAGGAATGCGAGGCGTGGTTTCGCGAACAACCGGCTGCGGGTTTGGACGCATCGCAGGCCTTTGACCAGCGATGGGCGCTGGTTTTGATGGACCGGGCACTCGAGTCTCTGCGCGCGGAGTACGAACGCGACGGGCGTGCGGCGATCTTTTCCGCGCTGCTCCCGTTTCTCGCGGCGGAGGCCGGGGGCGATGGTTACTCGGAAGCTTGCGGCAAAGTCGGGATGACTTCCGATGCGTTTGCCGTAGCGGTCCATCGGCTCCGAAAACGTTTCCGCATGAAAGTCCGCGAGCAGGTCGAGCTGACGGTCAGCGACCCGGCCGAGGCCGAAGCGGAAATGCGGTATCTTTTCGGCGGATGAAATCGTCGGGAGCGGATTCCGAATAGTATCAAGACACGCCAATGTCCGAAAACGCCCTTTGCCCGCGTTGCCAGTCGCCGCTTCCTTCGACGAAGCTCGCGGGCCTTTGTCCTGCGTGTGTCCGTCGTGTGGCGTTGGCAGGGAATCCTGACGAGAAAGACACAGTTCCCGCGAAGTGGCAGCCACCCTCGGTGGATGAGCTCGCCGCGCTTCTTCCGAACGGCGCGTATTCGGTCGAGGCGTTCATCGGTCGAGGCGGGATGGGGGCTGTTTACAAGGGGCAGCAATTGCGGCTTCAGCGGACGGTCGCGATTAAGTTGATGCGGCGCGACGATGATGCCGACGCGGCATTTGTGGAGCGATTCCAGCGCGAGGCCCTGGTGATGGCAAAGCTCTCGCATCCAAACATCGTGAACGTCATCGATTGCGGCGAAGCGGGGGCGGGGCTGCTTTACATCGTGATGGAATTTGTGGACGGCACGGACCTCATGCAGGTGATTCGTGCGGGCGGGATGACGCAGGAAATGGCGCTCTCGCTCGTGCCGCAGATTTGCGACGCCCTCCAATTTGCGCACGAACGCGGCATTGTGCATCGCGACATCAAACCCTCGAACATCCTGCTCACCCGCGAAGGACGGATCAAAATCGCGGACTTCGGTTTCGCGCGACCGGTGGACCATGGCGATACGCGGACGCCCACCGGCGAAGGACTCGGGACGCCCGAATACGCTGCGCCGGAGCAGCTCAAGAGCGGCGATTCCGTGGATCATCGCGCGGATATTTATTCGCTCGGAGTGATGCTCTACCAAATGCTCACCGGCCAGCTCCCGCGTGGTGCGTGGCTGCCGCCATCGAAAAGCGCCAGCGTGGACGCGCGCTGGGATGAGATCGTGACGCACGCGATGCAAGCCGATCCCGGCGCGCGATACGAGACGGCGGTGGCGCTGAAAAGTTCGGTCGCGCGGATTGCGTCACCGGCTCCGGTTTCGCGGGGAAGAAGTCCGCGGCGGCAAAAAGTGGAAGCGTGGCTCGTCTTCGGGATGCCGGCTTTCGCGCTGGTCGTGATCGGCGTTGCGGCGCTCGTGAGCTATTTCCGGACAGACAAAGAAGTCTCCTCGCCACCGCCGCCGCCGCGGGACGACAAA
Organism: Verrucomicrobiaceae bacterium; assembly: GCA_005791535.1. GTDB lineage: Bacteria > Verrucomicrobiota > Verrucomicrobiia > Chthoniobacterales > Chthoniobacteraceae > SXWH01. Next base: position 7,777 of record SXWH01000073.1, on the reverse strand, counting down.
CCGCTCATCGAGCTAAACGGCGACCTCCTTTTCCGCGGCCACCGCTATCGCTTCGTGCCGGGGCAGCACAGTTGGGAATTCGCACGCGCACAGGCGGAGCGGATGGGCGGGCATCTCGCAACAATCACATCGCGCGAAGAGGCCGACGCGATCGACCGAGCATTTGGCCGCGCGCTGCCGGAGCGTCACCGCAGCGTGTGGATCGGCGGTTTTCGGCCCGACCCGAAAGGCCCGTGGCAGTGGGTCACGGGCGAGAAGTTCGAGTTCACCGACTGGACCACCGGACGCGGCGACGTGACCGTGGCAAACGCGCGCACGCTGCTTTGGCGGCGCACCGAGGACCGGGCGAAACTCGGCTGGCTCTCGTGGCAGCCAAACGATGCGGACAAGTCCGGCAGCGAATCGTGGCGCGGCTATATCGTGGAATGGGAAAGTGCGGAATGGCCACCGCTTCCATACGGCAAAAGCCCGGTCGTTGCGACGAAGGACGCGCAATTCCAAAACTCACTCGGGATGCGCTTCGTTCCCGTCACGAAGACAAGCACGGGTGCCGCGGTTCTTTTCTCCATATGGGAAACACGCCGCGCCGACTACGCGGAATTTGCTGCGCAGAAAAAGGACGCGAATCCTGACTGGCAGAAACCCGAGGGATTGCCCGAGGAACCGCAGCATCCGGTCGTGATGATGAACTGGGAGGACGCGACGCTTTTCTGTCAGTGGCTCACAGACACCGAGCGCGCGAAAGGAATCATCGGGCCGGCGGATATTTACCGACTGCCGACCGATGTGGAGTGGAGCACCGCCGCGGGCCTTGGCGCCGGAGCCCGGAGCATCGCCGCGCGAACCCGCAAAAAACCTCGGAAACTTCCCGTGGGGCGACGCATGGCCGCCGCCGCGAGGTTCCGGAAACTACTGCGGCGAAGACACGCCTACGACCGCTCCGCAACTCGCCGGCTCGCCGATTCCCGGCTACACCGACGGCTTTGCCACGACTGCCCCGGTCGGCTCTTTTGCTCCAAATGTGAACGGTCTTTTCGACATGAGCGGCAACGCGAATGAATGGTGCGCCGACCTCTACGGCCCCGGCGAGACCCGCGCATTCGTCCGCGTCCTGCGAGGCGGCGGTTGGTTCGAAGGCACGCAGGGCAACCGCGGCCTGCGCCTCGGCTTCCGCTACGACGGCGAATCCCTCCGCCGCCGCCCCGGCCGCGGCTTCCGCGTGGTGCAGGAGCTCGCGCGATAGAATTTTCGCGGCCCCCGTGTAATCCGTTCCGCTGGTTCCCGAAGAATAGAGCAGGGCCTCGTCTTGCACGGGGCTGCTTTCTTCGAAACCATGAAAAAATTTGCTCTTTCACTTCTCGCGGTGCTGCTCGCCGGACTGGCATTTCCAGTCGCTGCACAGGTGCCGCAGATCATCAACTACCAGGGCCGCATGACCGTTGGTGGTGTGAATTTTAACGGCAATGGACAGTTCAAGTTTGCGCACGTGGACGGTGCGGGGACGACGCTTTGGAGCAATGCTCCAATTTCCGGCGGGCAGCCGAATGCGCATGTGGTGCTGCCGGTGACCAACGGGATTTACAGCGTGTTCCTGGGCGACACGACGCTGGCGAACATGGCAGCGATTCCCACATCGGCGTTTGGGGGCGCGGATGTGCGGGTGCGGATTTGGTTTAACAACGGCGTGCTTGGGTTTCAGCAACTCGCCCCGGATCAGCGTATCGCCGCTGTGGGATACGCGATCATGGCGGACGGGGTGAAGGATGGCGCGATTACCTCCTCGAAAATCGCCGCCGGCGCGGTGACGAGCGCGGCTATCGCGAATGGCGCGGTCGGCAGTGCGCAACTCGCGGCGGGCGCAGTGACGGGCACTGCGATTGCCAACGGTTCGCTTACTGGTGCTGCGTTTGCGGACGGGGCGATTTCCGGGACGAAGCTCGCGGCGGGCTCGGTGACAGGCGCGCAGATCGCGGATGGCACCATACCCGCGACGAAGCTTCAGCGCCCCTACGACAGCGGGACGTTCTCCGTCTATGGCGAAGACCTCACTTCGTTCCCGGCGAGCCTCGATAAGACGATCCCGTTCTCAGCGACGTTCCTAACGGTGCCGACGGTTTCGCTTGGCCTGCAGGGCGAGTTCGCAACGTCGTTATCAACGCCGCCGAATTTCTCCGTGCAGTCGCGCAGTCTGTCGGGCTTCACGTTGCGCACACCGCTCTCGCGCTTGGATCACGCGGTGATGCCGGTGGTGGATACGACAATCAGCAGCACGGGCGTCGTGACTCGCAGCGTGACGGCAGTCGATATGGTGATGCTCGCGACCGGCCCGGCTCTGGCCTACGTGGAGGAGGGTACGCTGCTTTACCGTCGGGCGTCGAACATCGAGGCGACGGCTTGGGAAAATGCTGTTTCCATTGGGACGGTGGACTCCGGCACCCGGATATATCTGCATCTGTCTGCGGGAAATCCCGCCATCGCGCTAACGACTGGCGCGGGCGTACTGCGATTCACGCGCGCGACGGACACCGCTGGAACTGCGTGGGGCGGGCTGACGACGGTGGTGGCTTCGGGCGTGAACAGCCGGCCAATCGGCGGACGGGCAAACACGAACCCCGGCATCGTTGTGCATGACGCCATCAACAAGCGGTTGCAATTTTACCGGGCCACGACGGCGACCGGCTCTACGTGGGCAGCGGCGGTGAATCTCACGGCGACGAATGGCTGCCGCGCGGAGCACTGGGACTTCACGACAGTGAACGGCTCGCCAGCGCTCGCCTTCAGTTCCTCGCCCACGACGGATTTGGATGCCGACCTTTTCTACGTCCGCGCGGCGGCAGCGGATGGTAGCACGTGGCCGGCGAGCGCAACTGCTGTGCGGCAGGATGCGGCAAATACGCGCATCATCGGCAATTCGCCGCGCTTCCTGTTCGTGAACGGAAAACCCGCCATTTTTCATATCGAGGACGCATACAGTACGACGATATCCGATCCCTCGGGGACGGAGGGGGCGAGCCGCACGGAGAGTGTTCAAAGTGCCGCGCTCGTGAGCCGATCAAGTGATGCGTCGGGCACGGGTTGGGTCGCTCCAGTTTCAGTGGGGAGCGATGTCACAGGGCCGGTTTCGGCGGGAATGCTCGGGGCCGAGCCCGTCATCGGTGTGCGGGATAAGGACACCCGCGCTCACAACGAACTAAAGTCTACCGTAAATCAGTTTGGTGCGACAGTTCTAGAGGTGACCACGACTTATTCTACGAGCGAGAGTATTCAATTTCTCCGTCCCGGCGATGCGGATGGCAATTCATGGAACAGCTTTGCGTCAGCTTCGGCCTCGTCGCAACCCGATCGTGTTCTCCACAGCCTGAATGGAAAGCTCGCATGGCTCGTGAGTGGCTCCAACGACGGTACGATTCACTACAAAGAAAACAACGCGACGCTGCGACGTGAACTTCCCCGACCATCGGTGAGCACAGCCCAAACGAACGGCGCGCTCGCGACTGGAAAACTTCAGGACGGCACGCCGTACGTCACCGTGTTTGACCCAGGTGATAAGACACTGAAGTTCGCGAAGGCGTCGGATGCATTTGGCGCAGCCTGGCAAAGCCCGACGCGCGTAGCGCAGATTGCCGGAGGTCAGTTTAACCGGCTCTTTCGGAATCAAGCGGTTCATCGCGGCGATAGCTTGATTTTCGAGGGGCCGTTCGGTGTGTCGCGCCTGCCGGTTACGGCGCCTCAGACATATTCCGCATCGCTGGGCGAAGTCGCAGGCATTCCCGCCGTTGTTTTCACGCCCGCCACGGGATCGAGTCTCCATTTTGCGAGAGCCACCGGCTACGACGGCCTCGCGTGGAATGCGCCGGTGCAGGTGCTGGCTTCGGGCTCGGAAAGTTGGGAGGACGTGCAATTGCTCACGGTGAATGGAAACCCGGCGGTGTTTTATTCCGGCGGTGGCGCGATCCGCATGGTGCGCGCGACGGACACGCAGGGCACGGCGTGGGCGGCTCCGGTCACGATTGCGGCTGACCCGGATTTTCACTTCAGCGCATTGGGCTTCAAAGCCGTGCTGATCGCGGGGAACCCTGCGGTTGCATATTGCGCGGAGGGAGGCGGGAATTTCCGGGTGCGTTTCCGCCGGGCGACGGATGCGAGCGGCACGACGTGGCCGGCGGCGACGAACGCCATCACACAGGCGAGCGCGGGAACCGGCGGTGAACTCAACACCATCGCGCTCGCGGAAATCAGCGGCACTCCAGCCATCGCGCTGAGCAATGCGCAGACGGGAAAACTTTTCTACTCCCGCAGTACGGTAGTGGCGGGCACGAGCGGCTGGGGCGCGCCCGTCGAACTCGATGCCGCGGTTGGCGTAAATGATTCATTCTCCACGCAGCGCGTTGCGATGGTGGCAGGTCCGAAGCCGGTGATTCTTTACAACAAGATCACATTCGACAACGTGACCTTTGTTCTGGATGCCGATCTGCGCTGCGTCATCGCGAACGATGCGACCGGCTCGGCGTGGAGCGCGCCGCGAACGCTGATCCCGGATGGACTCAAAGGCGAATTTGTAAGCCTCGCAATGGACGGACCGCTCCTGCGCGGGGCCTGCTACGATGCTGCGAACGCCAGCCTGCTGCGCCTGCGCTCGATGGATAACGGCGCAAATTGGGAAGTCGAAGCACAGGGTAACGCGTTCACTGCTGGCGAACATCACACCGCGATCACCGGGGCGACCGGAGGAGTTTCGGTGTATTACCAGAAAGAAACGGGACTGTGGGTCCGAGGTGCCGATGCGACCGGCACGACATGGGGCGCGGAGGTCGAGGTTGCCGCGAAGATCACTCCAGGTTCGCCGGGGAAAGGAAACGGCTTTTTCCCCTCCGCCGCTGTTGTGGGTGGCTTGAATTGCGTGAGCTACTACGACGCGGATAACGGCGACCTTTATTTCAAGCGCGGCAACTTCGTGCCGGTGCTCGTGCAATCGACCAAGGATGTCGGCGGTTACAGTTCGCTCGCGGAGGTCAACGGCGCGGCGTGCATCGCGTATTACGATTTCACGAACAAAAACCTCAAGTTTGCGCGCCTCACGGCAGCGGGCACGAGCGTCGAGGCGTTTTCATTCCCCGAGTCCACGCCCGGCAACGGCGAGCACTGCCAGCTCATCGTGCTCGGCGGAAAGCCCGCGATTCTCTACTACAGCGCCGCGAGCAAAGACCTCCGCCTCGTGCGCTCGACGGACGTGAACGGCTATTCGTGGGCCGCTCCGGAGGTCGTGGACCGCGGCACCATTGTGACCGGATCGGGCATCTTTACCTCGGAGAGCGACATCGACGTGGGCCGCTTCTGCCGCATCGCGATGATCAATGGAAGGCCCTGCGTGAGCTACTACGACGGGCCGAAGCGCCGCATCCTCTACCGCCGCGCGAATGACGCCACCGGCACGACTTGGGGTCTGGCCATCGAACTGCGCGGCAACTCATCGCCTCGCCTGTTTCCGGTGCTCTCGTCGGTGTCGAACGCTCCATCGGTTTTCTTTTTCGATGAGCAGTCCAACGCCGTGAACCAAATCCTGCCTACGCATCCGTTCTCGGTCGGCTGGACCGCTGTGGAGGAATAGTCGCGCCATGAAAACCGCCATCGTTTTCGCACTCATCACTACTCCGCTTTTCGCCGGTGCCAGCGCGAGCGCAAACTACTCGACCACGACCGAAGTCCTCGACGGCGGAGGACGTGCAGCTTCCTCTACAAACTACGCGGTGCAGTCCAGCATCGGCGCGATCGGGCGCATCGGGAATTTCGGGAGCTACTCGAACCGTGGAGGATTTCCCGGCCAGTTGTTCGAGGCGACGGGCTTCCAGATTTCATTTACCAGTCCCTTTGTGAATGAAGGAACGTCGGTGTCGCTCAACGCATTCCGCACGAACAGTGATTTTACGCTCACCGCGGTCCTGCCTTCGTTGGTTTCGTGGAATGTAGTGACCGGTCCAATGACGGGTGTGAATGCCACGGGGCTCGCTCTGTCCGGGGTGGTGTATGAAGACACCGTCGCATCCGTTCAGGGCACTTACGCTGGAATCACCGATGTGGAAACGGTGACAGTCTTGAACTCCGACGGTGACAATTATGGTCTGTATGCGGCGGACTCGTTGCCGGACGACTGGCAAATCACGCAGTTCGGCCTGGAGAATCCGAACGCTGCTCCGGCAGCCGACCCCGATGCCGATGGTCAGAACAACAGGCTCGAATACCTCGCAACGACGAATCCCGCGAGCAACACGAGTCGTCTGAAGCTACGTCTCGAAGCTGTTCCCGGGAATCCGGCTGCGCGGAAAATTCTGTTCGAGCCTTACGAAAGCAAGCGGGTGTATCGGCTGTTCGCATCCGAGAACCTCGCGAACCCGCTCGGTTGGGAGAGCCTTTCTCCGGAAACCGAAGGGCTCGCGGGCAGCGAGTATTTCATGGTGGACGGAAAGGCGACTTCGCTTGCGAAGTTTTACCGCATCGAGATCTCCGAATGAGACAGGCCCCGCGTCGCTTGCCACCTTAGCAACCGCCAATATAAAGCCCGAATGTGCGCAGCACTTCACCGCAACAATCAAACCGACCGAGAGAAAGCGCACGTTTCCGGTTCGCCCGCTATACGACTGGCGGAAATTGCCGGTCGTGTAGCGGGGAGGTAGGCCAATGAAAGTCCGCGTCTATTTGGTCACATCATTCTTGTTCTACGCCATCGCGATTATTGTTGGCGACGCGTATGCCGCAGGAAGCACATTTCGAGCGGGAATTGGACAAGCGCTCTTCTTCGGTAGGTTGTTCGTTGTTGTGACATTTCCGATTTTGGTGGGAGTCGGATTCCTTCTGCGATGGGTGGCGGAGCGATTGTTTCACCGCCCTCTGCCATATCGCTCAGTCCTGCCGTGGTTGGTTCATGTCCCGCTGAGCATTGTCTTTCTCTCAAGCGCGATTCCAGATTCCCCGAAGACTCTTTTTCGCCGGTATGTCGCCGATGATGTGCCGCAGAGCCTGAAAGAGGTTCGCTTGTGGCGCACCAGCGGATTTGGGAACTCCACAGTTGTGATGAGCTTTAGGATCGCTCCGTCAGAGTTCAGCAGGGTGTTGTCGCGCTACGAGTATGTTGAGCACAAGGAAAGCGAGACCGCGACGCCCCCTATACTTGCTCATTTGGCCGAGGGACGATTGGATTTCCCGATTCTGTTGCCAGCCTCGCCTTTAGTTTACAGGTACTCACACCTAGAACCCGGACCAGAAGGTGGGCTTCGTGTTTCGCACTATGCGACCAAGAGCAAAGATTATGTCGTCACCGTTCGGACTTTTAACTGAGTCCATCGCGAGTCATTTGCCCTGCCAGACACGATTACAATGCGGAAGGCTTGACGGGCGGCGCTCATTGGGCCGTGACATGAAATGGGGTGCGAGGCTGACTGTTCAACCCAGCTTCCAATCACAAGCCCCGCTCTCGCACAAGCGCGGGGCTTTTTTCGTTTCGCGGGATGGCGCGCTTGCGAAAGTAGTCTGCGACTTTAGTCGGCCAAACTGCCGCGAAGAGAAGACGGGCACGCTTCGCAGAAAGACGCAGAGCGTGAAGCTCGAAGCGGACGCTGCTTGCCGCGCCGCGCCGACTAAGGTCGTGAACTACGTTGCGCAAGCGACGCTGCGCCGCACAAGGTCGAGCGCGGTTTGGGCGACGAGGTGTTTGAAGGTTTCGCGGTCGGTGGGGAAGAGGTGTTTGAAGACGCGCGTCTCCGCGTCGCGCACGGCGATGGCG
>SXWH01000005.1 GCA_005791535.1 Verrucomicrobiaceae bacterium | reverse complement strand
CTGCGGGCGAGCAGATGGCCATGATTGCTTTCAAATTGGGATACGCGCTGAGGAGATTTGTCGCTTCCTGCTGCGCCTTGTCCTTCTGGTCGTCGCACGGCTTCGTATCGACGAGCTTCATCTTCGGATACTTGTCCTTCAAGCGCGCCTCGATGTGCTTGCGCCATTCGTTCATGTTCGCCGCGGTGAGCGTCGCGGTGATGATCGCGAATTCACCCTCTTCGCCAGTGAGTTTCGCAGCGGTGTCCATCAGCACTTCGCCGATTCCCTGTGCGGTTGCTTGATTCACGAAAAAACCGCGCGCATCGGGTTGCACATCGCTGTCGTAGGTCACGACCTTGATTCCTTTCGCCTGCGCCTTTTTAAGCGCGGAGCTGAGGCCGTCGCGGTTCTCTGCGGCTGCTGCGATGACGTTCACTTCCTGCGTGATCCAGTTCTCCACGATCTCGTTCTGCTTCGCGGCGTCGGTATTCGTCGGGCCGTCGAAAAGAAGCTGCACGCCGAGTTCTGCGGCGGCGACCTGCGCGCCTTTCTCCACGGTGGCAAAATACTGGTTGCCCTTGCTCTTCGGCAGCAGGCCGATGATGAGCTTCTCGCCTCCGCTGTTGTTGCCGGGACTTCCGCCCGAGGGCTTGCTGTCGCAGGCTGCGAGGAATGCGATGCTGGTGGCTAGTAGGAAGGATGCGATCTGTTTCATAGGAGCGCGGGAGATTTCCCCGTCGCCCCGCTTTTCGCAATCTTACATTTCTGCGACCTCGCGGCGCTCCACGAAAATCCGCAGTCCCTCCTTCGAGAAGTTCTCCATCAGCGCGTCGGGCGTCAGAGCCTCGGGCATCATCACTCCGCGCTCGGGGATTTTTCCCTCGATCAAAAGACGCGCTGCCAGCGCTGGCGGTATGCCTGTTTGCACGACCGTAAGGCTGTACCCGTAGCGCTCGTAGGTCTCATGGTGGTTGTCGATCGTATAAACGAAATACTCCACGCGCTTGCCGTCCTTCTCCCCGCGAACTTCGGTGCCCACGAGACTGTAGCCGTCGGCGGTCGCGCCGAGTGTGGCGGGCTTGGGTAAATTCGCGCAAGCCACGCGAACCGGCGCGACTTCCACGCCGTCCACTTTGATTTTCTTCCACGTATCCAGTTCCAGCAGCGACACCGATTTCGCAAGCTGCACGACTTTGTCGCTGAGCGTGTATTTGAAAACGGAGTATTTCACGCCCTTGTCCACAAACGGCTTGTAGAGTCCCAGCGACACGCCCTCCTCGTGCGCCACAGCGTAAGTCTTCATCAGCCCGAGCGGCGGCGGAAAGCGATGCCACTCCACCTCGGTTTCCAGCGGCTTGCCGGACATCACGCGACCGTCTTTCACGTAATAAGGCACCGCGCCGAGCTCTTCGAAAAGCGTCTCCGGGCTGAAGAGCACGGCGAATCGATATCCCTTCACGTCGGCGTTGTCCGCATCCAAGACGCGGATGCTCTCGGCGGTGTCCAACCGGTCCATCGCCCACCGCGCAAACACATTCACCGCGCCCGGATCGCAACCCATGCAAAGCAGACCGAGCAGGCCCTTTTCGCGAAAGCGTGCGTCGAACTTCTCAATTTCCGCCTCGTAGCTGTTTTTCGCCGGACGCTTCACGCCTGGCGGCGAGTAAATATCCGCCGCCATGTCCATGTAATGTGCGCCAGCGTTCGCGCAGGCTTCGAGCACACTGTGATTCACCAGCCAGGTTGCTGCGTTCATCACGATGGCGATCTTTTTCTCCGCGATAAACGCCGCGAGCGCCGCGGAATCCATCGCATTGATCGACACCACCTCGAAGCGGCTCTTAGGCGTGCGCTCATGCAACCGCTGGGCATAAGTCGTATCCACATCGCCTAGAAAAATGCGGTCGAAAACCGGGTAGCCGTGGAGCTTCTGGCCGATCACGCTCCCCACCCCGCCGGTGCCGATGATTAAAGCGTTTGCGCCCATAGTTTAGCCATAAGATGCCCCAGGAACTGCGAACTGGCAAGCGGGGTAGGTGAAGTGCTGAATTCTCTGACGCTAGCTTCGCGGGGTTCTCGACAAGCGGGACGTTTGTCGGCTAAAGCCGTTGAAATCGCCCGCCCATGCCAGTCGTAGCCAGCTATTGCACCACCTTCCTGAAACCGGAAATGCGCCACATCTACCGGCAGGTGACTGGCCTGCGCAGGTGGCAGACCTTCATCCTCACGCGGGAGCGGAAATGCGAAGAGGAGTTTCCTTTTCCCGATGTGGAGCTGATTCCGCGGGCACGGAAGAATTTCATCAAGCGCTTTTGGCTGAAGTACATTCAGCGGATGCCGCCCGTGTATTACCGCGGGGAGTTGCAGGTGGTGATCAAGCTGATGGAGCGTCGGCCGGCGGACTTGATGCACATTTATTTCGGGCACACGGGCGTGCATTTGCTGCCGTTCATCAAGGAATGGGACAAGCCGTGCGTCGTGTCGTTTCACGGCATGGACATCCAGCCGCGACCCGACCAGCCCGGCTACGACGAGCAGATGGCGGAGCTTTTGAAAACCGCGCCGCTGCTGCTTGCGCGGTCGCATTCGCTGATGGACCGACTGGCGCAGATGGGCGCACCTCGGGAGAAGCTACGGCTGAACCGCACGGGAATCCCGCTGGAAGCGTTCCCGTTTGTGGCGCGGACCGCGCCGCCGGACGGCGAATGGCGGCTGGTGCAGGCTTGTCGGCTGATCGCGAAAAAAGGTCTACGCACCTCGTTGCGGGCGTTTGCGAGATTCCGCGAACGCTGGCCGGCAGCGCGTTTCATCCTCGCCGGCGATGGTCCGATGAAAGCCGAGGTGGAGCGCATGGCCGCGGAGATGGAACTGGGCGGCGCGGTGGAATTGCGCGGCTTTCTCGATCAGGCGGGACTGGCGAAGCTTTACGCGGCGTCGCACATTTTTCTCCACCCGAGCGAAATGACCGAGGACAAAAACCAGGAAGGCGTGCCGAATTCGATGCTGGAGGCGATGGCCACGGGTCTGCCGGTTGCGGCGACGCTGCACGGCGGAATCCCCGAGGCGGTGACGGATGGCGCGACGGGCTTCCTTGTCGAAGAGCGTGATGACGAGGGGCTCGCAAGTGTGCTGCTGCGGCTTGCTGCGCATCCCGAGCTATGGGCGTCGATGAGCGCCGCTGCCGCAAGGTCGGTGCGCGAGGAGTTTTCGCAGGAGCGGGCAATCGAAAAACTGGAGGGCTTTTACGATGAAGCAAAACAAGCCGGAAGGTAACGGCCCGCGCCCCACGATGCGCTTCAGCGCGGCGGAGGCCCCGCCTGCGAAATCCGCTGCTGCCGCCCCTGCGCCGGTGTTCGGCAAAACGCAGGCTCAGCTTCCCTCGAAGGCGGACGGGTTCACCTTCGCTTATTTGTGCGAGCGGCTTCCGTCGTTTGTGCAGACGTTCGTGTATCGCGAAGTGGAGGCGATGACGCAGCTCGGCATGAAGCCATTTGTCGTCTCGATCCGCCGTCCCGACGACCCGCCGGAAATGGCGGTGACGATGGAGACGCCCGTTTTTTACATGCCCGAAGGCGGCGAAGTGCGGACGAAGATCGACAAGGACCGCGAGCTCGGCCGCCTGCCCTTCCGACTGCATCGCACGCTGCCAAAGCACCGCTCGACGACGGATGCGCAACGGATGTTTGAAGCGGCGTGGATTGGTCCGATTCTCGTCGCCGCGGGCATCCGGCATGTTCACGCGCACTTCGGTGGCATCGCCGCACGCACGGCCTGGTGGCTGAAGAAGCTGTTCGGGCTCACCTACAGCTTCACTGGACACGCGAACGATATTTTTTGCGATAACGACTTCCCCGTCAAGAATGCGATGCTCGTGAAGGACGCGAAGTTCGTCGTGACGGAGACCGATTACAGCAAGCGTTGGATGGAGGAAAAACACCCGTTTGCCCGCGGCCGGATTTTCCGCGTGTTCAACGGCATCCGGATGGACGACCTGCCGCAGGCTTCGCATCCGGGCGGCGTGCCGAAGATCGTGAGCGTCGGCCGGTATGTGGAAAAGAAGGGCTTCCCGGATTTGATCAAAGCCTGCGCGATTCTGCGCGACCGGAACATCAATTTCACCTGCGAGATCATCGGCGGCGGCGAGATGGAGGCTGAGCTGGAGTCGCTCATTTTCCGCCACAATTTGGGCGACCGCGTGACCCTGCTCGGTCCCCGTTCCCAGGCCGAAGTACGCGAGCGAATCGCCTCGGCGCGCGTCTTCGCGCTAGCCTGCCAGCGGGAAAAAGACGGCGGTAGCGACAACCTGCCCACGGTGATTATGGAAGCGATGGCCATCGGCGTTCCCGTCGTTTCCACCCGCGTCGCCGGCGTGCCGGAGATGATCGACGACACGAAGACCGGTTTTCTGGTCGCCGAGCATGATATTCCAGCGGTTGCCTCGGCGCTCGCAACGCTCCTGACCGCGGACGGTCTCTCCGCCAGGTTCGGTGCCGCCGCCGCCGCAGTGGCACGCGAGCGATTTTCCGCCGCCAGTTCCGCGCTGGAGCTGGCGCGCTTGCTCGTTCAAAACTCGAAAGTCGATGCTCCCGCATCGCTGGAGGCGGCCCACCCCGAATTCCGCCTTGGATTCTGGCGAAAACTCACCCGTTAGACCCGACCAGCGGGAGTCCCGGCGAATTGACATATTCGCGTCCAATTCGGCATCCTCGAAAAATGTTTACACCCAGCCTCACTCTGACCTAGCGTCACGACATCAATCCACATCCGATGCACCCGTTTTTTACCGCAATCGATCGCTTCCTGCGCCGCGGGATAATTGCCGCAATCTGCCTCTCCGCAATTCTGCCTTCCCACGCGGGCGACACCTACAAATGGACCGTCCAGTATCTGGTCGACAACAGCCAGATTGTTCAGGGTCAGTCCCAGAAGGCATCGCCGCGCCGAAACCGCGGACTCGCGATTTCTCCGGACGGGAAGTATCTCTACGCGGGCTATCACCACGGCGGCAACGGCGAGGGCGAGGTGCGCAAAATCGCGATCGGTACCGGGGATGATTTTGCGAAGGCGACGGTGCGCGTGCTCCGTGGCCCCCTGGGGAAATCGATCGCGACCGACGACAAAGGCCGCGTAATCATCGCGAATGAAGGCGAAGTGCTCGTATACGACGCCGACCTCTCGAATCTCCAGTTCAGCATCCAAACGCCCCTCTGCGAGGGCGTAGCCACCGCTCGCGAGGGAAATGAGCTCGCTCTTTACACCACCGACCGCCAGCTTGGCCTCGTCCGCCGGTGGGTGATGACGGAGAAGGACAACGCAATCTCCAACATCGTCCCGTCGAAGTCATTTGGCGAAAACGGCGAAGTCGTGCTCAAAGGAGCCGTCAGCCTCCGCGGAGTCAAGGTGGACAAGCAGGGGCGCGTCTGGGTTGCAGACACAGACGGAGGTCGCGTATTCCGAGTCAGCAAGGACGGCAAGAATGTCGAATCCATCGACCTCATCAGCCCGATGGATATTGGATTCGACGGGGACCGCACGTTCGTGACGCTCGGTCGCGAGCGGCAGGTTGCAGTCCTCGAAACAGACGGGATCAAACTACTCGGCAATCTCGCAGTGCCGTGGAACGAATTGGAAATTACACCTACCGGCAACGATCGCCTCGGCTCGCTGAGCGGGATCGCCATGGTGCCGGGCAAGGGTTTCTTCGTGACGAACGAATCCGGCCAGACTGCGGAGCAAAAGAGCACCTACGGACGCCCGGATGCCCATACCGACGTGGTGAATGGCAAGCTCTACCGCGATGCGTTCACCGACGACAACGACCCGATTCTTCAGGCGCTCGTTGTTCCGGACGGAAAGTAATTTCCGCTCCGTCGCGTCAATCCGGCAGGAGCAATTCCGCCCTGCTGTAAAGCGCCGCGCTTCCGCCCATGCCGACGCGGTCGCCGCGCAATTCGCAGTGAATCGTGCCGCCGCGCTTTGAGAGCTGGCGTGCGACCATCTTTGTTTTGCCCAGCTTCTCGGCCCAGTAGGGAATAAGCGTGCAGTGTGCGGAGCCCGTGACGGGATCCTCGGGGATTCCCACGGACGGCGCGAAGAACCGCGATACGAAATCGAACTCCCGGCCCGGCGCCGTTACGATCACTCCGAGACTGTCCAGCGTCGCGAGCTGCGGGAAATCCGGCGTCAACGCGCGCACCTCGTCCTCGTCGCCCACCACCGCGAGGTAATCGCGATTCCTGCGGACCTCGCGCGGCACCTGACCCAGCCCGGAATACAGCGCAGGCGGCGCGGGACTCGGTTCGCCGGGGCGGCTCGGGAAATCCAGCATCACCACTTTTCCGTCGAACGTCGCGCCGAGCGGACCGCTCTTGCTTTCAAACTTCACCGTCCCGCCCGTGTGGCCGAGCTCGGTGAAAAGGACGAACGAAGTCGCCAGCGTCGCGTGTCCGCAAAGGTCCACCTCCTGGTCCGGCGTGAACCACCGCAGCTCGAACGCATCGCCCGCGCGCACCACGAATGCCGTTTCACTCAGGTTGTTTTCCGCCGCGACCTGCTGCAGCAGCGAGTCGCGCAGCCATCGGTCGAGGATGCACACCCCGGCTGGGTTTCCGCTGAACACACGGTCGGTAAACGCGTCCACTTGGTAATACGGCACTTTCATTATACCGGACGCTGGCAGAACCATCCCCGCCAAATCAAGGACGGAAGCGAACTCCCCGCGACTGCGCGTTACTGGCCGCTGTCGATCGGGATTTCGCCGCGGAGCAGGCGTGCGCCGCGTCCGGTGAGTTTCAGGTAGAAATCGGACGGCAGTCCTTCAAACGTCGCGAACTGATCCTGCGGGCTGACGGGGACATCGTTTGTGCATTTGAAGATCGCCGTGCCCTCGTCCACTTCGTCAAACATCGCGACGTACAGGCTCGCGGCGCCGGCCTTTTTCGCGGCGACAAATTGCGACCACAAAAACTCCCCCTTCAGCCGCGGGATGGCGTTCGATGCGTCCCGTTTCAAATTCGCCCAACTGAATCCTGGGAATGCCACCGGCATGTAGTCGGGCCCGTTCTCGCGGCACCATGCGATGTCCGGTTCCACGACCTTTGCGCCGTGGCGCGCGGCTTCTGCGGGCGTGCGATAGCGGCCCACGGTCCACGGGCTCACGACGTCGGCGAGCTTCAGCACATCGTGCAGCGCGGGATCTTTCACCGCGTCGCGATGCAGTTCGCGCCAGCCGGTGGGGACGCCGAGCATCACGGAGCAGCCGTCCTTTTTCAAAAGCTCCACCAGCTCGCGGCACTCCGCCACCGTGTAGCGGCGGTCGTCGTTAAAGCCGACGCCCCAAATCGCGACCAGCGGCTTCCCGCGATGGCGGAGATACGCGGCGTCCTCGGTGATGCGCATCTTTGTCCGCAGCTCGTTCCAGTCTGCTGCGACTCCCGCGACGCGACCCGGCCCGAGCCCGCTCAGATCGTACATCACCGCGTAAGCACGACCCGATCGGTTTGCGCCCTCGCGGCAATGATCGAGCACCACATTGTTCGCGCGGAGATAACGCGAATCGCGCAGCGGACCCGCGAAGCGCTGCACAAAAACACCGTCGATCCCGTACTCGCGCATCCACTCGAAATGCCGCAGCACCGTCGGCTTCCTTGCCGAACTGAACACCTCCGCCGTCCGCCCGTCGGCATGCTTCAAGTCCGTCGGGAAACGCTCCTCCGCTGCGAACTCCGAAAGGTCCGGCCACATCTCCACCGTCAGATTTCCCGGTGCCGGACGCGCGCTTCCTTTTGCCCAATGATGATAGCCGCGATTCGCGCCGTCCCCCTCCGCGTTGAACCAGCCCTGATACCCGCACATCACGCGGCCCGTCAGCGTCGAGGCATCCACGCCGCGCACGACCGGACCCGCATACGGCCGCAGCGTCTCCGCATACACCGCGGCCAGCTCCGCGGGCGGCGAAGCATGCAGCGCGAGCGCGAGAAGCTGTGCGGCGGCGAGCAGACAAATTCGGACATTCATCCCCGGCACCCTAGCCCGCGAAGCACGCGCGAGGCGATGCATTTGAAAATAACGGTTGGTCCCATCCGCGCCGAACACCGCTAATTCCAGCCCTCGCATGCAAGTCACATCAGCCAAATTCCAAATCAGCGCCCCCGACCTTGCCTCCTGCCCGCCGTCCGAACTCCGCGAATTCGCATTCATCGGCCGCTCCAACGTCGGCAAATCCTCCCTGCTGAACATGCTCACCAACTCGAAGACCCTCGCAAAAGTCTCCGCCACACCGGGTCACACTCGCCTCATCAATTTCTTTCTCATCAACAACAAGTGGACCCTCGTCGACCTCCCCGGCTACGGCTACGCCAAGACCCAGCGCGGCGAGCGCGACCTCTTCGCGAAAATGATCACCGGCTACATCTCCGGACGCGAAAACCTCGCCGCCGTCTTCGTCCTCATCGACTCCCGCCACACCCCGCAGGTCATCGACCTCGAGTTCGTCGAATGGCTCGCAGGCGAAGACATCCCCTACGCCCTCGTCTTCAGCAAAGCCGACAAAGTGAAACCCGGCGCCCTCAAGACCCACGTCGCACAATTCCTCGAAAAAATCGCCCCCTTCACCGCATCCCCCCCGCCCGTCTTCATCACCTCCGCCGAAACGCGCGAAGGCCGCCGCGAACTCCTCGCCTACATCACCGCCACCCTCGCGGACGGCGGCGTGTAAGCTTCGCCTTAAATGAGACTGTTCAAAAGCGGTAAAGGCAGTGCGACAGGCTCGAAGTGGCATTCGAAAATCTTCTCAATCAACCCCTGCTCATGCTCCGCCAGATTCGCCGTCGCCTGAATATACTCCTCATTCGCCTTGTCCGAAGCACTCTGTGCCTCCCGCAACCTCTCAAGATTCCGCCCCAACTCCGCCAGATGCTCCTCCGTGCAAAACCCCGCATCCGTCAGCCGCTCATTATGCTTCTGCAAAAACTCCCCCATCTCCTCGCTCACCCGCAACATCTCATCCGAATCATCCCGCGCCACCTCCAGCCGCTCCCGGAACTGCAAAAACCACGCGAGCAATTGTTCATCCGACAATTCCGGCTCCTCCCCGCATTGACGTTCATCGTCGGGCAAATTCATGCACCAAAAGTTGCACTCTCCGAAACCGGCGGCAAATAGTTTTCGAGTAACCAATGACAAATAGCCTGTGAAACACACAAAGAGTGTTTCTGCTGAAAATCGCCGTTCATTTGCGAGGGCTCGACCTTGTAGTGCGGTGGCAAGCGTCAGCGCGACACCGCCTTGTCAGCGCCGCGTAGGGTGAAGGGCGCGTGTGTTTTGCCGACCAACGTCTTTCGTGAAACGGAAGATCGCCCGTGCGTGCGAAGGCGGCGTGGCGCTTATGCTTCCCGCCGCACTACAAGATCGCGCCCCGCGGTCATCCGCGATTCCCATCAGCGCGCCCCCCTTGCAGTGGTCTCACTGGTGGATCAAACCGGTCTCGCCAATATTCATTCTTTGCACGCTGAGCATTCGCGAAATGCAGCTTTGCCTTGTAATCGGGCCGACGCGATTCGAGGAACTCCCTCATTTTGCGAATGAACGAAATAAACTCTTCTGGGATACCTTCAGCGTCGGGCTCTTTGAGGCTACTTTCGTGGTAACTGACGAGGTCCTCCAACTCATCGAAGCTTTCAACAAACTTGAGAGGAGAACGCCCGCGACGATTCCATTTTTCCTCTACTTTCCCTTTGGCCGCTTTCAGCTCTGCGGCGTGTTTTGAGTAGTGTGCATCCATTTTGAATTTCGGTTGTTCAGGTTGTGCGCCGTTGCTCTCCGAAACTCGACACAATCTTAAATGCTTTCCTGAGTTGGAAAACCCCCGCTGGGTAAACATTCGGATCTTCGCCTGGGTCTGACGGGTTAAATCGCGACTCAATCACTTCAGTGATTATCAATGGGACAAACGCCTCCTCCTGTCCTTGGGTTAATTCCCCAACTTCAACCGTTGCATCAAATTCAATGGCAAGGCCAGCGACCGCCATGAACGGGGCGCATTTCAATGCCCCGACAAACTGTCCACGGAGAGGCTCAGGAAGCCCATTTACAATAAGATCGAGAATTGGTGCGGTGAAATCGAATGACGCACAGTGCAGTTTGCCAGCGAACTCGTAGTTCGACGTCGCGGTATAAAGTCCTTCGCGAACAAGAGCGAAAAGATTGAGTCGAATCGGGAAAAACGTAATCTTGCTTCCTCTGGAAAATCCCATGCGACTCAACTTGAACCCGAGATCTGGAGAAAATCGGCGCAACTCCGGTCTCGTGAGAAACATGGGAGCCATATACTTTTCGATTTCATTCCAGCGACTGCTGAATTCGGAAAACGAGACATCCAAAATTGGACTCGCGCTGTTGACGCCAAACATAACAAGTCTCCGCCCGTTACAGAGCCCGAACTCTCGACAGTCAATCTCAGGGTGTATCGCGTAGCTGTAAGCTTGCTGAACGTGTTCTTCACTCAGGATGTCCTCGGAAGGAGCCTTTGCGTCCAATACAAATATCGGACGTTCATTGTGAAGCAATGTGTAGTCGGGGACGATCCTCACAGGATGATTAGAGGTTCCTACTCGGATGAATGGATGCTTCAGCGTACGGCTATACACGACGCGATTCTCTCCGTCGGATGAGTAGCCCAGCTTCGCGAGCATTGGTGCAATGATCGCTTCGCGGACGCCATCTTCCTTGAACTCTGGGTCATCGAATCGTTTGGGATTGAACGTGAAAACCATGATGCTACCTGCCTACGATAACAGTAAGACAGACTGGAATTGTATAAGAAATCCCACGCGAACCCAAGTATTTAGATACATTGGCGAGCCCCAAAAACAGAATTCGAAAAATGAGCATCAAAAGTGCAATCTTGATTTTAGGCCTAATGACGACACGGGGCAGCTTCTCGTGGGGTGCAGACATCCATACACCTCCGCCGGGCAGTTCAGAGCGACGGGCAATCATAGACGTGATGCGGTCGGGCTATTATCGAGACGCGGCCTCAGCACGTCGGAATGCGAACGGCATCTTGTTATACGTGCGCTACTTGAAAGTTCAGGGCGATTGGGCACTTGTTTGTGTAGATCCCGTTAAGTCAGGCAAAATAGTAGGCGAATCCAATTGGGAACTCCTCTACCGGAAAGGCGCTCAGTGGAGGAGTGTTGACTATTTTGCGGCAATTGCGCCTCTCGCATCTCCTGAAGATCCTCTAGACAACCTCGACATGACTCCCTCCACCATTCGAAAAATTCGGCAGAAGTTTCCTGATGTCCCGAAAGGTATATTCCCCAGGGAAAAGCTGAAAGCACCGCCACTGCCTTTTAGATAGTATTGCCCGCGGGTGACGGACGCGTGCGAGCGACCTACGACTACACGCCCCAGCAGCTGCGCTACAATCGCGGTGGTCCAGTTTACTGGATGCGAAATCTGCAAAAGCCGTAGTCGAGCCAGCCGGGTTCGCGGCGGAATTGCTCGGGCATGAAGTAGATGTCGGAGCGGCGGTCGGTGTTGGGGCGCCATGCGATGAGGCCGGCTTCGTGGAGGCTCTGGCAGTGGAGATTAATCGCGCGGTGTTTGCGATTCCATGCTGCGGCGACTTGCTTTGGGGTGAGCTCCCGGCCTTGCGCGAGCTGCTGGAGGATCCAGATGCGCACGGGGTGCGTCAATTGGGCGTAGAATTTCTCCGGAAAGCTGAAGGCCGGAGCGGCCGGAGCAGGAGTGGCGGGCGGTTGGGATGCGGCAGGTGGCTGGTCACTCATGGGAATGATGGTTTTGCGGTGTTTGTCTCAGGAATCGGTCGGAAAAGGAACCGGTGAAGTAAGAGATAGAATCAGCCGACTGATGCTATCCGCGAACTCATTTGTCAAATAGCATCACTGAACTGATGCTATCTTTGGACCCACTCAGCGATAGCATCAGTAAGCTGAGTCTACTTGAGAGCCAACTCATCCATAGACTCAGTCAACTGATGCTTTCTACGAGCTCACTCACTGATAGACTCAGTGGAGTGAGCCTACTCGAAAACTAACTCACCTATAGGCTCAATGAGTTGAGGCATTCGCTGAACTCGTTCACCGCCTGGGTTCAACGCCGCGATGGGCAACAAGCTCAACCGAGAGCTGCCAGAAAATAATCAGACAGACTCAAAGCTGTTTCTCATCATTACCACGGCGAGTGGGGATTTCCCGCGTATTTGCACCTGCTTTTATCGCATCATGCGCCTGTAAAAACCCGGATTCACGAACACAACGTTCAGACTTTCGAGTAGAGCTACCAATTTGGAACCAACTGCCGCGAGATCACAGGGAAACTTAATACGAATCATTGCGCCGTCCACATACGGATCTTCCCTCACATGGACCGGGAGAAGTGGAATGAGGGATTTACGAAAATAGGGGACTTTGCCGTCTAGCAGTTCCTGAAGACCGAGGATGCTCCCGGAATCGGGAGTCTCAGATTGCCACTGCCGTAGTGCTTTGCCGATGGCTTTGAGTGCGTCGGGGTCCGATTTTATTGGGAAAATCAGGAAAAAATCCATCTCGCGGTCCTGCGGAGGATGGGGAGAAGGAACAGGGGGAGCCGGTTCGGGACGTCGGGCATCCACGAAGAAAGATTCAGAGTCGAGGGGGAACATTTCCCGGATTTTCGGACCAAACGCTTCAATCACCCGGTCCGCAGACGGAGGGCGAAGCTTCCGCGATTTGAATCGCTCGACGAGTGCATGGATCAAAATCCCGGACCCACAGATTGCTACGATAAGGCCCGCATATTCGCGTACGGCTGAGTAGTCTTGATTGCTGTGGGGAATGACCGCCATATGCGGATTCTCCGGCATGAAGGCCACCTGCACGGAGTCGTCTCTGATCCTCCAATAAGAGCCATCCGGCTCCGGAAGCAGAGTCGCGCCCAACTCGGAATAGCCGCGCTTCCGGGGAACCTCGGGAGTTTCCGTAAACATAACTGGCCGGGGGTGCAATTGCGGGGTGGAGTGCAGGTCCCGAATGACCTCGCGCATTGTGGCACTGAATTTCTCGATATGTTTGGTCCCGAAGTCTTCGGACACTCTGAACGTCTGTCGGGTCGTGTTACCGCTGTCGTCAAGAAAACGCACATTGAGGACATAGGTCGTTTCTGTTCGATCAAACGGGAGGGATCCCTCGATCTCAATGCGAGTGGCCTCCTCGATGACTCCAGGCGTCATCTTTCCCTTCTCAACAATTCGAGCCTCATGCAGCCGTCGCCCCCGATCGACCCACCAGAAAAGACAACCGAGGATTAAGAACATGATACCGACGCTCTCCGTTTCATACCGTCGAGAGAGGAAAGTCGCCACCCGAAGCCCGTTCAGAAGCATTTCACCAAATGCAATGCATCCCGCAATAATCAACGCGAATACCACCCACCCGCGATGCGAATACACGCCGAATGCGAGCCCGAAGAACAAGACACTCAGAGCGAAACCGCGCAGGCATCTCCTTTTCGTCGCCTTCGACACGTCTGCAGCGAGGGAGCCCAACATGAACATGGATAAAGATTAAACATTTGACGGGTGCCGGAAAGACCTAATTGCGCGAAGAACCGTCGACTGCCCGCTTGCAAGAATCACCTGTTGGATTTGCAACCACGGACGCTCCCGCCGATGACAAAATCCACGGATCGAGGACAGCAGACGAACGTTCGGCATCGGCAGCCATAGATATTGGGAATGCAGCGACGAGCGGCGACCTCATAAACGTCGGGTCAACACGTCCGACCATGGCGCAGGAGCGAGAGAAGCGCCCGCCAGTTTCTCGGTTTTCCATCGTCGCCGGTCTTCATGGTGCATGGATCGATGGGAATTAGTGGAATGGAGCCAACGTTCCATGTCGAAAGCATTTTCGTCCGCGACGCGATACGGAATAGTAATTCGAGGAGATCGAGGAATTTGGGAGGGTGGATTTCATTCCTGCTTTTTGGTAGAGCACGCGCCGATTCTTCACGTATCGCAATGTCTCTTCACCCATGAAACCAGCTGCCACACTTCTTCTCGCCGCCATGCTGCCCATCCGCCTCGTTGCGGTGACGCTCCCCGCAGCCGAGGATTCATCAAGCCTCAAAGGCAAACTCACCGCAGCGACCAACAGAGCCAGCACGCTTCCCGTAGACGCCACGCGGAACGCATTCGTGTATTTTGATCTGTCCGAGATTCCGGCGGGTGCGGAGGTGCGCTATGCACGGCTCCGCGTCTACTTTTCATCCGTGCCACGGGCGGGAGCGGGACTTCGTATGCACAAAGTCACGGGGATTTGGAGCGAGGCAGCGGTCGGAAACGCCCCGACTTTTGACAATGCAACACTCTCGACCATCGACCCTGCGCTGGTGGGAGCGAAGCGCTTTGCATCGATGGATGTGACGCAAGTAGTGCGCGACTGGATAGCCTCACCCGCGAGCAACGAAGGCTTTGCTTTCTCTGCAGTTCCCGCCGCCACGGCAAAACTTACAGCGAGCGTGCTCGTGGGCGCGAAAGAAGGCAGCGGGAGTGGTTACCCTGCGGAGCTCGAAGTGGAGCTTGGGCCGCTTCCCGTCGTGAGTTCCCAGATATCTCCCGGCGCCGTGCAGCAAATCCATATCGCAAACGGCGCAGTAGGTGGCGGACAGCTCGCGGCGCAGGCGGTGCAAAGCGGAAACATCGCAAATGGCGCAATAGGCTCCCAACAACTCGGCTCGAACCTCACACTGGGCGGAACCACGGCGGGGACATTTTCCGGCGACGGTTCCAGCCTCACTGGCATCACCGCCGCAAGCATCACCGGAAAACTTACTAGCGCCCAGATCGCCGACGGCGCGATTGCATCCGTCCACATCACCAGCGGCGCGATAGGGAGCGCGCAGCTCGCCGCAAATCTCGCACTCGCGGGCACGACAACCGGAACATTTTCCGGCGATGCATCAGGCCTCACAAACTTCAATCCCGCCGCGCTGGCAGCGGCAGCGAGCGCCAACGCAAACTTCATGAAGTGGGTCCCTATTGCGGACGCGGGAAACCCTGTGGACGGCGACAATGGCCTCGGCGCAATCACCTACCGCTACAAGATCGGAAAATACGAGGTAACCAATGACCAGTACGTCCAGTTTCTCAATGCAGTGGCGTCCACCGCCGACCCGGGCAGCCTCTTCGTCACCGCCATGAAGGAACCGACCGAACGCGGCGGCATCATTCGCGTCGGAGTCCCGGGGAGTTATAGCTATGTCTGCCGTCGCGCGATGGCCGACAAGCCGGTGAATTACGTAAGCTGGTATAGCGCGATCCGCTTCGCCAATTGGATGCACAACGGCATGCCAACCGGCCCCCAAGGACCGACCACCACCGAGGACGGTGCATACACAATTACCGGCGCGGCGCCCAACTGGACTGTGAGCAACCGTAACCCCGGCGCCAAAGTATGGCTCCCGACCGAAAGCGAATGGTACAAGGCTGCATACTACGATCCCTACCGCTTCGGCACGAGCGGAGGTTACTGGATGTTCCATTCCCAGAACCCCATCTCGGTCCCTCCAACGCAGTGCCAGAGCAACGGCAAAGGTGATATGACACACCCCGGCTCGAGCATCGTCCCCTCCAGTCTGAACTGCGCCAACTTCAACAACGGTGCCCAGTGGGGAGGGTTCATCGGCCACGTCGCCACCGTGGGACGCGGCGGCGGCGGGACCGAATCGTTTTATGGTGCCGCGGATATGGCCGGCAACCTAGCCGAGTGGAATGAGTCCATCATCAGTGGAAGCGCCCGCGGCATCCGCGGCGGGGCATGGAACGACACCGACGACCTCTGGCTTCGCAAAGAGGGCCGGAAGTCCGCCGATCCATCCACATACAGCTCCGCTGTCGGGTTTCGCGTCGCCACAAACTAGGACCATCCGCGCATCCGCATCGCGTGTCTCCGGTCGTCGCGCCAATTCCCGCAACGAGGCCAATGGGAAAGGCAAATTGGATTCGGAGAAAAGAGCTTCGCGCCTCGACCTGTTGTCGTAAGCGGACAATTGACCGCTGTTTCATTCGGTCCGACGGGTTCGAGCCGTCCGACCAAATCAATCGAACGCAGATCGAAGCATTCATGAAATCCCGTACCAAACAGCACGAACGAAATGGAGCGAAACCACGCTGCTTCGCGATGAATGCATTGCTATTTTTGCTGGTGCTCTCGCAGGCAGTCTTCGCGAAAGGCGGTTATCCGCCGCAGATGGAGGGGGCGAGTGTCAGCGAATACAAGGCGGTCGGCGGCGCATCGCTGAAGCTGTGGGTTTTCAACCCAAAGGGCCATCAACCAAGTGACCGGCGGGCAGCCATCGTATTTTTCTTCGGCGGCGGCTGGATGAGCGGAACGCCCGCGCAATTCGAGGAGCATTGCCGGCATCTGGCGGAACGCGGGATGGTGGCCATCACGGTCGATTACCGGGTCGGCAGCCGGCATCAAGTGAAGCCCGTGCAATGCGTGGCCGATGCGAAATCAGCGATGCGCTGGGTCCGGGCGCGCGCCGGACAACTCGGCATCGACCCGCAACGCATCGCCGCCGCGGGAGGCTCGGCAGGCGGGCATCTCGCGGCCAGCACTGCATTCATCAAGGAATTCGACGAGCCCGGCGAGGATACCGCGGTGAGTGCGGTGCCAAACGCACTGGTGCTCTTCAATCCCGCGCTGGTTCTCGCGCCGCTGGAGGGCAACGATTTCGGCGGCGGCGGCGCACGGGCGTCGGAAGAAAGATTCGGTGCGAAGCCGGAAAGGATTTCGCCGGTTCACCACGTGAAGCAAGGCGCTCCGCCGACCATTATCCTCCACGGCAAAGCCGATACCACCGTGCCGTTTACAACGGTCGAGGCATTCACGGCGGAGATGAAAAAGGCGGGGAACCGTTGCGATTTGATCGGCTACGAGGGCGCAGGCCACGGCTTTTTCAACTCCGGCAAAGCGGACAGCAAAGACACGATGCGGCGCATGGATGAGTTCCTGAAATCGCTCGGATATCTCGCGGAGTAAACGCCGCCACTCTCGCTCACTTACTCCGCCGCAATCTGAAATCCCTCCTCAAGATCGTGTTCCAGATAGCCCCATGGCGCACGCCATATCGCATCGAAACCAAAGGCAAACAGGCTCCAAACGTCACGAGCGCGGGACCGAATCGGCTCTTCGGCGACGCCGATGATGTGGCATCGCGTTAAACACTGGCTTTAAATCGCGACGCTTCCTTCGAAGGTGAAGTCGGCGGGGCCGGTGAGGGTGACGTTGCTCCAGCCTTCGCCATCGCGCTCGAAGCCGACTTGCATGGTGTCTCCACCGCGGACTTTTACGCTCACGGGCGAGCTGGCGCCGTTTGCGGCGGCCCAGAGCAGGGCGGCTGCGGTGACGCCGGTGCCGCAGGCGAGCGTCTCGTCTTCCACGCCGCGCTCGTAGGTGCGGATGGCGATGCCGCCGGGGATGGTGGCGATGAAGTTGGCGTTGGTGCCCTTTGGTGCGAAGTGCGGGTGATAGCGGAGGGCGCGGCCGAGTTTGACGATGTCGGTGCCTTCGAGGTCGCTGACAAAGACGACGGCGTGCGGGACGCCGGTGTTGAGGAAGTGGACGGTGAGTTTTTCGCCGGCGACGTCGAGCTCCACGGGTGCGGCGTGGGAGTGGGGCTTCGACATGGCGAGGCGGACGTTTTCGCCGATGAGTTCCGCGCCGATGATGCCGGCGAGGGTCTCGAATTTCACCGAGCCCGTCCGGCCCGCGACACGGCTGGCAAAGCGGGCGACGCTGCGTGCGCCGTTGCCGCACATCTCGGCCTCGCCGCCGTCGGCATTGTAGTACCGCATCTTGAAGTCGGCGCCGTCGGTGGCTGGCTCGACGGCGATGAGGCCGTCGCCGCCGACTCCGCGGTGGCGGTCGCAAACACGGGCGATTGCCGCTTTATCGAGCGAGTATTGAAGCGAGCGGTTGTCGAGCATCACGAAGTCGTTTCCGGCTCCGTTCATCTTGGTGAAGGTCAGCGTCATGCCCATCGGGGTAGCACGGCGGAGGGAGGGAATGCAGCAGATTTTTGCGAGAAGAAGTTCTCGCCAAAATGCGGAGGACTTTTCAGAGTCCGGAAAACTCAACGTTCGGACCAAGCAACCTTCCATGAAACATCGCTTTCTCTTTCCGCTCCTAGCCTGCATCGCACTCGTGTGCGGCGGAACCATCGCCGCAATCGCCCAGGAAACAAAGCCCGCCGACCCGGCTGCGGCCGCGGCTCCCGCAGCAGCGGCGGATGTTCCAAAAACGGTGGAGCTGACGTTGATGCAGCAGATCAAGCTCGGCGGCTGGATCATGATCCCGATTTTCGCCTGCTCGGTGGCGACACTCTATTTGCTCGTCGATGGTCTCATCCGCATCACGAACAAGAAGAAGTCGATTCCCGATGCGCATGTGACGGGCTTGAAGAATCTCTTCCGCACGGGCGACTACGTCGGGGCCTACAAGTTTTGCAAAAACAACCCCTCGCCTTTCACCAACGTCGCGCGTGCGGCGCTGAGCATGGTGGGTGAAGGAAAGAGCGCCGCCGAGGAGGCCGCCGCCGCGGAAATCGCGAAGGAAAACGCGCAGATGCAGTATTTCATCAGCTACCTCTCGGTGATCGGTGTCTGCACGCCGATGATCGGTCTGCTCGGAACGGTGTTCGGAATGATCAGCGCGTTCGCCACGCTCGGAACCTCGGGCATCGGCGACCCGTCGAAGCTCTCGGAGGCCATCGGCCACGTGCTCGTCGCCACGGCGGCGGGTCTGCTCATCGCGATTCCTGCGTTCTTCGGCTACTACTGGCTGCGCAACCGTTCGGCAAAGATCGTCCATGACTTGCAGGATACGCTCGGCACCGTCTTCAAAAAGATGCCCTACGAGCACCTCGCGGGCGCCCACCTCGGCGACGAGGAACTTTACGCAGCGCTGCCAAATTGGGTGCAGCCCGCAGCCGCGGAGGCACAGGCCTAAGCGAACGTCTCGGAACCATGAACCGGAGGATTCTCTAACATGGGCGGCGGAGGAGGCGGAGGCGACGGGGAGCCCGAATTCCAAATCGCGCCGATGATCGACGTGCTGCTGGTGATGCTCATCTTTTTCATGAGCATCACGTCCGCACAGGTCATCAAAGTGAACGTGAAGGGGCTGAATCTTCCGGTTTCACCCAACGGAATCAAAAAAGACAGCACGCGCAACGAAGCCATCGTGAACGTCCTCTGGGATGCCGCGAAAAAGAAGCCGGTCTTCAACATCGACGGCAAGGAATACAAGGAACTCAAGCAGGTCGCGGAGCAGCTCAAGATCATCAAGAAAGCCGGGGAGCGGGTTCAGGCGAAGGGCGCGAACCAGGAGTTCCGCGTGGTGATTCGCGGCGACCGCGACTGCAGCGCACTGAGCATCAACCACGTCCTGAACGCAGCGGGCGAAGCGGGCATCGCGGACGTGTCGTTCTCGGTTTACAACAAGGAGGGCGGATAGCCGGTGAAACGCGTCTCCGTGGATCCCAACGAAGGAACGGTCGGATTTCAAATCGCGCCGATGATCGACGTCGTGTTCGTGATCATGCTCTTTTTCATGGTCATGGCCGGCGCGGTGAAAGTGGAGAAGGAACACAACTGCCGCCTGCCCGGCACCGTGGAGACCACGAAGGAAATTCCGTTTGCGGACGAGCAGGTGATTTCCATCACCGCGAAAGGCGAAGTGCTTCTGAACGAAGAACCGATGGCCACGCCGGGCGATAAACTCATGCCCAAACTCCGCGACGTGCTGAAGCGCGTGAAGGCGAATTGCGACGCCGCAAAAACGCCCGCCGTGCTGACCATCGCCAGCGAGCAGGACGCCAAACACGGCCGCACGATGGACGTTCTCGACTGTGCCGCGGAGGCTGGAATTACGGACGTGAGCTTTAACGTCGTCGAACTCGAGTAGCCGCGGCGCGGTATGCTCACTCTCGACGACGCCCGCAAAGCAATCGCCTCGGTCTGCCACGCTCTCCCGCCGGAGCGCGTCGCACGCGCATCGGCACGCGGACGTGTGCTTCGGGAATCCGTCGCAGCGCAGGAGGATTTCCCCGCTTTTGATCGCAGCGCATTCGATGGTTACGCGGTCCGCTCCGGCGACGTGCCGGCCGTGCTTCGCGTCGTCGATGAAGCAGCAGCGGGCGCGGTGAGTGAACGAATTCTCGCCGCCGGAGAATGCGCGCGGATTTTTACCGGCGCCGCACTGCCCGCCGGTGCGGATGCGGTGGCGATGCAGGAAAATTGCCGTCGCGAGGGCGACAACGTGGAGGTTCCCGTCATCCGAAAATGGGAAGGCGTGCGCCG
This sequence comes from Verrucomicrobiaceae bacterium, assembly GCA_005791535.1. GTDB lineage: Bacteria > Verrucomicrobiota > Verrucomicrobiia > Chthoniobacterales > Chthoniobacteraceae > SXWH01. The sequence continues at coordinate 1,403 of SXWH01000005.1, read as the reverse complement.
TCGCGGCGAGGATGCCGCCGCGGGAACCGTGCTGCTCCATCGCGGACAGAAACTGGGCGCGGTGGAAACATCGTTGCTCGCGCAACTCGGCCACACAAATCCGCTCGTCGCCACCGTGCCGCGCATCTTTCACATCGCGACCGGCAGCGAACTCGTCGCGCCCGATGAAACTCCCGCACCCGGGCAGATTCGCGACAGCAACAGCACGCTCATCGCCGGACTGACCGCCGAACTCGGCGCTCCGCTCACAGCGCAAACCCGGGCGGGCGATTCGCTCGAAGCACTGCTCGCGGCAATCGGCTCGCAGACGGATTTCGGCTGGGATGTTCTGCTAATCTCCGGCGGAGCGAGCGTCGGCGACTACGACTTCGGCGCACGGGCGCTCACGGAATGCGGGTTCAGCATCCACTTTACGAAACTCAACCTCCGCCCCGGAAAACCGCTCATCTTCGCCACGCGCGGACGGCAGCTTGCGTTTGTCATTCCCGGAAACCCGCTCTCGCACTTCGTCTGCTGGCACGTCGCAATCCGCGCCGCGCTGGAAATGCTCATCGCCGGAGAGACGGCCCTCCCGCTTTTCACAATCGCCACCGCCGCTCCGCTTCCCGGCAACCCGCGCGAAACATGGTGGCCCGCACGTCTCGAAATCGCAGACGGCAAAGCCATCGCGCACCCGATGAAATGGCGCAGCTCCGGCGACATGACCGGCATCACCGCAGCCGACCTGCTTCTCCGAATCCCCGCTCAATCGCCCGGGATCGCAAGCGGCGGCCTCGTGGAAGCCATGCACGCGTAGTCTGCGTGCGTGTTGCTAGGTTCAGAGGCTCACTCTTTCTAGTCGCTGCGCCGTCCGAATGTCGGCGACTCAAGAGCGAATTTCAAAACAAGGAAGGTTCAACGTTACTTTCGTTGCTCAACAGGAACGTAGCGGATAGCGTCATAGACCGTTCCCGCGTGCGTAAATACGCCATCTTCGCGAACAAGCACAGGGGTTTCTCCCTGAAACTCTCCGGGCAATGTTCGTTCGTCTGCGATAGCTTCGGCATTTGGAAGGCCATACAAAACATATTTTCGGTTCCGAAGTATACCGTTCGCATAAGAGTCATCATGCGGAAGTTTAGCAAGGACACCTTCCACAATGACATGACCACCAGCTAAATGCTGCTTCATCCTACCATGGAATTGTTTAATCGGTTTCAACCGAATGATCAGCGGCTGCAACTCTTCCGCAGCCGCAGTTTCTGGAATGCGCTCATATTCAATTTGGGTCTTAGCACTTTTAGAAGGCTTGAAGCGGTGTAACATGCTTGGAATCATTGAAAAACCGATACATTCATTACGCGCACATTTCGGAGGGGAAATTTCGGGCGGTATTGAAGCTGTTTTGTGCGGACGTTCCTGCG
>SXWH01000072.1 GCA_005791535.1 Verrucomicrobiaceae bacterium | reverse complement strand
CGGAACGCTGTTCCTCGACGAGATCGGTGACATCACGCCGACGGTGCAGGCAAAGCTGCTTCGCTTTGTGGAAGAGCGTGCATTTACGCGAGTCGGTGGACGCAGCGATATTCGCATCGAACTGAGGCTCATTACCGCGACACACAAAAATCTGCGCGAGGAAGTGAAGGCGGGGCGTTTTCGCGAAGACCTTTTCTACCGGCTTCACGTTCTGGAAATTTCCATGCCGCCGCTCCGTGAACGACGGGCCGATATTCCCGCGCTGGCGGCGAATTTTCTTCGCACCGCCGCGCGTCCCCTCACTCTCGCACCCGAGACCATCGCGTTGCTCGAGCGCCATGACTGGCCGGGAAACCTCCGCGAATTGCGCAACGCTCTTGAGTACGCCGCGGCCGTTTGCACAGGGCCGATCATCCATCCGCAACATCTCCCGCGCGATCTCCGCGAACCGCTCGCAAGCGAAGCCGAATCGCCGCTTCAAAACGCCCTCGCCGCGTGGCTCGACGCCCGGTTGGCGGAAAAGGCGACCTATCGCGAGATGCACGACGCAATAGAAAGCATTGCGTTAAAGCACCTGCTTATGCGCTTCGATGGAAAACCCACGATTCTGGCGCGCGAGACCGGTATGAATCGCGTCACCTTGCGCAAACGAATCGGGCGCGATGTCGAGGAGTAGCCGCGTAATCAAACCCGCGGTGCCGTTTCTGCGGAATGTAGCGGCAGTGTACTCTCCGCAGATTGTTCTCTGGCTCTTCTTTCGGGAAGTCCCGCGTTTGTCCGAGGCTCTCGTTTATCCGGTGATGGGTCCGCTCATGGTGATTGCCGAATCGGTCGGGCAAACGGCTGGATTCGTGGCGCTCGTTCTTGGTCCGTGCGTGCTTCTATTCTGCTGCGCATACTTCCGATCAACAAACGCCGCTTGGTGCTTCTTTTCGGGCTCGATACTTTCACACGTGCTGCTCGGTTTAATTGCCAGCGCCCTCGGCGCGGGTTGAAAATGTGAACCAAGGTCACTTCAGCCGCTTGCCAGAAGAATTGATGTGCCGTTTAACTTTCTCCCGAAATGTGCGCAGCTCTCGAACTCAACAAAACCATGCTCCGTCCCGGCGGATGGGTTTGCGTTTGGGCGCAGATGACTGGTCTGCGATTAGTGTGGGCCGGTTTCGCACGGCGTGAGACGCTTCCGTGGTGGAAGAAAAAGGGTGGGGAACTTGTCGACGTCCCTGCCGAGAAATTTGCCGAGCGCAGCGGGCTGACCGGCGAACTCCGGTGGGATGACGTTCCCCGCGGTCAGGTTGTGCGCGGCATCATCGATCGTTCCGGGAAGACGCCACTGCTCAAAATCGTGACGCGGGCCAGTGATGCTGCCGAGCTCGCGCGATTCGAGCACCCGCGAATGCCGCTGATCGAATCACCGCTTTTTTCTTCCGAACCGGTCGGTGAAGACCTCGTTCTACCTCCTCCGAAGCCGCAGTGGGTGCAGGGTTCGCTTTTCTGAACTCACTCTGTGGTTCGCACCGCGAATCGCTGTGTGTAGCGATGAAAACCTACTCGGTTGCCGGGTGTGCCGGTTCATCAGGAACAATTCGCAAGCTGCCTTGTTCGTCCGCTTTCAGAGTGATCAGCGAGCGCCGCTCCGCCTCCTTGAGGAGCTCGCTGAATGACTTGAAGCCGTGCGCACGCTCGTCGAAGCCGGGATTGCGGCGTTTAATGGTGCTCTTGATTCCGCCGGCATGGAACACTTCATCCGCGCCTTTTTCTGTGCGGAGAAGTTCGAGCGTGGACATGAGTTCGGCCATGGCTTTTTCCACCGAAATGAACTGAGGCTTTTTCTCGGCAGGCTTCGGTGTTGCAGGCTTGGGCTGGGGTTTGGAGTCCGCTGCTTTTGTGGACGGCGGGACCGATTGCGGGGGCTTTGCGGCAGTTGCGGGTTTTGGAGACGGAGCCGGTGGTGTGGCGTCATTGCGCTTCTTCGCAAGCTCATGGCGAACGAGATCGTCGTAGTAGATGAACTCGTCGCAGTTGCTTCGGAACAGATCGGAGGTGGAGCGTTTCACTCCGACTCCGATCACTGTTTTTGCGTTCTCGCGGAGCTTGCTCACGAGCGGGGAGAAGTCGGAATCGCCGCTCACAATCACAAAGGTGTTGATGTGGGAGTTTGTGTAGCAGATGGAAAGCGCATCCACGACCATGCGGATATCCGCGGAGTTTTTCCCGGATTGATTTAGGTGCGGGATTTCGATCAGCTCGAATGCCGCTTCATGCAGGTTTCGCTTGAAATCCCGGTACCGGGAAAAGTCGCAGTATGCGCGCTTCACGACGATGGTTCCTTTTGCGAAAAGCCGCTCCAGCACCTTGCGTATGTCGAAATCGGGAAACTCGGCATCCTTCGCCCCATGGACGAGATTTTCGAGGTCGAGAAACACGCCCATCGTGGCGGTGGATTCGTTGTGATTCATGGAGTTATTAACGATTGTCTTCGCGCGGACCCTTTCACGGATGCAGGCAGTAGGCGAGCGGTGAAGTAGCCAAATGATGCGGAAGTATGAAATCTCGCGCACGCTGCTTGCCACACGCGCTCCGACGTGCTCCCCTTCGCGCCCCGTTTTCAAAACTTATATCTCATGAAAAATCCAATTCGCGTCGCAGTCACCGGAGCCGCAGGACAAATCGGCTACTCACTTCTTTTCCGCATCGCTTCGGGTGCCATGTTTGGTCCCGATCAGCCGGTCATTTTGCACCTCGTCGAAATTCCCGATGAAAAAGTGCAGGCCGCGCTCGGTGGTGTGGTGATGGAACTGGATGACTGCGCGTTTCCGTTGCTGAAGGGCGTGGTCCCGACCGGCGACCTCGCCGAGGGATTCAAGGGCGTCAACTGGGCGCTGCTCGTTGGCAGCGTGCCGCGCAAGCAGGGCATGGAGCGCAAGGATTTGCTCGGTATCAACGGCAAGATTTTCACCGGCCAGGGGCAGGCGATTGAAAAGAACGCGGCGCAGGATGTCCGCGTGCTCGTCGTGGGAAATCCGTGCAACACGAACTGCCTGATCGCTATGAACAACGCGAAGGGCGTTCCCGCCGACCGCTGGTTTGCCATGACGCGCCTCGATGAGAACCGCGCCAAGTCGCAGCTCGCGAAGAAAGCCGGCGTCGATGTGACTTCGGTGAGCAATCTCGCCATTTGGGGCAACCACAGCGCGACCATGTATCCCGATTTCGCGAATGCGAAGATCGACAAGAAACCCGTGACCGACGTCATCAAGGACGAAGCCTGGTTGCAGGGCGAATTCATCAGCACCGTGCAGCAGCTCGGCGCAGCACTCATCAAAGCCCGCGGCCTTAGCAGCGCGGCGAGCGCGGCTAATGCGGTGGTGGACACCGTTGCATCGCTCACGAAGCGCACGACATGGGGCGACTGGCACAGCGTCGCGGTCTGCTCAAACGGCGAATACGGCATCGAGAAGGGCCTCATCACGAGCTTCCCGATTCGCACCGTCAGCGAGACGAAGTGGGAAATTGTTCCCGATGTCGAACTCAGTGCATTCAGCCGCACGAAAATCGAAGGAACCATCAATGAACTCAAGGAAGAGCGTGCGATGGTGAGCGACCTTCTGCCGAAGTAACCCGGCTGGCGAAGATTCGATCAGCGCGCAGTTGCCCGTTGGGAGGCTGCGCGCTTTTTCGTGGCCGGAAGCGAGCGCTTGCATCGGCGGGCGAATTCCGTCATTTCATGTGAATGAACCTTTCGCACCTCCGCGCCGGACTCATTGGCACCGGCTTTATCGGCCCCGTCCATCTCGAAGCTTTGAAGCGCCTCGGCGTTCAAGTCACCGCTGTATGCGGTTCCACGAAATCCGCCACCGCGCTGGCCGAAAAATGGGGGATTCCCGAAGTGTACGGCAACTACGACTACGAGGCGCTTTTGAAATCGCCGAATGTCGATGTCGTGCACATCACATCGCCGAACAAAGTTCACGTGAAGCAGGCGCTCGCGGCGATCAAGGCGGGCAAGCACGTGGTTTGCGAAAAGCCGCTGGGCATGACGACGAAGGAAACATCGGCGCTCGTGAAGGTCGCGAAGAAGGCAAAGACGGTGTTTGCTGTGAACTACAACTGCCGCTTTTTTCCCGGAATTCTGCAGATGCGGAAAATGGTCCAGCGAGGCGACCTTGGGCGGATCATCCATGTGCAGGGGCACTTTTTCCAGGACTGGCTCTTGAAGCAGAGCGACTACAACTGGCGCCTGCTTGCCAGCGAGGGCGGGAAACTCCGTGCAGTGGGGGATATCGGCACGCATTGGATGGATGCCGTTTCATTCATCCTCGGAGCGAAAGTGGACAGCGTGTTTGCGACGCTCGAAACCTTTCACAAAAAGCGACTGCGCCCAAAAGGCGAGGTGCAGACTTTTGCGAAAGTGGATCCGAAAGACATGATCGAATACGCTGTGGATACGGAGGATTTCGCGAGTATTCTGCTCCAGTATCAGCGGGCAAAGCACGGCTTCGCCGACCGCGTACACGCGAATGCGAGCATCTCGCAGGTGGCCGCTGGATGGAAATGCAGTCTCGCCATCGGCATTTACGGCACCGAGGGAAGTGTGCGCTGGGAATTGCAGGAACCAAACGTTCTGCACGTTGGACGCCGCGATCAACCGAATGAAACGCGTCAGCGATTTGCGCCCGGTTTCCACGAGGACATAGCGCATTTTTCGGATTACCCGGGCGGCCACGCGGAAGGATTTCCGGACAGCCACAAAATGCACTACCGGTGCGTGTATGAACACGTCGCAAGCGGCAAAACGACGGAGCCGCTATTCGCGAGCATCGACGATGGCCACGAGGAGGTGAAGCTGTGCGAAGCCATCCTCCGTGCGAATCGCGCCCAGCGTTGGATCAAGGTGTAGCTGCTACAGCAGATTCGCTTTCAGGAACTCGAGCACGCTTAGGAAAAGGAAGTCGGCGTTTGGCTTCTTTTGGAAACCGTGGCCTTCGTCCGCTGCTTCGAGATACCACACCATGCCGCCGGCTTTCTTCACGGCATCGGCCATTTGCCGCGCCTCCGTTACTGGAACGCGCGGGTCGTTCTTTCCTTGAACGATGAAAAGCGGATCCTTGATTTCACCGGCACGTGCGGTCGGTGAAATCTTTGCGAGGAACTCGGCCATTTTTTCATCGCGCTCGTCGCCATACTCCACGCGACGAAGATCCCGCCGGTAATCCTGCGTGTTTTTAAGAAATGTCAGGAAGTTGGAAATCCCGACGATGTCGATGCCGCAGCGGAGTTCATCGCCGTGTTGGATGAGCGACGCCAGCGTCATGTATCCGCCGTAGCTTCCGCCCATCACTGCGAGGCGCGAACCGTCGATTTGAGCGTCGTTTTTGAGCGCGTTGATGAACGAACGGATGTCCTTCACGCTGTCCTCCCGTTTGAATCCGTTGTCGGCGGCGAGGAATGATTTTCCGTAGCCCTCGCTTCCGCGAACGTTCGGGAAAAAGATGGCCACTCCGAGTTCGCGGGTGAGGTAATTCCAGCGGCCGATGAAGTCCGCACGCGATTGTCCTTCCGGACCGCCGTGAATCTGAATCACGCAAGGCCGCTTGCCGGGAAACTTCTTCGCGTCGGGCCGGTAGAGGAAGCCGCTCATCTTCAATCCATCGAACGATTCGATTCGCACGAGCTCCGCCGGCGGAGTGGAGCGCAGGTCGAGTCCGCCGGTTTCGCTTTCCGTCCACGGCCGGAACTCGCCGTTGATTCCGACCGTGTATGCATCTGTCGGGATTCCCGCAGAGCTAAAGGAAATGCCGAGCACGCCGCCTGTCGGATGCCAACGAAGATGACCGATGACCCCCGCGGGAAGCTTTGGTGAAGTGGTTTTGGCGGTCGCCAATTCGAGGAATCGAAGCTGACTCGCGCCGTCTGCATTCAGCACGTAGGCGAGAATTTTCCCGTCCGGGCTCAACTCAAAACTCTCCACATCGTGTTGCGATTCGCCCGGGATGATTTGCTCGATTTCACCGGATGGCACTGTGATGCGCACGAGTCGGTGAAATTCGCTCTGCCGGTCCGTCGTCGTGTAAATGTGGCGTCCGTCGGGAGAAAACTGCGCTCCGCTCCACGCGACCTTGCCTTCCTCGGGTGTGAGTCGTGTCAGTTTTGCGGTCGCAACGTCGAGAATGTGAAGCCGGCTCTCGTTTGCGCTGATGTATTCGCCGACTGCGAGTTTGTTCCCGTCGTGGGACCAATCGAGTACGGACCACCCGCCGCCGGAAACTTGCAGGAGAAGTCTGGCGCTTTCCGGAGCAAACGGATCCTGAACGTAGATGTCGTTGTCCTTTCCGGTGCGACGCGTCGAAGTATACGCGATGCGGCCGCCGTCGTTTGACCACGCCGCGCTGGAGTTGCGGGATTTTCCATCGCTCAGCAGTGTTTCCGTTCCATCGGAATCGAGGCGGTAGAGTTGGTAAAACTCACCTCCGCCGGTATCGCGTGAAAACACGATGCAGCGTCCCTCTTTCGGCTGCCACGAGCCGGACGACGTGGGTTCTGCGGCGAAGGTGATTTGTTTCCTCGCGCCGCCTGCGGAGGCGACGCTGTGAAGCTGCGTAGTCTCGCCGAACCGGGTGCTGATCAGCATGCGGAGTTCCGTCGGATGCCAGCCGAGAAACTCCGCTTTACGAAACTCCATGTAGCGTGCGGCGCTACGGCGCAATTCCGGGGAAATCGGCGGGATTCCCTCGACCGTGAGATTCGCAGGAACAGAGGACTGTGCCGCCGCAATCGCGACGGAACCGAGCAGGGCAAGAATGCTACGCATGCCGCCGACTCTGGCGTAATGCGCGAATCAGTGGCAGCCCTTTTTTGCGACTACTTTGTAAGTGCGTGCGCTCGATCGAGGATCTCGCGGATTTTCCACGTGAGACCATCGGTCTTCGTAATGCTGCGAATCTTCGGGTCCGCGTAGCGCGCACGGAGAATCTGCGCGAACTGTCCGTTTCCGTAGAATCCTTCGTCGTTCAGCTCGACAACGAAAACGTGATTGAAAGCCTCGAAGATCTTCTCAAGCCCGTTCGGCAGTGGGTGAATGTATTTGATGTGCAGGCTGCTGACCGCCTCGCCGTTTGCGCGCGCCGCTTTGACGGCTTCCTGCAAAGGTCCGCGGGCGCTGCCCCAGCCGACAAGCAGGACGTTTCCTTCCGGGGCTCCATACACCTTCGGAACGGGCAACTCTGCGGCGAGCTTCTTGTATTTGTTGCGACGCTTCGCCTGCATTGCCATGTGCAGTTTTGGCGAGCCGGTCGGGTGTCCGAGTTCATCGTGCTCGAGACCGGTTGCGATCGGGTATTTTCCGCTCGCGATGTAGGTGCCTGGAGCGACGTGGCGGGTGATGCCATCCGGTGCGGAAAGGTCGTATGGTTTGTGGTCGGCGACCGGCGTGAAATCGGGCGAGATGTCCTGGCAGACTTCCTTCAGCTTCGGCTCGGCGAAGGCCTCAATGCGGGTTGCGATGCCCTGGTCGGTGAGCAGAATGACGGGCGTCGAATACTTGCGGGCGATGTTCACGGCCTCGATCGCCGTATAGAAACAGTCTTCCACGGAAGCCGGCGCAAGCACCACGCGCGGCGAGTCGCCATGGCCGCCGAAGCACGCGATGTTGAGGTCCGATTGCTCCACGTTGGTAGGCATTCCGGTGGACGGTCCGCCGCGCTGCACGTCGATAATCACCACCGGCATTTCCGCCATGCTCGCCCAGCCAAGAGCTTCGGTCTTCAGCGAAATACCGGGACCGCTGGAGCCGGTGACTGCGACGCGTCCGCCATAGCTCGCGCCGATGGCCATGGAGATCGCCGCAATCTCGTCCTCGGTCTGGACAAAGGTGCCGCCGTATTTTGGAAACTCGCGTCGCAGGAGTTCCATGATGTCGCTCCACGGCGTGATCGGATAGCCCGCGCCGAAGCGAACGCCGGAAGCGATGATGCCCCAAGCGAGCGCTTCGTTTCCGCTCATCACGACCTGCGTCTCGCCGACGTTCTGGCCGGGCTTGATCTTGAACTGCTCAACGAGCCCCTGAATCTCGTGGCCGTAGCCGGCGCGGAAGCAGGTCACTGCATTGTCAGCCACGGACGGGTCTTTTCCGGCGAACCGTTCGCGGATGAGCTTCTCGAGTTTCTCCGTGTTCAAATCGAACATCTTCGCAATCAGTCCGAGCGAATAGACGTTCTTGCCGCGTCCGCTTCCCGTGCCGCCGATGGCTTCCACGGTGAGTGAGGAAATCGGAACGCCCACGTGGTGATAGGTCGTGAGCTTGTCCTCGACCGGTTTCACGTGATCGCTGTCATACAAAACGATGCCGCCTTTTTTCAGAGAGCCGATGTGGTTCGCGTAGCTGTGGTCGTAGAAGCAGAGGAGCACGTCTGCTTCGTCGCCGGAGCTGAGAACTTCACCGCTGCCGATGCGAACCTGAAAAATTGATGGACCGCCCGAAATCGTCGCGGGAATGGTCATGAAGGTCATCACTTCCTGCTCGCTGCGGCCTGCGAGTCGGGCGAGGAAACCGCCGATGGCCTGGATGCCGTCCTGCGAATCACCGGCGATGCGGATGACTGTTTCGTCGATGGTGGATTGCTTCGGTGCGCCCTGAGGGCTCGTTGCGGTGTCGCTCATGGATGTAGAAAGGAAAACGTTTGAGAGGGGCGGACGCTAGCAATCTGTCCCGTGTCGTCAAGGCGGCGTAGAATTCTTCACGCGACACTGCTTGATTGAATGCGACGGAGCTTTTACCACTCGGCGAGGTTCATGAGATTCATCGCCGCTTGCTTTTTTCTGCTGTCACTTTCGTTTGGGCCGCTCCACGCGGCAACGAAGCCATCGACCACATCCAAGAAACCGACGCCCGCCCCCAAGACTGCCGTCGTGAAAAAGCCGGCGTCTCCGGCGAATGCGCCATCGACCCGCCCGAGTTCCGCCGCGAAGCCGGAAACGCCGGGAGTCTTCCGCCCGTTCGAGGAAACGGACCCGAGCGTATTTCCCGGGAGCTCCGCCGACGTCGTGGTGGTGTGTGATGCCGAAACTGGCCGTGTGCTTTACGAGCGGAATGGCTACGAGGCGCGCGCGGTGGCGAGCACCCAGAAGCTCCTGACAGCGCTGATTGTGGCTGAGGACGGCGACCTTTATTCAACCGTGACTGCGGAAGCCGAGGATGGCCGCTGCGAGCCGACGAAGCTGGGCCTCAAAGGTGGCGAACGTTACCGCCGCTACGATCTTCTCCGTGTTCTTCTGGTAAAGAGCATGAATGACGTGGCCCGCTGTCTGGCCCGTGACAACGCGGGCAGCATCCCGGCATTCGCCCGGAAAATGAACGCCAAGGCCCGCGAACTCGGCATGAGGAATTCCAATTTCGTAAACCCGAATGGCCTCACCGAGCCCGGCCAGTTCAGCACCGGACACGACATGGCGCGTCTGGCGCTTCATGCGTACCGGAACCGCGTTCTGCGCGGGATTATGGCGACCCGCCAGATGACCTTCACGTCCGCGGCGGGCAAGGTCACGGTCTTCGATAATTCGAACAAGCTGATGAAATACTTCGGCCTCTGCAACGGGATGAAGACGGGCTACACGGAGGCCGCGGGTCACTGCTTGATCTCGAGTGCGACGGATGGCGGGCGTCACGTGATTTGCGTAATGCTCGGGGTGCGGAAGCGGGACTTGTTGTGGACTGATTCCCACCGGCTCCTGTCTTGGGGGCTGTATCAGTTGAAGCAATAGCGCGGGAATGCGCTTGCCCTTTCCATGGGGCTAGGGAATTCGTCTCAGCGATGAAACGCATCCTTCTCTCTCTGCTCACCCTCGCTTCTACAGTGCTCGCCGGAGACTTCGCCGGCGAAACCGGTCTGCAACTCTACAGCCTGCGCGATATTTTCAAGACCGACCCCGCTGCGGCGCTCGATAAGGTGAAGTCGTTTGGCGTGAAGGTCGTCGAGACCTACAATACACCGACACCGGCCGCCGCGGATCTCCGCAAGATGCTCGACGAACGTGGAATCAAGGCAGTGAGCGGGCATTTCGGATACGATTCGTTTACCAAGGAGCCAGCCGTGATCGTCGCTTCTGCAAAGGCGCTTGGGCTCGAGTACGTCGGTTGTGCATGGATTCCGCACACGGTCGCCGAGTTCAGCATGGAGGACGCGGAGAAGGCGGCGGCGGACTTTAACAAGTGGGGCGAGGCGCTCGCTAAGGACGGGTTGAAGTTCATGTATCACTGCCACGGCTACGAGTTCAAACCCATCGCCGAGGGCAGCGAGAAAACGTTCATGGACGTTCTCATGGAGAAGACGAAACCGGAGTTCGTGGCGTTTGAGATGGATGTCTTCTGGGTCGTGCATCCCGGCGCGGATCCCGTGAAGTATCTGAACAAGTATCCGAAGCGCTGGCAGCTTCTGCACATCAAGGACATGGCAAAAACCGCGCGCGTCGGCATTTTCACCGGCAAGGCACCGCATGAGGAAGGCGTCGTAGTCGGAACCGGCCGTATGGACTGGTCAGCGATTTTGAAGGCGGCGGCAGCGGCGGGAGTGAAGCATTACTTCATCGAGGACGAGCATCCGGCGGCAGCAACGCAGATTCCGCAGAGCATCAAATATCTCGAGACGCTGAAGTAGCGCCTCTTTTGCAGCGGTTGGCGGGGCCCGCGCTCGCTAACCGACGATGCCGACCACCGTCGCCGTGATGTAGCAGGCGAGGAGTCCGGCGATCATCGCGCGCAGGCCGAGCTTCGCGAGGTCGCCGCGGCGGCCGGGTGCGAGGGCGCTGATGCCGCCGATTTGGATTCCGATGCTCGCGAAGTTCGCGAAGCCGCACAGCGCGTACGTCGCGATGACGAGCGACCGCGGATCGACGTTCGACTTTTCCTTCGACAGCGACAGGTAGCCCACGAATTCATTGAGCACCACGCGCTCACCGAGCGCCTGCCCGATGATTTTGCAGTCGCTCCACGGCACGCCCATCAGCCACGCGAACGGAGCATTTGCCCAGCCGAGGATGGTTTGCAAAGTCGTCCCCTGGAAGTTCTCCGGACGTCCCGCAATCAGCCAGTGTGTGCCGTGGATGCACATATTGATCAGCGCCACGGCCGCCGTGAACGCGATGAGCATCGCCATCACGTTGATGGCCATCGTCACGCCTTCGCTGGTGCCGCGGCAGAGCGCATCGATGCTGTTTTGATCCGTCTTTTCCGTGGTGATTTTCGCATCCGCAGCCGTGTCGCTGTGCTCGGTCTCGGGGAACATGATTTTTGCCACCATCAGCGCTGCGGGTGCGCTCAGCACGGAAGCCGTGAGGATGTGCCCGGCGTCCATGCCGATGTCCTTGCCGCCGTACACGACCATCACGCCCGTCGCGATGGTCGCCATGCCGGCCGTCATCAGCGCCATGATCTCGCTGCGCGTCATTCCTGCGATGTAGGGCTTCACGATCAGCGCGGCTTCCGTCTGGCCGAGGAAGATGTTGCTCGCCGCTCCGAGGCTTTCGCTGCCGCTCGTGCCCATGATCCGCCGCATCACCAGCGCCATCACATGCACGACGCGCTGGAGGATTCCCCAGTGGTAAAGAAGCGCCGAAAGCGCTGCGATGAAGATGATCGTCGCGGAAATGTTCACGGCGAAAATGAACGCGTTCTCCTTCCCGAACGCCGACTCCAGCACGCCCGCCTTGGCGAGTGGGCCGAAGACGAGCTTCACGCCCTCGTCGGAACACTCATTGAGCCGGCTCACGGCGGCCCGGGCACCGTCGAAGACTGCGAGTCCGATGGGCGTCTTGAAGACAAACAGCGCGCAGATGAATTGCAGCGCCAGTCCGCCGAGCACGGGGCGCCATGGGAAGCGGCGGCGGTTGTTGGACATGGCCCATGCGAGCGAGATGAAAACGACGAGACCGAAAAGGGCGATGAGCCGTGGCATGCCGGACACTTTACGGTTCCGGCTCCGGTATCAAGTCACGACTGCCGCCTTGCTACTCCGCCTTCGGCGAAGGTCCCGCGGTCACTGCGGCGTGTGCGAGTTTGGAGATATACCGGAACGCCAGAAACGCCGCGACGAGCCCCACGACCGGCAGGATGAACTCCATCGGGCTGTGCGGGCGGTCCTTGCTGAAGAGCGTGGACAGGCTGCCTTGAAACGTGGAGCCCATCGACACAAACAGCGTGTTCGCCGGGATGATCGCCAGCATCGTCGCGCAGAAATACGCGCGGAAGGTCACGGGCGTGATGCCGTACGCATAGTTCGCGATGCCGAATGGAATCGGCACGAAGCGGAGCAGCGCGATGATTTTCCATCCGCCGCGGCCGATGGCGTTGTCGATGAGCAGAAACTTCGGATGCGTCGCGAGTTTGCGGTTCACCGCTTCGCGCGCGAGGTGGCGGGAGATGAGGAAATTGATCGCCGCACTGAGCCCGCAGCCAATCGTGAGCGCCACCCATCCGCGCTGAAAGCCGAAGAAGAATCCCGCCGCCATCGCAATCGGCGATCCCGGGATGAACGCCACGAGCTGCGTCGCCGCAAAGATGGCGGCAAACGCAAACAGCCCGGCCCAGCCGAGCGCGATGAGGCTCGTTTGCAGGGATTCGAGCCAGTGGATGAATTGTTGGAGCATTGGCCGCCCTCAATAAGCGTTCGCAGGGCAGGGCCGCGAGTACAAAGGAAGGCGCGCACGCCAAAGCGCACGCGCCCTCTGCTTCAGAGCCGCTTTCCCGTGGCGGCCCGCCTACGCAGGCACCGTCACTTCAAATTCATCGCTCCATTCGCCTTCGCCCTTCGCGTTTTCTCCGCGCACGCGCAGCGTCCATGCGCCTACGGCGGGCAGCGTGCAAGGGATGCGCACCGTCGGCCACGATTCCACGAGCACCACAAACACCGCGGAGCCGGGACCTTTTCCCTCCAGCCGGAACTTGCTCGCCCTCGCCGAAGTCACCCGCACCTGGATGAGCGGACCTCCCGGCGCCTCCACGTCCGTGATTTCGCCTTTCGCGGGCGGCAGCGCGGGCGGCTCCGTCGGGATGGCCTCGATCACCTCGCGCTCCCAGCCATCCGTAAACTGCGCCATTCCCTGCGCACGCGCGGCGACATTGAAATCCCGCAACACCGACTCCTGCTCGTGCAAAAGCCCCTCCTGTTTCTCGTATTCCGTACCCACAGTCGGCACCGCGCTTTCCAGCGATTTCGCGGAGCCCACCAGCCCGAGAAATACGAGCATCGTCATCCCGGCATACGGCTCCACGTAGTGCGGTCCCGGCCCGCCGGGCACCGGGTAGGGCGGGGGAGGCAGCGGCAGTTTCGCCCACGTCGCCGCGAGCAGGTCGGCGCGCTTTTTAATCTCGTCGCGCGACTGGTCCTGCGTCGGGAGCGAATCGATCATGCGCAAACTCGCCGGGTCCTTTCGATACAGGCTGCGCAACGCCGCGGTGACACTCACACTCGCGAGGTGGACCTGCCTCCACGCTTCATCCACCGCGCCGCTCGTCTGAGTGACCGCCACTCCAGCGCCGACGTACGCCGTTCGCACGCCATCCGCCGTGCTGTAAATGAGTGTGACATTCCCCGGCGTCCGTCCATCCGGCCGAAACGTCGCGATTTGGTTCATCGCCGCAAGGAACGACGCCGTGCGGCCCAGTTCGAAGTCAAATGATTCCAACATAACATGAGTCGGAACGCCTGCCGCGAAGTTTGAAAAAGGGCACCGCTGCCGGGCAGGTGTCCCTACGGAGTCCGCAGCAGCGACCTTGTTGAAAAGTCTGGCATCAACCTCCGCCCGGACCCGATTTTTTCAAGGGGCGGAATGGTGAATTTGCTGTGAGCGCGGGCATCGGTGCTTGGTCGTCATTCATCAAGGGGGGGATGGCGCGTGGGTGTGATGTGGCGAAACCAAAAACCGCATAACACAGGGCATGTCGTCCGTGACTCGTCATCCTTCGATAGCCACAAGCATCACCCGAAGGCTTTACCCTCGGCTACAATATGTCGCGCCTTTGGTGCTCAGAAGTGGCTTCCGGATTGACCGTGCCAAACACCCGCGTGACCGGGGGCGGAGATGGCTCCACCGCTCCCGGAGGTCGTTTGATTGGCGAAAGTACGGATTTTGCCGGGGGCCATGCGCGAGCTGCCTAGCGCAATTTGGAAGTGATGGATCGCGGCGCGCGGTTTGCCGTCGCTGGTGCAGATTTGAACGAGGGACGCACGAGGCGTACCGCCTCCAGTATCGGAATTTCCGCTCCCGCCGCCCGCTCCACCTTGTGCGGTGCCAAAAGTACCCGCTCCGGAGGGCGAAGTACCGGGTCTGGCGCGTGAAGTACCGGGTACTTTGCGTTTTAGGGGCGGTACTTCGGGCTGCGGGGCCGGTACTTTGACTTTGGGAGGCGGTACTTCGGCCGGGGGACCCGGTACTTTGCGCTGGCGGGGCGGTACTTTGAGTTTCGGGGGCGGTACTTCGGGTTTTGGAACGGGTACTTCGGGCTGGGGAGGCGGTACAGCGGGTTCTGGACCCGGTACTTTGCGCTCGGGAGCCGGTACTTCGGACTTCCGTCAGAGAGGACGGGCTTTTTGCCCCGGTTCAGGCAGTGACGGGATGGGTGTCGGTCCGGTTCTTCTTCGTCCTGCTCGGGATGGTGGCGGGGGCTGTTTCGCCGTGCTCGGCGAATACGGTGATGGCTTCGCCGGACTGGAAGGAGCCGATGGTGATTCTGCGGGGGCGGTCCGGTGAACTGCGCCATCCCGCCACGGCGCGGCGGGCAGGGTGGCGGCGGGTCGTGACACTGTGGCGCAGGCAAAAGGTGATGCTCTCTGACCAAGCGGCGGCTCGCATTCTGCACTGGGGCGGGACACAATTTCTCAACACACATGAACGCGAACAAATTCACCCAAAAGATGGCAGAGGCGGTCCAGTCCGCGCAGTCGATGGCGCAGGACCGGAATCACTCGGAATTCGACAACGAGCACATCCTGCTCGCGGTGCTGGAGCAGCCGGAGGGCATCGCGGTGCCGCTGTTGCAGAAGATCGGGGTGTCGGTTGCGCCGCTTCGCGAAAAGCTGAACGCGGCAATCAGCAATCGCGCGCAGGTTCACGGTCTCACGGCGCAGACGAACCTCGCTGCGGAGGCGATGGCGATTTTGCGTCAGGCGGAAAAGCAGATGGGTGCGCTGAAGGACGAGTTTGTGAGTGTGGAGCATTATCTCCTCGCGCTCGCGGACAGCGGGGTCGCCTCCGGCAAGATGCTGAAGGAAGCCGGCGCGACGCACGCAAAGCTGATGCAGGCGCTCCAGCAGGTGCGCGGTTCGCAGCGTGTGACGGATCAAAATCCCGAGGGGAAATACCAGACGCTGGAGAAGTACGGCCGCGACCTCACGGAGCTCGCGCGGAAAGGGAAAATCGATCCGGTGATTGGGCGCGATGATGAAATCCGACGCACGATGCAGGTGCTTTCGCGCCGCACGAAAAACAACCCGGTGCTCATCGGCGAGCCGGGCGTGGGAAAGACGGCAATCGTGGAAGGACTCGCGCGCCGCATCGTGGCGGGCGATGTGCCCGAGTCGCTGAAGAACAAGCGGGTCATCGCGATGGATGTTTCCGCAATGGTCGCCGGTGCGAAGTTCCGCGGCGAGTTCGAGGACCGGCTGAAGGCATTCCTCAAGGAAGTCACCGACAGCAACGGCGAGATCATTCTTTTCATCGACGAGCTGCACACGATCGTCGGCGCTGGAAAGGCCTCGGGCTCGATGGATGCGGGCAACATGCTGAAGCCGGCACTG
>SXWH01000071.1 GCA_005791535.1 Verrucomicrobiaceae bacterium | reverse complement strand
GCGAGGCCGCCTTCGCTGGTGTCGTGTGCGCTTTTCACGAGGCCGTCGCGGATGAGGCCGAGGACGGTGGATTGCACCTGTTTCTCGAGAGCGAAGTTGAGGCGCGGGGTGAGGCCGGCTTTTTTCCCGGCGATGACTTTCATGTAGTGCGATGCGCCGAGGCCGAGTTGTCCGGCAGCGGGATCGATGACGGGTCCGACGAGGATGATGACGTCGCCCTCTGCCTTGAAGGCCTGCGTGGTGATGTGCGCGGCGTCGTCGATGATGCCGACCATGCCGACGGTGGGCGTGGGGTCGATGGCGCCGGCGGGGCTTTGGTTGTAAAGGGAGACGTTGCCGCCGGTGACGGGTGTGTTGAACTCGCGGCAGCCTTCGGCGAGGCCTTCCACGCATTCGCGGAGCTGCCAGAAGAGCTCGGGGTTGTGCGGGTTTCCGAAGTTGAGGTTGTCGGTGACTGCGAGCGGGCGGGCGCCGGAGCAGGCGAGGTTGCGCGCGGCTTCGGCGATGGCGATGCGTGCGCCTTCGCGCGGATCCTGCAGGCAGTAGAGCGAGTTGCAGTCGCTGGTGGCGGCGACGATTTTATTCGCCTCGCGGATGATGAAAACCGCCGCATCGCTGCCCGGCAGCACGGCGCAGCCGACGCGGACCATGTGGTCGTATTGACGCCAGACCCAGTGCTTGCTGGCGATGGTGGGATGGGCGAGCAGGCGGTTGAGCGCCTCGGCGTCGTCCACGGGTGCGAGAGTGGAGAAATCGATCGGTGCGGGCGCGGGCTTCGCCTTCCACTCGCGGGCGTAAACGGGGGCGTCGTCGGCGAGTTTCGCCGCGGGGATTTCCACCACGGTTTTGCCGTTCTCGGTCACGCGCATCATGCCGTCGTCCTTCACGCTGCCGACTTCCGCATACGGCAGGTCCCACTTTTCAAAAATGTCCACGACCGTCTGTTCGTGGCCTTTTTTGACGATGATGAGCATGCGCTCCTGCGACTCGGAGAGCATCGTCTCGTAAGGCGTCATGCCCTCCTCGCGGCGCGGCACTTTCGTGAGCTCGATCTCCACGCCCGTCCCGCCGCGCGAAGCGGTTTCGCAAGTCGAGCAAGTCAGCCCCGCTGCGCCCATATCCTGGATTCCCGCGACGGCGTCCGTGGCGAGCAATTCGAGACAGGCCTCCAGCAGAAGCTTTTCGCGGAACGGATCGCCCACCTGCACAGCGGGACGATTTTTCTGCGACTCCTCCGTGAGGTCTTGCGACGCAAACGCCGCGCCCGCCAGTCCGTCGCGCCCCGTTTCCGCGCCGACGTAGAAGACCGGATTGCCCACGCCCTTCGCCGCGCCGCGCGCGATTTGCTCGTGCCGCAGCACCCCGAGGCAGAACACATTTACCAGCGGATTCCCGTTGTAGCTCTCGTCGAAAAACACCTCGCCTCCGATGGTCGGCACGCCGATGCAGTTTCCGTAGTGCGCGATGCCCGAGACCACGCCCGCAAAGCGCGAGCGGTTCCACTTGTGCTGCGCCGTGTCGCCGTGAATCGGACCGAAGCGCAGCGAGTTCAGCGAGAACACGGGCCGCGCGCCCATGGTGAAAATATCGCGGATGATTCCACCGACGCCCGTCGCCGCGCCCTGGAACGGCTCCACCGCGCTCGGGTGGTTGTGCGATTCCATCTTGAACGCGACCGCCCAGCCGTCGCCGATGTCGAGCACGCCGGCAGTTTCCTCGCCGGCCTTTACGAGCACGAGCGGACCGGTGGTGGGGAACTTCTTCAGCTCGAGCTTCGTGTTTTTATACGAGCAGTGCTCGCTCCACATGACGCTGAAAATGCCCAGCTCCGTGAAGTTCGGGTCGCGCCCGAGGATGTCCTGAATACGCGCGTATTCTTCGTCGGTGATTCCGTGTTTTGCGATGACTTCCTTGGTGATGGCTGGCTCGGTCATAAAATGAAAGGCGCGCACCTTTTGGCAAACCGCGCCCTTCGGCAAGGCGAACTTCCGTTTTCGCGCAATGTTCGTTCGCAAACGCCTGCGGCGGGGCAGGGGAACGTGGGAAATGCGAGGCTGGCACGTTCCACTGCCGGCCCGTTCGATCCAGACAGTGAGCGGAAGCCGTTACGGATTCTTCGCTCCGCTGGCGCGGATCAGACGGGGCTCGCCCCATGCGCTCCATGCGCTGCGATTTCCGCCTTTTCCGATGAACTTCAGCGTGAGGAGCTTTGCGCCTTTGACCTCAATTTCAAACGCCGCCTGCTCGCCGGGCTTGATGGTCTTTGGACCCCAGAGCGTGCGGCCGTCGGATTCGATGAGTGCGTCCACCGTGCCGCTGCCGCCGTCGAGGACGCATGCGGTGCCGGCGAACTTCTCCCACTTTCCATCGAGCTGATATTCGTGGAGCGAATCGGCGTGGGCGTAAAGGCCGTGGGTGAACACGCCATTTGGGCCTTCGAGCGGCTGGCCCTCGGCGTTGCGATCAAAATGAACGCCACCCCAGCCGGTCTGCGCCGTGCGCGGTGAGGTGTCGGAGAGCGCGATTTCCGCGACATCGCCGGCGACTTCGGAAGGGGCGGGCTTGCCGTTGGCGGAGTCGGGCTTTTTCAAGCGGTGGAGCGCCGACTGCACACGCGGCGAGAGTCTGGCGAGCTGCGCCTCGGCGAGGGTGCCTTGCACGAATGCCGCGGTGTTTTCACGCAACTGCAAACGCTCAAGCGCCGGCGCGATGTCGTATGCGGAATCCGCGCCAATCCGGCAGCGCAGGCTCAGCGCGTTTGCGGCCCAATTTCCGGCGGTGGCCGCACCGTTGACGCACACGACGACGAACCGCAGGCTGGCAAAGCGGTCGCGTTTCTCGGGACGCGGAAGGTGCAGCGTGAACGAACCATCGTCGGCGGGAATGGCGGCGGCATTTTCGGCGTCGTAGTCGTTGCCGCCATCGGGGTCGGCGTAGGCGATGACGGCGAAGACGGGCAGGTTCGCCTTCACGCGACCGCGAACGCGGAGACCGCTGGAATCCGGCGTGAGTTCCCAGCCGGAAAACTCCGCGGTCGCCTTGTCCCCCATCTGCTTGATCGAACCGGAGAAGAGCGGATGCGCGGCGAGCTTCAGAGCGTGGGGAAGTTCGAGAAATGAGCCGCGGCCTTCGCCCCGCAGGTCGTCGCCGTAGGTGCGATTGCCGCTGCCCATCAGCGCCGTGCCCCGAATGGCGCGCTCCGCCGCGGATTCCTTGCAATGGGGCAGCCCCAGCGCGTGGCCGAGTTCGTGACACACGCCGCCCACGAAGATGCTGTTGTACTTTCCGAGCGAGATGCGGCCGTACTGGCGATCGTTGATGTGCTGATCCTTGACGCCCAGCAGCGCGGAATCGAGCAGCGGCGAATCCACCTGCCAAGCGGTGCCGCGGCGGCTGTCGCCCGAAGCATAATAAGGACTGTGGTGGCCCATTGTGCGTTTCTCCGGATCCCAGTCGGCGAGATTGCAGAAGATGACGACGGTTTCGCGCTCGGCTTCGATGCCTTCAGAGCGAAGGACGCGCGCACAATCGCGGCGGATGGCATCGCCGTCCTGCATATCGGTCTCGCTGCACTCGTCGGATTTCAGCGAGCCCTTTACGTCATGCAGGCGAAGAAGCCCGTCCTCGGCGAGTTCGATGTGGAGTGTGCGTCCGGGAAATCCCCACGACGCAAGCTCGCGGCGGTAGAATTCCTGAATGTGCTTCATCACCCGCGTGAGCCGTGCGCGGCGTTCGGGCTGCGGCTCGCGATCGACGGGTGTCCAATAGCAGATGCGGAGAGCGCGGTTGCTTTTCTGCGGCGCTTCATTTTCCCAGCTCTCGAGTGCGGCGCGGGCGCGGTCGATTTCAGCGGCGGCGGGTTCACCGGCAAGCATCTCCCGTCGCGATGGAGACGGTCCGTCTCCGAAAGCGCATGGCGCGCAGGCAGCAACAAAAACTGTAAGCAGGAAAAGTAGTGAACGCATGGGGAATGCGAATAGCAGCTTTGATGGAATGCGACAAAGCGAACCTCGCTTCGGCTCCAAGGCACTCAGTTCGACTGCACGCGGAGGCGCAGGAAATTTCGCGGCACTGCGCCAACGGGGAATGTGTAGGAGATTGTGGTCGCGTTGTTCACGTACGAAGCGCCGGAGACCTCCGCCCACGGGTCGGTCGCGCCGAGATCGGTGGAGTCCTGGATGGCGTAGGTGAGTCCGGTCGTGCCGGCGCGTTTTGTGAAACTAAGCGTGTTGCCGGAGAGGATGCCGGCATTTGCGTTCGGGAGCGTGGGGTCCTGTCCTGCGAGTGCGTATTCCACGAGGTTGCGGATGCCGTCGTTGTCGGGATCGTCATTCGGTCCACGTTTGTCGGCGGGAATGCTGGCGCCGCCGGCGAACGTGCCGTTGACCCAGGTGGAGAAAGCAACGACCGGGCTGGCGGTAAGGTAGCCGCTTGTGTTCAGCGCGAATGAGTGGAATCCCGGCACCGAGATGAGCGCGAGTTGCGCGGGTGTGAGGCCGCTGCTGGTGGTGCCGAATCGCAGCGATGTGCCGGAAACGAAAGTGCCTGTGACGTTGAGCGTGCCGCCCGTCCAATCGATCGCGCTGCTGTTCGCGAATGCGATGGCCGCGCCCGTGCCTAGGTTGATTGTCGCAGTTCCCGCGACGTCGAGGGTTCCCAGATTGTCGGTGAAGGTCGCGGCGTTGAGCGTGGCGTTGCCGATGATGATGTCGGAGTTGCTGGAGATCACGTTGCTGGCGCCGAGGGCGAGGGTGCCGCCGTTGATGGTCGTGTCACCGGAGTAGGTGTTTGCTCCGCTGAGGGTGAAGGTGCCCGCGCCGTTCTTGGTGAGACCGAAATTGTTTCCAGTCGTCGACCCCGGCATCGCAGTCGCCGATACGGAGCCACTCGCAGCGCCTCCGAGAACTCCAGAGAATGTGAAGTTTCCGCTGTTGTGGATCGTCAGCGTTGCTGGTGCGGAGACGTTGCTGTTGACGACGCGTTGGATTCTCAATGCGGCTTTGGCTCCGGTTCGCACGACGTTCGTCAGCCCCGCGAGCTGTTGGTTGAATCCATTCAGATTGAGTTCCGCGAAGCGTCCGCTGCCGCTGCCGTTTCCGCCGTCGATGGTCAACACGGTGGTCACCGGCAGTGCGTCGTGGGTGCCGAGCCTTACAATGATCTGCTGCTCCCCGGCGGTCGTCGTGCCATCTGTGGACGCGGTTGTGTTTATCAAGGTGCTGCCGGCGTAAGTGTTTTGCGCGCCGAGATAGACGGTGGACAGAGCGTTGAGTTCCACGCTGCTGGAAAAGGTGACATTTCCGGCTCCGGCGAGCACGCTTCTGAGAGTGAGCGTGGAAGTGATTCCGGCGCCCGGAGCGTTGGTTGGCGCGCTGATCGTGGCCGTGGTTCCGCTGTTTCCCACTGTGATCGGCGCGCTGATGACGACGCCGTCCCGGTTTGGCTGAAGCAAAGTGCCTCCGGCCAGCGTCACGCTGTTGCTGGAGAGCAGGGAGAGCGTGTTGTCGATTTCGAGGGTCCCGCCGCTGACTGTAGTGCCGCCGGTGTAGGATTTCTCGCCGGATAATGTGAGCGTGCCCGCGCCGGTCTTGGTCAGCGAGCCCGTGCCGTCCACCGGGCCACTCAAGGTCAGCGTTTGCGACGCGCTGACATTGATGGCCGCATTCGCACCAAGGTTCACCTCGTTGCCGAGCGTGCAGCTCGCGGTGTTGGAAAGGCCGCCGCCGTTTAACAGAAGTCGGCCGGTGCCGAGTGCCGAGTCGTTGTTCGCCACCAGCGTCCCGGCGGTGACGGTCGTATCGCCGCTGTAGGTGTTCGCAGCGTTTAATCGAACGGTCCCGCCACCGCCGAGCGTGAGCCCGGGAAATCCACTGATGACGCCGTCGAAGGTCGCCGTGCGTCCGGACGCGACATTCCAGGTGCCGGGAACAGCGAGTTGCACCGGACAGTTCACATCCAGATTTTGCGTAGCGGCGGTCATGTCCAGACCGGCGTCGTCGAGGCTCAGAGTCGCGCTGCCATTGATGGTCACGAGGCCGCCGGGATTCACAATTTTGATGCCCGCCCAACTTTGATCGGCGGCGAGTGTGGCGGTGTTCGCAGCGGTGACCGTGGAATTCCAAACGGCTTGCTTGTAGATGCCGGGCTCCGAGTTGCCGACCCAGCTTCCCGTGTTGTCCAGATTCGTGGTGTTGTTCGCTTTTGTGGCGCCGGTGGTGGCGGTGTTCAAATCTCCCGGCCATGACTTGATCTGTGCGCCGCTGACCAGAATGAGGTTGTAATCGGCGGGAGCGTTGAGGTTGCCCGCCCCGAAATACATGCCCCAGCGAAAAGTTGTCGTTCCGGTGGGGCGGGAGTAGCTGCTGGACGCGTACAAAACGCCGTCGATCCACAGTTTGTAATTCAGGCCGTCATCAAGCACCCGGACGTCGAAACCCCGGCCATCGAAGTTCTTCGTGCTGCCATCCGGATTGGTGACAACCACGTCGGTGCCCGTTCGATTATTCACCGTCAGCGAGCCGTCGCTTCCCATGTTGAGAGCGACCGCCCAGTCATTATCGGTATTCTTCAGTTGGAAACAAGCATACCCTTGCCAGAGGCGGGCGATGGTGTAATGCGCGGTCCATTCGTAGGTCATGTTGTCGGTGTAATTCCAGCCGCCGCCCATAAAGGCCTCGGTGTGCGAGGAAGTGCCCGTCCGCGGCGTCGCGGTATTCTCATCGTCCACAAACACACGAAGCACGTGGGTGTTTCCATCTGTCTGAAACCACCGGGTGAAATTCGCAAAGTTCGACGAGGATGTGTTGCAGGCGACGTGAATCCGCTGCGAGGGAACTACAATCGGGCGGTTGCCGTAGAGCCCTGTCTCGACGGCCGCATTGTTCACATTAATCACTGAGCCGTAAACCGGTCCGGGGTCATTGGAATCCACATTCAGGGTCGGCAGAATCGCGCTCCACAGTGGATTCGATGGACTGCCGGTATCCGTGAACAGCACCGGCGGAGCGGGCACGGTAAACCGCCAGCCGGTTGCGCTGGTGATTCCCGCGTAGTTGTTGCCTGCGGTATCCTTGAGCGCGCCCGCGGGGATGAGCACGTAGTATTGCTGGTTTTGAGCGAGGTTGGTGGTGGGGTTGAGCGTCAATTGCGCCGCGCGGAACGTCAGCCGCGTGGATGAGGCAACATTGAACGATTCGACCAGTGCGGCGTCGCTGCTTCGGCGCAGTTCAATGCTGCCGCTGCCCGCGACGATCGTCTCGTTGAATGTCGCGACGAGATCGGCGCTGGCGGATGCATTCGCGGCATCGCTGGCGGGGATCGTGGTTGCGAGGGTGGGGGGCGTCGTGTCGCCGACCGCGGTGATCACGTAGTTCAGAAAATTTCCATTCACCTGCAACGTGCCGGTCTGATTCCACGCGAGTGTTGGTGTGGTGCCGAGCGAGAAGCCGCTGGCATTTACAGGGCCGGTTCCGAATTGAATCAAACGATAGGTGCCGTTGAAGCCCGGCGCAGTCGGCAGGTTTACCGTCACCGCGCCTGCGCCGCCATTCGCAGCCAATGCGCCGGTTACCTGGATTGCCGCCACGCTTGTGTGGTCGGAAAGGGAGGCCACTTCGATGGTGCCGGTGCCGCTGAACGTGAGGCTCGAAGCGGTGAGATTCCCAGAACCCGGCGCGAGCGAGCCGCCCGCAGCGATCGTGACGCCCGCGTTGATCGTTCCGCTGCCTGCGAGAGTCGCGCCGCTGTTCACCGTCGTTGGGCTTGTCGTGCTTCCGTCCACTTGCAACGTGCCGGAATTCACGGTGGTGCCGCCTGTGTATGTATTCGTAGCGGTGAGGATCAGCGTTCCACTGCCGGTCTTGATGAGCGAACCACCGCCGCTGAGTACGCCCTTGTAAGTGGTGCTGCTATTGTTGCTCCCCACGGTCAATGCGATGGGGGTGCCGGCGTCGTTCTGGAGCGGGAGATTGAAGCCGGTTCCCGCGCTGCTTGCAGCGAGGCCGCCGAATGTGAACGCATTCGCGGAAACGCTGTTATCGAAGATCAGATTGGCGTCGGAGCTGAGCGTCACGGTGCTGTTTTGGAGGGCGAGCCGATTGTTGAGATAGACACGCGCGCCGCCCGTCGCTCCGGCGCTGAATGTGGTGGCGCCGTTGAACGTGTTTGCTCCTCCGAGATTGATGGTGCCGGTTCCCGAAGTCTCCGGCCCGGCGAGGACGAGATTTTTTCCGGCGGCCCCGGCGATTACCGCATTCACGGTCAACGTTCTGCCGGTGGTGGAATTTGCCGCAGCCAGAAACGTATTCGCGCCCGTGATGCTCAAGGTGAGTGTAAATGGACCGCTGCCGCCGCTGATGGTGGCGACGCTGCCGCCCGCCTTTTGAGTGATTCCTCCGAGGGTGATGTTCGTGCCGAGGGTGAGCGTTTGGGTTCCACCGTTAATCTCGGCGACGTTGCTGCCATTCACCCACGCCACGTGGGGCAGACCGCTGCCTTGATCCCAGTTTTTGAGTGTGGTGTTCCAGGTTCCGCCTCCGCCGTCGCTGATCCCATCGCCGTCCGTCGCGATGTCAGCGCTGCCGCCGTCCCAGTATCTTGTCGCACCGCGGGCAGATGCCGCGGCGAAAAAAAGCGGCAGCCAGAGGATGGCGATTCTCAAGTATGTAAGAAATCGCGCTGCAAGGAGGCGGAAACTGTCGGTGTGAAGGCGCATGGCGCGTGACTGCATACGGAGCTGAAAGTGAGTCGGGCGAAGTATTCGCACACGAACTTCAATCTGTCCGGTGTTTTCATCGCGCGGAATGCAGCTTGCGTGGCGGCTTTGTTTGCCGCTGATTTCATGGCGATTCCCAGAACACATATCCATGAACAAACCCAAAGTCCTCGTCATCGTCGGAGATGCCACGGAAACCGTGGACACGCTCTATCCCTTCTACCGTCTCATTGAGGCCGGTTTTCAGCCCGTCGTGGCTGCGCCGGAGAAGCGCAAATACCAGATGGTTCTGCACGAGGTGAAGCCTGGCTGGACGATCACGAAAGAATGGGAAGGCTACAGCATTGATGCGGACATCGCGTTCAAGGACATCCGGCCCGAAGACTACGCCGGCATTTTCTTCAGCGGTGGCCGCGCGCCGGAATATATCCGCGAGGACGAGGACCTTCTCCGCATCACCCGGTGGTTCTGGGAAAACAAAAAACCGATGGCGAGCGTGTGTCACGGCGTGGAGATTCCTGCACGCGCAGGAATCGTGAAAGGACTGCGCATGGCCACGGTCGCAAAGTGCCGGTTCGACCTGGAAGTGTGCGGCGGGATTTACGTCAACGAGCCGTGCGTCATCGATCGGCACATGGTCAGCGGACGGACCTACCACGACAGCGGTCACTTCGTTGGTCCATGGATTAAAATGCTGGAAGCCGCTTGCGGAATGTAACCGGGCCATGCAAACGCGCCGTCATTTCATTCAAACTGCGACTGCGATGTCCATCGCGAGGTTCCTTCCGCTAAGGGCTGCTGCGCCGCCACTGAAACTCAATTACCTGCTCGCGTCTGCGCTTTATGGCGACATGACGCTCGACGTCATTCTTCCCGAGGTCAGCGCTGCGGGCTGCGCAGGTCTGGATGTGTGGTGCAAGCCGCACGGGACTCAGCGCGAGCAGGTCGAGGCGATGGGGTTGGAAGCGTTCGCGGAGTTGCTGAAAAGGCACGCGGTGAAGCCGGTGTGTTTTACGCAGTATCCGCTCGGACCATTCGGGCTGCAAAAGGAGTTTCCCGTAATCAAAAAGCTCGGCGGCAGCCTGATGGTCTGCGGTTCTGGTGGTCCAAAAAACCTCGCGGGTGCCGAGGCTCGCGATGCAATCAAAGCCTTTCTCGAAAAAATGAAGCCGCACGCCGATGCCGCCGCGGAGCACGGGATCACGCTCGCAATCGAGAATCACGCAAGCTCGCTTCTCAGTTCGCCCGATTCGATTCGGGCATGGGCGGAATTCAACAAGCACCCCGCGCTTGGAGTCGCATTTGCGCCGCACCATCTGTCTGCAAATGTTGACGATATGCCCGGCCTGATCCGCGACCTCGGATCGAAAAACCTGCCGTTCATCTATCTTCAAGAACACGGTGTCGGCAGCCAGAAGAAGGTTGAGAAAGAAATTGAGCTCCAGCAACTGCCCGGCTTGGGAACTCTCGATTACAAGCCGATCCTGCGCGCACTGCGCGAAGTGGAATTCAGCGGTTGGGCGGAGATATTTATGCATCCTACGCCGCGCGGCGTGCCCATTCTGCCGACGGCGAAGGAGATCACGGCAGCGCTCCAGAAATCGCGGGCGCACATTGATAAGCTGATCGAGCAGGACGCGGCTACCTGAGTCCGCTCCGGAGAGCCTGGCTAAGCGGATTACTGGATAAAAATGAACTGCTTTGTGTTCAGCAACGCGTAGATGAGAGACTCGACGGTCCTGCTGTCGCCTGCAGTCGGCAACTTTGCCCTCTCCTCCGCGGTTGGCTTGCGCGAGAGTAGTGCGAGGTAAATTGCGTCCACCTTGTCTGCCGCTTCAGCCACGGAGTGCATCAAGGGTGAGTGGGGTGAGAGCACGCCTTTTGACGAAATGAAATCGCCATTCATCAACGCAAGCGCCTGTGGAATTGTGGTGTTCGGATTGGCGTTCTCCACGAAGTCACGGTCGCTTTGGCCCATCGTGCGCAGGAAGTGACCGCGCGGTGCGGGGCTGTCCAATTCGCTCGCCCTCATCCATTCGCTGCGCGCCGATTCGCAATATGCGACAAAAGCGGCGCGGTCCTTTTCCGCGAACCCGAGCTTCGCGGCCAGCGCGGTGAGGCGCGCCTTCTCCGCCGCTGCCTCCGCGTTCAATTGCGCGGCGGTCTTTGGTTCGGGACCGTAGCCGGTGAGGTGGGTGCGTTTCCACGTCTCGGTCGCGAGCACTGCCGGGTTGGTGTTCATTTTGTAATTCTCATCGACCGTGATCCTGCCGCCTTTCACCTTCGTGAGATTCTCCATCAGCGGCGTCAGGAACTCCCGCACGTATGCCTCGTTTCGTTCTCGGGTCAGCACGCCCTGCTCGTGCTTGAGAGCGGTTTCCTTTTCCTTTTCGCCAGCACGCTTGGCGGCGATCGCCTGCTCCCGCACAACGGTTTCGCGCTTTTGCAGTTCTTTCTCGGCTTGCAGCCGGGCGTAACCGAGCGAAACGAGTTTCTCGCCGCCAAAGTTCGCATAGGCATCGTAAACCATCCGGGAGACATCGATGCGTCGCTGTTCGCGCGCCTCGCGGGCCATATCCCGTGCATCGGGCTCGTGGCTCGCGAGCGCGACAAGCGAATCCCACGCCTGCTCGGCGGTCATCCGACGGAGCAGCGGACCGGTGAAATGATACAGCTTTCCGGGTTCGATCTCCTCCGGCGAGACGACGGATTGATAGGACCGCGTGTTCGCCAACACGTCGAGGAACGCCCGCATGTCGTAGCGCAGTGCGACCATCAGGTTCTCGAGATGAGGCTCCAGTTCGGGCACCATCGGCGTCATGCCGTCTTTGAGATCGTCGTAAAACTCCGTCAGCGGCGCACCGAACATTTTCTTCCAGAGCCGGTTCACGATGACACGCGTGAAGCGCGGATTCTCAGGTGACGCAACCCACCTGGCGAATGCCTCGGCCGAATCACCGCCGGGCTCAACTTCCGCCGAGGGGCCGAAGAGCGTTGCGGGTTTTATCACGTCGCCCGGCTTGCCGTCCGATTCTTCGAAATCATGCGGCAACTTCAGCTTTGCGTTTGAATCGCGCGTGAGCCCGATGGGGCTGAAGAGCTGGCCGACACCCTGGCGAATGATGTTGAGCGTTGGACGAAACTCGATGGCCGCCATCCGCTCATCGCGGCGCTTCTCGGCATCTTTGCCGCCGTCCGTGGTGGCCTTCTTTTCCTGCAGGAACAGCTCGCGCACTTCGTCTTCGCGTCGTTTGAAAGCTTCCCGGATTCCGGACGGTGATTCATTCACGGACTTGTTGCCAAACGTGTATGCGGCGAGGTGGTAAAACTCCGTTTGCTTCCACTTGTCGAACGGATGGTCGTGACACTGGGCGCACTCAATCCGTGTGCCGAGGAACACGCGGGACGTGAGCGCCATATTGTCGAGCGGCATCTCCGGATCGCGGTGGTAGTAGCCAATGGCACCGTTCTCCCACGCGAGTCCTTTCGCCGAGAGCAACTCGCGCGTGAACTGATCGTAGGGTTTGTTCGCACGGAGACTTTCCTTGATCCATTTGGCGTAAGCCGCCGGGACGACATTTGCTGTGTTGATGAAGTTCGATTTGAACCGCAGGACATCAGCCCAGAAGTTGTAGAAGTGCGAGACGTAGCTCTCCCGCCCCAGAAGCTCCGTGATGAGAGACGCCCGTTTGTCCTTTGCGTTCGATTCGAGAAATGCGCGTGCTTCCTGTGTCGTTGGAATCCGGCCTGCAAGGTCGAGATACACGCGCCGCACAAAGACCTCATCGCTCGCAGCAGCATTTGGCGCGACGCCCTGCGCCTTCCAGTGCTTCGCGAGGATGGCGTCGATCTCCGCGGCAGCTTTCGTGATGGAAACGTCTGCATGGAGGTGAGCAGTGACGAAGATTGCGAGAACGAAGAAAAATCGCATGGCCGGCTTACGCGAAGATGCTGGTGACCGGCTTTCCTTTGTCCGCTACACGGAAGGGCCGGAGGTTCGGTGACATCACGATTTGCTCGATGGGAAGACCGAGCGCGTGGGCGATGGTCGCGTTGAAGTCGGGAATCTTGATTTCGCCCTCCACGACCTCTCCGCCGGTCTTGTCGGTGGAGCCGAGGACGTGTCCGCCGCGGACGCCTCCGCCGAACAGCGCGGCGGAAAACGCTTTTGGATAATGGTCGCGCCCGAGCGAACCGTTGATAATGGGCGTGCGTCCAAACTCCGTCGCGACGACCACGAGTGTATCCTTCAGCATGCCGCGCGAATCCAAGTCGCCGAGCAGCGCCGCGAGCCCCGCGTCGAGTTTTGCGCACAAATCGGGCGTCGTCGTGAAGTTGTTCGCGTGTGTGTCCCAGCCGTGCAGGCTCACCTCCACAAATCGCACTCCGTGCTCCACAAGCCGGCGGGCGAGCAGGCAGCCCTGACCGAACGCATCGCTTCCATATGAGTCGCGCAAGTCCTGCTTTTCCTGAGTCAGGTCGAATGCTGCGATGTCCGCGCTCGCCATCATCCGGTATGCGCCGTCGTAAGCGCCGGAGTGTGCGCTGACGTTCCGTTGTTTTCCGAACGTCTTTACAAAGTCCGCGTCCAGTGTCGTCGCGAGATCCATGCGCGTGCGATGCTCCGTTTCCGAAAGCCCTTTGTGCCGCTCGATGTCTCGCAGTCCGTTCGCCGGATTATTGACGAAAAGCGGCGCGTGATGCGGCGGAAAAAATCCCGCGCCCGGATGTCGGCTTGCGTTTCCAACGTAGACGTAAGACGGAAGCGACGGATTTCCGGGCCCGCGAAAATGCGACAGCCACGCGCCCATTCCGGGATGCGCAATCGTCCCGCGCAGCTCGTAGCTGGTGTGCATGTAGTAGTTGCCTTGCTCGTGTGCGCCCTGCGTTGATGTAATCGATCGCACAACGGTGCCGAGGTGCATGTGTTTCGCAGTGCGCGGGAGATATTCGCCAAGCTGGATGCCATCGGCGCTCGTTTTGATGACCTTTGTCGGCCCCATCACGTCGCCGGTTTTCGGGTCCCACGTGTCCACATGGCTCATCCCGCCATCCATGTAGAGATAGATGACATTCTTCGCCGTGCCGCCCTGTGCCGCATCCGCCGCGAGTGCTTCGCGGGAGAGAAAATTCGGCATCAGCCCCACACCCAGAAGCGAGCTTGCGGTGCGTGCAATGAAGCGGCGTCGGGTGAGTTCGTCGGCGCGGATGAGCGGGTCTTTCATGGTCTGTTGACTATTCAATTACCGCTTCGGGCTTCGTTGCTTTGGAACAGCAGCGTCCCATCCGGGGCTGTGACTTTAATGCCGCGAAACTCGGCACTGCTTTCACGCGTGCCGAGGGCGAATCCGCCTTTCGCCGGCGCGATTGGTTTTGTCACTTCGGTGACCTTCTTTCCCGCAAGTTCGGCGGTCAGTTCGCCGCCCCGGACGGTGATTTTCACGTCCTGCCACTCGTCCCACTTCGGAACCATGAAGGTATTCGGCCCGCCGAAGGTGATACCATTTTCTTTTACTGCGGTTCCTTTTCCGTCCTGCCCAAAGTCGACGACCCAGCCCTTCTCGGCATTCGGCGAGCGGAAGTGGATGCGGAATGCGTTTGGGCCGGCGAGGCGGCGCGCCTGCAGCGTGATTGTGTAGTCCGTCCACGCGGCGCTCGCGGGCAGAAAGAGCACGGTTTGCTTTGCGGTCGGGTCGGACTGCCGGAAGACGCCCGCTTCGAGCGTCCACGAACCGCCTTTAATTTGCCAGTCGGCAGGCGACTTCCACGGCTCGGGAAGTTCGTTCGTCGCGGTGACTGCGCGGCGGTAGATAGAGAACTCGTCGAGCGCTCCGGCAAAAAATCCGCCACCCGCTCCGGCGCGTCCGAGCCAGCCGGCGGTGAAGCCGAGGTCGCCAGGAATGAGTGTCATCGGCGCGGTGGCGGCGGGTTTTCCGTCGAGGAAAATGCGGCCCGTACCGCCGCCGAGGGAGAGCGTCACGCGGGTCCAGCGGCCCGGTGCGAGCGCGGGCGCGGCGACGCTCTGCGCGGTTGCGCCTTTGCGGATGAGGAAAACGGCGCGGCCTTTCGTGTCTCGCGGTGTGAAGAGCAGCGAAGCGTCCGGCCCGGCGAAGTCGAACAAGACCTGATTCGCCGTCGCGGCGGCGGGGCGCACGATGAAGTCGAATGTGAGCGCGGCGCTATCGGCGGCGTGTGGTTCGATGAGTGCGTATTGATCGCGGCCATTGAGCGTGAGGATGCGGCGGTCGCCGTCTTTTCCAAACGCGGGCGCACCGCGCAGCGTGCCGGTGCAGTCTGCGTTTACGTCGGAGAGCAGGTCGCCATTCGCCTTGTCGAAACTCCAGCGCGCGTAGAGGCCGCGGTTGTCCTCCAGTTCTTTCGCGAAGATTTCCGAGTTGAGGTAGCCGTAGAGCATTCCACCGGTGATTGGCTCTACGCGGCCTTTGAGGTGGCACTCGAGGTCTTCGCCCGCGATGACGCCGCCGCCGAGCGGGGCTTCCGGGTCGGTGTGAATTTCGCCCCAGCCGCGAATCAGGGCGTCGTCGCCGATGCGGCCTTTGCCGTCCACGTGAACGAAATCAATCGCTCGTGCGCGTCCGGAAAAATCCACGCTGCCGCCGAGCTTCACGTTGCCGCGAATGCGCGCGTCACCGCTGACTTGCGCGGTGTCGCCGACAACGGCCCAATCGCCGACGATGGCGTTGCCGCCGACTTGCGCGCCGTTGCGAATGACCGCGCGGCCTTCGATGCGCGCGGTGTCATTCACTTTCGCGCCATCGAGCACCATGGCGTCGGGGCCGACGAATGCCGTCGGTGCGACCTTCGCGCCTTTGCCCACCCAGCCGCCGCCGTTTGCATGCGGAGCGCCGTCTCCTTTTACAAAATCGCGCCGTCCCGTGTCGGTCGCGGGCATCGCGCCGCGCACGGACAGCTCATAGGGGAGGCGCGGCTTTTTGCCGTAGCCGGGGCGGAATTCATCCGGCACGTAGCGCGATGGCGCGGCGGCAATGGCGAGCACCACGCGTTTTTCGCCACGCAGCGCGAGCGAGAGTTTGCCGCCGTCGGTCATGCGCGAGTAGCGCGCTGAGCCTTTTTCATCCACGGCGACGAGCGTCGTGCGCCACGCGGCGTGTTCGCTTTTCACTCCCGCAAACTCTACCTCCACTCCCGCGCTCTTCCCGTCGGGCACCAGCTCCACGAGGTTGATTCCAAACTGCCGCGGAGCCGCCGACCACAGCGGACGCCACCAGCCCGCGCGGTCGGGCACTTTCTCCAGCGTCGTCCGCAGCCGCGCCGCTTCGTCGCTTTTCTCCATGAGCCGCAGCGAACGCGTGTAGGCCCAGTGCGGCGAGAAATCCATCGTCGCGCGCCTTGCCGCCATCTCGCCGACAATATCACCAAAGCCCGCGCAGCCGTCGCCTTTCCAAACGCCGCGCTCGACGCCGAGGCGCATGATGGTCTGGAGCGGATCCTCGACGGATGCGTCCTTTTCGTCGCGGCGATTCTTCAGCCATACCTCGTAACAAAATCCCTGGCCGAAGCGCGGGTCCTCCGCGAGTTGCTGGAGAAAAAGCCACGAGCCGTAGTTGTGGCGCGATGAATTCAACTCGTAGTGCGCCCGCGCGAGCCAGACTTCGAACGCGCCGGGGTAGTCCGGCATGAATTGGTGCGACGACCAGTTCGCGTGGCATTCCCAAAACCAGCCGACGAGCGGCGAATTACGAAAGCCGCCCATGTGAAGCTGCATCGTGTGGGTGAATTCGTGCCCGACGACGCTGCTGCCCGGCCCGAGTGCGCCGGGGTGCATCACAATGCTGTGGCCGCCAAATGCGAAGCCCTCCTTGTGCTTCGGCAGCCCCGTGCCAGTGATGTACACGGGAATCTTCGCACGCTTAGCTTCGTTCGGCGTGCCCGCGGCCATCGGCATCGGCGCGCCTGCCGCGGCGAAATGCCGCCACACGCGCTCGAACCACGCAAAGGTCAGCTCCTGCCTGCCGTCCTTCCACCAATCCTTGCCGCTCGCCTCGCGGTCATTGCCCCAGTGAAAAAGAAAATGCTCCGTCTCGTGGAAATTGCACACGGCCGAATCGCGCTCCGGCGTGTAGCTTTCGTAATTCACCGGATACACAGTCACGTCTTTCGCTGGCGACTTCGCATCAAGGGCCGCCTGCATTTTCTCCGCCGCCGCGCGGTCGTCGTCGCGCAGCGCCTTGAGAGGATAATACCGTCGCGAATAATCCTCGCGCATCAGCTCCACGCACGCCGTCGCGAACTGATGGTCCTCACACACCACGCGCAAGAACGCACCGCGCACCGCCGGCGGGAAATCCGCGAGTTCCTTCGGCAATTTGTCGAAATGCCACTCGCGAAACTCGAGTTCCTCCGCCGTTCGCGCGTTGGTCACATACCGCAGGGAATGCCCGTCGCGTGCGCTGAGTTTGCCATCCAACTGCTTTCCATCCGCAGTTTTCACGGAAACGAGCACTCCGTTATCCTTCGCCGGGGCTGCCGTAATAAGCGTTCCCTCGATATCACGGCCGTCTTCCAAGAACCACGGCCGCGGCTGAAAAGCCGGTGGCGCGGCGGATGCGATTAGGACGGAAGTGAAGAGTGCGAAGAGTGATGGTTTCATCGGCGAGAAAAGGTCGACGGCAGTGTTGATGACCGACGCTTTGAGGCGAGGCTATTTTGTCACACGCAGTCGTACGAAACGCGTTAAGCCTGGGCCTGCCGCCAGAGTTGCGCGGACCGTCTGTATGGTGCCGTCGTTGCTGAGAGTTTGCTCGGTCACCCCGGCGCTGCTCCAGGCACCTGTGGAGAGAGAGTCTCGCCATTCGACTGTGAAAGCCGCCCCGTCGGTCAGCGCTGCAACCGACCGCATGTAGGTGAACTCGAGGGATGCACCGCTTTTCATCAGTGTGGGTGTGGCGCGCGTCGCGGCGAGCGGGCTCTGGGCAGTGGCAAACTCGAGGAGGTTTGATTCGCCGTCGCCGTTCGGGTCGGCGAGGTCGGCGGCGTTGCCGATGCTGTTGTTTACGCCGAACCAGGTGTAGCGCCATTGCTCGATGCATGGACGCGGAGTCCACGTGAGGTTCACGGCGGTCGCTGTGTGTTGCAGCGCGAAGCTGCCGTAAGCACTGGCGGGTCGCGCAAGTGAATCGGCGCTAACGGTGCCGAGCGCGAAGGTGCCGGTGCGGCTGGTGAAGGTGAGCACGGCGAACGTGCGTGCAGTTGCCCAAAATGGGTCGGCGAAATCCACGGTGCTGCCCGCGCGGGCGAGCTGCACGTTGATGGCTGCGCCGCTCGTGATGCTCACCGTTCCGGCGCTGATGAAATCGCCGCCCGCCGTCGTGTTGCCCGCCGGTTCCCACTGCACGCGGCTCGCGTTGCCGTAGCTCACGCTGCTCGCGAACGTCTGCGTGCCGGGGCCCGCGGGGCCGGGCTCGTGATTGCCGGAAATCGTCGTCGCCGCGTTCACGCTGCCGCCGCCGCCGAAGGTCGTACCGCTCGATGCGCTGACGCTGCTCGCGGTGGTGACTGCGCCGTTGAGAAAGAGCGTGCCTGCGATGCAGGTGATGTTGCCCGTGTGCGTGAGCGCGCCGTTGAGCGTCCACGTTCCCGCGTCGGATTTCTCCACGCCGCTGAGAACGTTTGTCGCGCTGCCATCGGCGATGGTGCCGTTGATGACGCCCGTCGCCGCGCCTTTGAGTTTCAAGAACCGGCCCGTCGTGTTGGGCGCGATATTCGCGTCAATCGTCAGCCTGCCGCCCTGCGCGACGATTCGCGTGGAGCCGCCACCACTGGTGAGCGTGATGGTGCCGCCAATAAGATTGTCGCCGGCCTCGTTGATGATTGCGCCGGTGTTGTCGTTGCTCGTGATATAGGTGAAATCAGACGGCAGCTCGATGGCGGCGCTGCTGCCGTCGAGGCGGAGTTGCGGATTTCCTGCCGAGCCGTTTGAGATGGTGATAGTCTTGCTGCCCTCGCCGAGCGCCGCGCTGTTCGTGATGCGCAGCGCCCCGCTGTTGATGTTCACCGCGCCTGTGAAATCGTTCGCGGCGGTGAGTTCCACGGTTCCAGTGCTGATGGGACAATCCACGCGCACCTGCCCGGTGCCGCTGATCGTGTTCGGCACGGCGAGCGTGCCGGTGCGGTCGAAACGCAGCGTGCCGTTGTTCACGATTGCGCCGGAGCCGAGGTCGCCGGTCGCGCCGTCGTTGCCGAGTTGCACCGTGCCGCCGCTGGCGATGCTGAGGTCGCCCGCGAAGCCGTTGCTGCCGGTGAGAATCAGCGTACTGCTTCCCGTTTTGGAAATGCCGCCGCTGCCGTCGATGTTGCCGTTGAACCGGAACACCGCGCCGCCGCTGCCCGCGAAGGTCGTCATCGCGCCGAGCGTGAGCGGCGTGTTCACGTCGTAGGTCATGCCGCTGCCGTTCGTCGCGTTGAGATTCACCACGGGATTTACCGCGCCGTTGGGCAGCAGCCACAGGCTGCCGTTGTTGATGCTCACCGTGCTCGCGGCGGATGCGGTGCCGGCAAGTGTGAGGACGTTGAGTTGAAAATTCGCGCCGAGATTTTCATCCACCGCCACGCTTCCGCCGGCGAGTGTCGAGCCGTTGAAAAACTGCACCGTCGCCCCCCGGCTGCTTGCCGGTGCGGTGCCGGATTGCCAGTTCGTGCCGAGGCTCCATTGGCCGCTCGTGGTCGCGGTCCAATTATAAGTCACAGGCGTCGCGGTGAGCGTAATGGTGCCCGTCGCACTGAGGCCGCCGAAGTGCCGCACGGTCATTCCGCCTGCGAGTGTGCTGATTTCCGCCGGAGCGAGGGCGGCGCCGAAGACTGCAAACTCGTCGAGCTGTCCGTCGAACCACCGGCCCGGCTGGACGGTCGTGCTCGCGTGTCCACCGAAGGTCACGGGGAACGACTGATTCAGCGAGAGCGTGAATGCCGTGTCTGTGCCCGCGAGCGCCCCATTTACGTAGAGCGCGAGCGAGGTTCCGCTGCGCACCACGGCGAAATGATGCCACACGCCAGCCGCGATTCCTGTCTGCGCGATATCAACATCAAAGGCAGCACCACCAGCGCTGTAGTGCTGGAGGCGCACCGTCGTCTGGCCCGCGGGGCAGTTGAGATACAACTCATCGTTTGAGCCGAAGCCGTCGCCGTCGCTGATGTGCCAGATGATGTCGTCGTTCGTTGTGTCGCGCCGCTTGAACCATCCGCTCACCGACCAGTTTGCCGTGTTCCAATTGAGCTCGCTGGCACTGAGCGGGCGCTGCACACGCGTCCCAGTCGTGCCGTTTTCCAACGCGTCCATCGAGCGCCCGCCTTGTCCGCCGAGCGCCGCGGGTTTGTCCGTGACGAGCGAGAACGTGCCGTTGCCAGCGAAGTCCACTGTCCCGTCACGCGCGTTCCCGGAGACATCCGGGGCGGTGTTCGCAGTTGAGGAATCCGGCAGGTCGAAATCATATGCGAGCACCACACGCGCGTCCGGCGTGGTGTCCGTGACGGTAAAGGAGAATTGCGGCAATCCGGTAAAGCCCGGCGTCGGCGTGAAGCGTGCGGTGCGGCCATCGGCGAGCAGCGTCACCGTTCCGTTTACCGCGTCGCTCACGGCGAACCGCATCTGCTCCGGCGTCGTCGCGTCGTCCATCACGTAGCTGCGCAAATCAATGTCCACGGCGTTGTCGCCATTCAGCGTGCCATTGCCATTGGCCGCAGCTGGAGGGTCGCTGGCCTCGGCGATGTTCCAGGTATTCAGCGCCGTGATGACCGGCAGCGTCGTTGGCGCCGCCTCGCCGGACGAGAGCGGCACCATCCACACTGCGAGCGTGGCATTCGTCACCCCGGTCAGATTGATGGCGAGCTTCTTGTGCCCGGTGTTCGCATTTTGCCCCGCCGGATTTGGGGAAGTCGGCAGCGGTACTGCGTCCTTGATTTGAAAAGTCCCGATCCGCTGACAATTTTCACCCACAGCCGCTCGACGCCCTGCTGCATCATCGCGCTCGTGCCGCCGGGTTCGATGGTCACGGTCGTCGT
This sequence comes from Verrucomicrobiaceae bacterium, assembly GCA_005791535.1. Lineage (GTDB taxonomy): Bacteria > Verrucomicrobiota > Verrucomicrobiia > Chthoniobacterales > Chthoniobacteraceae > SXWH01. The sequence continues at coordinate 23,861 of SXWH01000071.1, read as the reverse complement.
GGGCGAGGTGAAGTGCGCGAACCACCACAAATTCCGGCCCGTCGCGGATACGATTTCATCCTGCACGAGCACCTCGTCTCGCGCGCCGAGAAGCCTCACGCCGCGCCACACGCGCGTCGCGCCGGTGTGCGCGGGAGTGAGGTCGTGGATGGAAAATGACGACAGCCCGGTCGGCTCGCTTTGATACGCGATGAGCGGCGAGATGCTGTGCAGTACCTGATCCACGCCGGCGCCGGGGTCGAGGATGAGCGTGTTCTGACCCTCGCCGCGCATTCTGTAGTAGTCCCAGCGGTCCGTGCTGGTTGCATTTGGCGTGTCGGAAAAATAGCCCGGCAGCGCGTAGTCATCGCCGCCGAGGTCGTGAAACCAACGCTTCCCCAGAGCATCCACCACGAATGTCCCCGCATCAAGATTGCCGTGCGAAGCGCCTGCCTCGCCCGCTTTCACGCCCACCCAGGTCGCGCGCGAATCGCTCCATGTCCCGCGAAGCGTCACCATTTCCTGCGGGTTGAAGCCCGTCCCGCTTTCGCCGTGAAACGCGAAGTCGGGCACCGTGCCCGATGCGACCAGCGATGCCGCGCTATCCACCTGCCACAGCGCGCCTAGTGCGCCGCCGCCGCTGCCGCTTTGATTATGCCACCAGTTATAGAGCGGCTGCCCGAAGCGCCGCGCGAACCACGCGAACTCTGCCCCGCGCGCCGGGCCGCCTGCGCCTGCGTCGGAGTAATTGAAGATGATGTTCGACGATCCGTTCGCAAAAATCGGCGACAGCGGCGCCTCGCCGTAGTTGCGCGTATTGCTCACCGCAAAATCGCTCCCGAGCACCCACTCCAGCCCGGCGCACATCCGCGTGCCGTATTCGTTCGTGTAGCCCCAATAGCCGGGGCCTTCGTACCAGTTCCCCGCGTCCGTGGTGAAATGCACGAGCACCGCGCGCACGGAATTCAGCGCGCGGTTGAGGATGTCCTCCACGAGCGATTCGCTTTCCGTGCCGACGGCGAGCGCGCCGAGCGTCATGCCGCCGTTGCAAACGACGTTCCAGTTGTTCGCTGTGCTCTGCGTCCACCACGCGTTCGACGTGTATTGGCCGAGGCCGACATTGAGCCCTTTTGTGATGATCGCGTTGCGGATCGTGTCGCGCCGCGAGGGCGTCCAGTAGTTGTAAAACCAGTCGTAGCCGATGGCGAAGGCGTGAGTCATTTCCGCCGTGTCGAGGTAATGCGCCGGGTGCCAGTCCGGGAACGCCGCCGCCGCCTCCAGCTCGCTCCACGCGCGCTCGGCGTATTGCGCGTCATTCGTCAGCCACCACGCGAGGCCGAGGTAATACATCCGGCTCTCCACCGAGTTCGAGATGCCGAGAATCGTCCCGCGATTATCCGGCGTGTACACATTCACCGGCTGCGTGAGGATGCTGTTCGCCTGCGTCACCGCGTTCGTCGCCCACGTCTTCGCGGTGGATGCCGTCGCGCTGAGATACTTTGCCCTCAGCGCCGCGAACCGCTCCGCCGTCGCAAAAATCCTCGGGTGCTCCTGCGCCATCGTGTTGAGCAGCGCCGCCTGCGCCGGCTGCGCGCGGTCCAGCCCCGCCTGCACCAGCGCGCTCGCGGGCACCACGGAGAAAGCCGCATCGCCCGGCTTCTGCCAGCCCACGCTCCAGTGGTCCGTGCCCGTGCCCTCCTTGTGCAGCAGCTCCACGTAGTAGCGCTGCCCCTGCACCAGCGCCACCGGCGCGGATTGCTGCGAAGGCTGCGCCGTCCACTGCCGGAAGCCCGTCGCGCTCGTCACCGATGCGAGCAGGGCCTTGTTCGCCGACTTCGAATCCGTGCTCAGGAAAAGCTGCACCGTGTCATCCCCGCTCACCGCGAACGTGAAATTCCCCGACACCGGCGGCACGATGAACCCCGTCACGCGCGTCCCGTAGTTGTCCGCCCAATCCTGCGCCAGACACTCAAAGCTCGTCACCATCTCGCGCCCGCCGGGCTTGCTGGGAAAGTTCGCGCTGCCCGTGAGCGTCGCGATGCTCGTGCCCGCCAGCCCGCTCCAATGCTCTTTCAAAAGCGATCCGCCCGCCTTGTCCACCCGCGCGGGGAAAAGCCGCGCCGACGGGATCACCTCCCGCGCCCGCGATGCGCACGACCACTCCAGCCGCACTGAGGCATTGCCCGTCTGCTCCACGTACTCCAGCCGCACATTCACCCGCTGCCCCGCCGAGAGCCGTACCTGCGCGCGCATCTCGCTGCTTTGGAAGAATGACCGCGCCGCCACCAGCTTGTCATCCACCCAGAGCTGCGCGCCGTCATCCGCCGTGACGTAAAACGTGTAATTCTCGGAGAACTCCGGCTCCAACTGCCCGCTCCACGCCACGGAAAACGTGTCCGCATTCGTGATCGCCGTCCCGCTTGGGATCGCCGTGCCCCAGTTGAAATCAACCACCGCATCCGTCCGCGTAGTCTTCAGCGTCGCGAACGTCGCTGTGTCATAATATTGCCCCGTAAGTCCCGCAAAAAGCTGCATCGCGGAAAACAAGACGATCAACACGAGACTGCGGGTTGAGGGCTTGGTAAATCTGTGGAGCAAACATTGAGGCATTCGGGTGGATTCTTATGCGAAGTGTTTCAGCCGTGCATCCGGAAAGTTATCCGCGTTGCGGCTCCGCTGCGATCGACACGCTTCGAATGTCCCAGTTCTCAGCCTTCGTTCACGGACCATTGTTCACTGCAATTCCGTCTAATTTCGCAAGGCCTTTCGCAACGGTTCCTTCCTATCCCTCTAGTAACTCCGGCGTGGACTGCTCGGTAGCCTTGGTGGCAGCTTTTTTGGCAAAAGTTATGGCTGGCTTTGCTTCGAGCCCTAGGAGGTTTTTCGCTACCGCAATGGCAATCCGGCGTTATTCGGTTGCCCACAGCAAATCCACCGCGGGCTTGAGCCGGTTGGGCGGAATGCTTCCGACCGAGCAAGTTTCTCAACCATCTTTGAGGGAGGGATGATAGTTGATTGATTCGCGGATCTACAGAACCGCCGCTTTGTGCTGTGCGGCTCCGCTCTTTTATCGCTTGCCGCGGGTCGCTTGTGCGTGCGAACCACTGCGGCGCGATATGAATCGTTATTTCCGCGAACTTTCGGTGGCCGCGGCGCTTGGGCTTTTGCTTCTCGCGCTGGCGATTTTTGCGCCGCATTTTTTCGCGACACAGCCGCTACTTTCACGGCTGACTTCGCAGACGCCGGCGCTGGTGATCGCAATCGGGATGACGCTCGTGATGATCTCGCGGCAAATCGACATATCCGTGGGTGCGCAATTCGGAATGTGCGCGGTGGTGGCGGGGCTCCTCGCAGCGAAGGGTGCGCCGCTTTTTGTCGCCGCGCTCGGAGCACTCGGTGCCGGGCTCGCAATGGGTATGATCAACGGTGCGCTCGTCGCGTGGCTCGGATTGCCGAGTATCGTGGTGACACTCGCGACGATGGTGACGTGGCAGGAGGCGCTGCGGCTTTGGCAGCAGGGGAGGCTTCTGAACCTTCCGGCAGGGGTCCAATGGTTTGGAATGAGTCAGGTGGCGGGGCAGATTTCACTCATCGTTTTTTCAACAACTCTATTGGCGCTCGCTGCCTGGATGATGCGGAATATCGCAGCGGGACGTCGCGTGTATGCGGTGGGGACTGATACCGAGGCCGCGCGCCTCGCGGGAATCGAGCCCAAGCGTGTGACGTTTGGTGTTTTTACTCTAATGGGTGCGCTCACCGGATTGGCGGCGGTCATGAACGTGGTCCAATCACCTCAAGTGCAGCCCACGTGCGGCGACGGCATGGAAATGAAGGTCATCGCGGCGTGTGTGGTCGGCGGCGTCGCAGTGAGCGGAGGTCGCGGACGATTGTGGGGTGTTTTTCCCGGGTTGTTGCTTCTCGCCAATGTGAATCCCGCGCTCACACACTTCCATGTGCAGGCGTATTGGGAAAAGGCGATTCAGGGCCTCGTGGTCCTGCTCGCCGTCGTCGCCGAGGGCCTGCGAAACCGCCGCCGTTCCTAGCGGAGGAAGCGTCCTAGGTTCTCGCGTTCCCACTCCAGCGCGCGGCGGTAGAAGCGAAACTCGCGTTCGCGTTTAAGGAACCCGTCGTGGTGGACGATGCGCCGCCCCGAGGAATCGTAACGATCCGGCACGAAGGCGTGTAGCATTTCGTGAAAGACGACATACTCCACATACCAGCGCGGCACGAATTCGCGGTCCAGCAATGGGTGGATGCGGATGATTCGATCCTCCTCCTGGATGCTTCCGAAAACGATCATGCTCTCCGGTTTGCGCTTCCGTTTGCGTCCCCACGTGATCGTGTAATTGCGAAGGCGGTTGCCGAAATACTGCGCGTTGATCTTGTCGAAGATGCTGCGCAGTTCGAAATAGCGTCCTTCGGTGTTGAATTCGAACTGACGCTGGATGTTCGTGCGGGGAAACGCGACGTATCGCTTCGATGGCTTGCGGGTCGCAGCCTGCTTTTTCGTTGGTTTACGTTTGCTCTTCATCCGTGACTCCGCGAAAGCGTATGTGCCGCGGGCGGGTGGGCAAGCGTTACGTTTGGGAAGGTGGATTTTTCCCGGAATCCCGCAAAAGCTGCTCGACAATATCCAGTCGTTTCTTAATTGGGCCAATTTGGCGCATATAAACGACCTGCTCTTTCCATTCCTGCGCAGGAACCGCAGGAAACCCAACATATATCGCGTTGGGAGGCACGGACTTAACGACCCCGCTGCATCCCCCAATCATGCTCTTGTCTCCGATGGTGATATGGCCGTTTATCCCGACTTGTCCGGCAATCGTAACATAGGAGCCGAGGCGGACGCTTCCAGCGATTCCGACCTGCGCGCAGAGAATATTATGATTCCCAAGTCTCACATTGTGACCGATTTGCACCATGTTATCGAGTTTCGATCCATCCCCGATGGTGGTTCGGCCGAACCGGGCGCGGTCCACACAGGTGTTCGCGCCGATTTCGACATCGTTTCCTATGACGACGATGCCGTTTTGGGGGACTTTCACATGGCGGCCGCCTTGAAATTCGAACCCAAACCCGTCGGTGCCGATGACGACTCCACTGTGAAAAATGGCGCGATGCCCCACCGTACAGCGGTGCATAATGGTAACGCGCGGATGAAAAAGACAGTCGTCGCCAATCTGAACGTCCTGACCGATGTACGCATGCGCACCGATCGTGGTTCCGTTGCCGATTACGGCGCGGTCTTCGATGACGGCGTAGGCTTGAATGTTGACGTTGGAGCCGAGCGTCACATCACGGCCAATGATGGCGGTCGGATGAATGCCGCGTGGAAGCTCAACGGGCGCGGGCGCGAATGCTTCAAGGACCTTTGCGAATGCTTTGGCAGGGTTGTCGCAGCGAATCAGAAAAGGCGGGACGACGTGCGCAAAATCCGCCGGCACGAGAGCGACGGTGGCGTTGCAGGTGGTGAGCAATGCACGGTATTGGGGACTGCCGAGAAACGTGATGTCGCCTTCGGCAGCCTCGGCAAGCGACGCGACTCCGCGCACGACCGTCGAACCGTCTACACCGGAAGCAAGCCGGCCGCCGGTTAGGGCGGCCAGCTCTGAAAGGGTCATCTCCACGGCGAGAGAGGAAGGTTACTTCTTCTTTTCGGCCGCCTTCGCGGGCGTCGCGGATGCCGGAGCCGGCGCAGCCGGCGCGGCTGGTGCGACATCAAGGTCGGCAGCGCTGCCGGCATTCGGAGCCTTGTTCAACTCGTCGATCACTTCCTTCGTGAAGTCCCACGATTCCTTGGAGTGGAGCACGATGTTCACGCCGTTGAGGCTGGGGCCCGATTTGTCAAAGACGAGGTCGTAGCCCTTCGTTGCGACAGCTTTGTCGATGACTTTCTTGATTTCCTCGACAATGCCATTGCGCATGCGGACGGAGTGATCGGCGAGTTGCTTTTCCTTGTCCTGCTGGCTCTGCTGAACGTCGCGGAAGAGCGTGTTCGCTTCACCGGCGATTTCATCGCGCTTCTTGGCCTTCTCCTGACGCTTCTCGACGCTGAGCTCGGCTTTCTTCGTTTCCTCGGTGAGTTTGTCGATCTCCTCCTTCATGCCCTTGAGCTTCTCCATGCGCTCGTCGAGCTCCTTCTTATATTTGTTGCGCATTTCGCTGATGCGCTGCTCGGCGTCCTTGGTCTTCTTGTAGTTCTCGAAGACCTTCTTCATGTCCACGGTGCCGATGTTGAGTTCAGCCGAAGCCTGATTGGTGAGTGCGATTGACGCTGCGAAGAGCGACAGAATGAGTGTTTTCTTCATGTGAGTGATAAAATTGGGTTTAGACCGTTGGGCAAATAGCCGGTTCAAAATTTGTAGCCGACGTTGAACTGCACTTTGCCGCTCGAATCGTTGTCTTCGTCGGCTTGAATCGGAATGCCGTAGTCGATACGGACCGGGCCGATGGCCGGGAGCTCGACAAGCAGACCGATACCGACGTTTGAGTTCATACCGCCCGAGCCGAAACGGGCATCCTTCGGGCCGAATTGCCAGGAGTCCTCGTTTACGTAACCCATGTCGTAAAACACTGCGCCACGCACGCTTTCCACGATTGGGAATGTGAGTTCGGTGGTAAAGCGGACCAGCGTCTTACCGCCGATTGGCTCACCTTCGATGTCCTTCGGTCCGACGTCGCGGAAGCGGAAACCGCGCAGACTGTTGGGTCCGCCGAGGTAGAGGCGGTCGTAAATCGGAACGTCGTCCGAACCGCTCCATTCAGTCACGCTTCCGATTTCGCCTTCGAAGCTGAGAATCATATCCCACGGCAGGTGGAAATATTGCGATGCTTCGAGCGTGATTCCGTAAGTGTTCACGTCGCCGCCGAGGAAGCCGCCTGCGATGAATGCCTGAGCGTCAATCTTGTGGCCTTTTGTCGGAAGATAGACGCGGTCGCGGGTGTCGTGCGTGATTCCCAACGAAAGCTGGCTCTTAAGGCCGTCGGCCTTCCCGATCAGGTCGCGGAGTTCGGTCGAAATGTCGTCCTCGTCCTCGCTTACATCGAGCTTGGTATCTTCGATACGGTATTCGAATCGCATCGAGGTGAAATCGTTGATTGGCTTGCGGACATTCAGCGCGAAGCCCATCCGCTGCTCATCGTAAACGCTGCTGGTGAAGCTCGCATCACGATAGAACAATTCGCCGCCTACAGAGAGCCGCTTATCCATGAAATACGGCTCGGTGAGCGCGAGCACGAAGTCTTTACGGCGCGTTCCGTACTGGGCGCGGACGCGGAATTTCTGACCGCCGCCAGACGGGCCGTAGCCTTTGCGCCAGCTGAAGAGGTCGAAATTGCCCTGTGTCATTTCGACGTAGCCGAGCAGGTTGTCGATCGAGCTGAAGCCTGCGCCGAAGCTGAAATTGCCGGTGCGCTTTTCTTCGACGATAACGTTCAGGTCCTTCTGGCCGGGAACGACGGTATCAGTCGGATACATGTCGACCTTCGAGAAGAACTGGGTGTTCATCAGACGCTGCCGGCTACGGTCTACGCGGACGGTATCGAAGATATCGCCGGGAACGACGGCCAGTTCGCGACGAACCACGTTTGGGCGCGTCTTGTCGTTGCCCGAAATATTCACGCGGTTGACGGTGCTTTGAAGGCCTTCGTCAAAGCGGAAATTGAGATCCACTACGCCCGCGCCAGCCGGTGCCGGACTGGCCGCGATCTGAAGGTCAACATAGCCCTTCGAGCCGTAGAGGTCTTGAATTGCCTTAATGTCGCCGCGGATGGCCTGTGGTGAATACACGGAGTCGGTCTTAACCTTGAGGCTTTTCACGATGTCCGAGAGCGGAATTGCATTTGCGCCGGAGTAGGTGACCTTGCCTACTTTGTATTGGCGACCCTCGACGATCTGGAAGGTGATATCCACCTTCTCACCGCGCCGCGAGATGCTGGGGCGGCGAACATCAACATCAGCGTAGCCTTTGGATTGGTAGAGCTCGCGAATCGCACGCGCGTCGTCCTCGAGTTGGTCTTCGTTCAGTTTGCCGGCGGTCGAGGAAAGAAGATTCAGGAAGCCCTTCGGTTTCGACTTCACCACCTTCGCGAGTTCGCGTTTGGAGATATTGGTGTTTCCTTCAAAGAGAACGCGGTCGATCTTCGTTTTGGCGCCTTCCTGCACGTCGAAAAACACGCGCGTTGTACCCTGGCGCTCATTTCCTTCGGTGCGATAACGGACATCGACGTCGCCGAATCCTTTGCCGCGGTAGTATTCGAGAATCTTCTGGCGGTCGGCTTCGAGCGCGGCCTCGCTGAGCGCGTCGCCGGGTTTTGTGGAAATCTGGTCGCGCAGTTTCGATTCTCCGAATTTGAGATTCCCGCGGATGCCTACTTCGGAAACCGTACTCTTGGTTGCTACGACGACGATGACCTTCACTCCATCCTCGGAAGGTTCGCCGAAGATGCGCACGTTCGAGACGTTGCCTGTCGAATAGAGATTCCGAATATCCTCCTCGGTCGTCGCTGGCGAATAGGATTTGCCCACGCGGGTCCGCATGTTGGCGAGGATTTTGTCGCGGGAGACGGTCGACGGGCCGACAAACTGAATGTCGATCGACTTGACCACCGGCATCGCCGATTGGGCCTGTGCGCTGGGCGCGGTTGCGACGAGAGTGGTGAGGCCCCAAAGGGCCATTACGAAGATACGGAGCTTCATTGGTTGGGTTGGCTTTCCGGTGAAAACGCGAGGTTGGTGCCGAAAGCGCCGTATTAGCCTGATTTGACTGTCCTCCGTCAAGCTGCCCTTTTGAAAGGGACGCTCTTTTTTAAGGCACGAACGCGAACTCGGGCTGCACGAGCAATGCCCACAGCGTGTCCTCGAATCGGTCGCGCCAGTCGCTGGTCAGCCTTGGCGAGGGCGTTGGTCCGGCTTTCACATCCCGCTCGATTTCCAGCACGACATTCGTTGCTTCGGGATTCAGGTGGCTCGCCCATGAAACGGATTTCGTCGAGCGCGGGCGCGGCGGTGCCGGCTCCGCGCCGGTGAGGCGGGAGTCGTATCCCGGGTTGAGCGCTTCCGACGTGGTTTGCAGCTCGGCGGCTGACGGCAGGCGTCCGGCGATGCGCATAAACAGCGAACGAACGAGCTCTTCCACGGGCTGCTGCTTGAGTGCGAGCGCCGTGAACGCGCTGCTGTCGTGGGCCGTGGTGAGATACTTGGCGAGCGTTCCGTTTGCGAGAAGCGCGGGCTGCGCCACGTTCGCATCGTGATCGCGAGTGCTGCGCGGGTCGGGTCGGCTTTCACGCCAGCCGAATGCGGTGAGCACATCCGCATAAATCTGCGCGCGCGGTTTCGCGAGCGCAGGGCGGTCGCGCTCATTGGAGAGGCTTGCAAATTCCCACGCGCTGCGGGGCGTCCCGAGGTTGTTGTGCGCGGAGGCGTCCTGCCTGCCCTCGGGGTCGAAAGTAAGCGGCTCGCTGTCGTAATCCAGCCCTGCCGCGAGAAGCAGTGAATCGAGCAATTGTTCTGCGGTGAGCCTTCGGCGGGTTTGACCGGCAAACGTCCGCTCGTCGCCAGTCCGTGCGGCGCTCTCGATAAGTTCTCGCTGGTAAGCGGCGCTGTTTAAAATGAGGCGGGCGATGTGTTTCGCGTCGAAGTTGTGCGTGGCCAGTTCCCGCGCGAGCCACTGGAGAAGCTCCTTGTGCGAAGGCTGTGCCGTTTCCCAGTCATCGACCGGATCGATAATTCCCACGCCCATGAACTGCCGCCACATGCGGTTTGCCACGACTTGGGCAAAGCGATCGTTGCGCGGGTCGGTGATAATCGCTGCGAGCAGTTCGCGCGAATCTCCGCTGCGCCGCAACACGCCGGGCAGCGGTTCCTTTCCGCCGGAGAACGGGAAGTGCGGCTCGATGATTTCACCGGCTTTCAGTGTCACGGTGACATGACTGTTTTTCGACAGACCTTTCGTCAGCGAAGTCTCGGGAACCTTCATCGGCGCCCTGCCGAGCATCGCGGCGATTTGAAAAAGTTCCCTCTGCTCGAACGAATGATGCACTGCGTCGTGGCAGCGCGCACATTTCATTTCGCTCGCAAGGAACGCGCCGGCGAGCACCTGCGCCTTGGCCGCGGTCGGTAGATCATTTTGCGTGGCGATGCCGAATCCTGCGGGTCCCCCATAGTTCGCGCTGCCTTCCATCATGATGAGTTCGGTGACGAATCGGTCCATCGGTTTGTTGTCCAGCAACGACTCATGAATCCACCACCGGAACGGGCCGGTGTTGTTCAGCGTGCCTTTGAGCATGTTTGGATTTTCCGCGAGCACATCCTGCCAGTAGGCCGTCCAATGATCCGCCCATCGCGGGTCCGCGAGCAGGCGGTCGATCGCCTTCGCCCGCTTGTCCGCCGATTTATCTGCGAGAAATGCAGACGCTTCCTCGGAAGTCGGGATGCGCCCGATGGTGTCGAGTGTCACGCGCCGCAGAAAGGCCGCATCGCTCACAATCGGTGCCGGCTTCGCGTCGCCGAGTTTTGCGGCGATGAAAGCGTCCACGGATTCGCCCTGCGCCGGCTTGGCGTGCTCGCGTGCAAGGTCGTGCCGCAATTTCCAATACGCATCTTCCGCAGGCACGCGCCGGCTTGCGCGGTCGATCGCGGCTATGCGTCCACGCTGTGCCGCGACGTATTGGGGGAAATCGCCCGCCGGTTCCGGAGCCAGCAATTTCCAGCCATCCGCGCTTTTCATCCATACCGCGAGCTGTCCGGTCTCGGGGCGGATGCCCTTTCCGCCGAACCACGCTTCGACGGTGATCACCGTCGGTCCGCCCGGGGTGTTCACGGTTTCCAGAGCCTCGCTGTGCCCGGGCGGGAGCAGCGGAAGCTCCTTTACGCGCTGGAGCGCTGCGAGGTCCGGAACGGGATCAAGGTCGCCGCCTTTTCGTTTCGCCACGGACGTCTGTGCGATGACATCTCGTCCAAGCGCGAGGCGTGCGCCGGCGTTTGCGCGAAGCAGAAACTTTTTCTCGCCCGCCGGAAGGTCGATGACACCGGCCGCCCGCACGAGGAACGGACGCGAACGATCCGTCTTCACGCCGGTTGCGGAATATTTTGCCGGCAGTGAAGCAAGCGCAAAGGCTTGCTCGGTGAACTCCGTAGTCTTCAGCGGCGGGAACTCACTCCAGGAAGGATCGCGCGCGCCGTCGTCGGCCTTCTTTTTGTCGTCGCCGAAAATCTCCGCCGAATCCGCTCCGGGCTTCGTGGGAAATTCCATGATTTCCACCCGCACCGCTTTTGAGGGCAGCGTCCCGGAGTCTGCCACAATGACCGGCATGTCGGCTTTCTTCGAGGCTGCGGTGCCGGTCGTGAGCAACTCGGGTGCTGCGTCGGTGCGTGCGGCGCGGGCTTTGATTTGCTGCGCCGTCAGAGCCGTCCGGTAAATCGCGAGTTCGTCGATTCGGCCGGGAAACTGCACCCCCGACGCGCCGCCCATGCTGCCGCCAATCCAAACGTCGTCATCATCCTGAATCGGGCCGAGTTCGGTCGGGCCGCCCATGTCCCATTTTCCGGAAATTTCGGCACCGTTGATCCATGCTTTTGCGCTGTCAGGCTCACCAAATTTGTAGGCTACCGCGACATGGTACCAACCGGGTCCCGGCGCGAAACCTTTGGCCGAAATCCATCGATGCCATGACGCTTCACCGGCGTTTTTCTCATCCCGAAACAGGAATGAAACGCACGCAACCGGTTTCCCGCCGCTGCGCGCTCCAGTGAGGCGGAAAGCCCAGTTTTGATTCGTCGCCGAACCGTTTGCCGTGCGCCCTTTCCCGGCGATGTACACATTCTGCCCGTCGCCGAGTCCGTCGCATTGCACCCACGCCTCGGCGAAAAAGGTATCGCCCTTTGCGAAGTCAAAAATGCTGCCCGCACCCGAATCCTTGACTCTCAGAAACGCAGGCCCACCGGCGCCGGTGAAATCCGCCGCCAGATTGTACGCATCGAATCCCGGAAACTTTGGCGACCGCGGCCCGGGCTCGACGAACGACACAACATCCGTCTTCTCCGCCTTCAGTTCCTGCCGGAATGCAGCCTCCTGAGCGCAGCAATCCAGCGCATCATCGAACCGCCAGTATGCGACCGGCTTGTCCGCGGTGATCAATTCCTGATGCGTCGCCGCAAGCGCTGTGGAGGAGATCGTGAGGACGACAAAGGGGATGCGAGCGTGGTGCATGATCATTCTCCGAGTTCCTGTAGTTTTGCCTCCAGAAAGCGGCGCAGCGCATCGCGTTTCGGAAGGCCAAGTTCGTATTTGGAAACAAACAGCGCACTGTCCATTCCTGCCATCGCGTATTCCACCAGTGCATGGTCCTTGTCGGTGCAAAGTAACAGCCCGACTGGCGGGTTGTCGCCTTTCGCCATCATATGCTTCCGATACCACGTTACGTAGGTGTTCAATTGCCCGAGATGCTCGTGGCTGAATTCATCGACTTTGAGTTCCACGAGAACGTGGCATTTCAGCAGTCGATGATAAAAAACGAGATCCACAAACCCCCGCGTCCGACCAATCAGAATACTCTTCTGCCGGGCTTCGAGACAGAACCCGTGACCGAGCTCCAAAAGGAAACTTTGCAAGTGGTCGAGGAGCGCGGACTCCAACTCAGATTCATCCATTGCGTCTCCCGCCCGCAAGCCGAGAAACTCAAATATATACGGATCGCGAATCGTCAGTTTCGGTTCCGCGACTTCCACGCCGGATTTCACCATGGATGCGAGCTTCTCTTTGTTTTTGGAGAGGCCGGAGCGTTCGAAGTAGAGCGTGGCGATCTGCCGTTTGAGCGCGCGGACCGACCAGTTTCCGCGAAGGCACTCAATCTCGTAAAATGCACGTTTGAGCGGAGCATCGATGGCGATGAGGAGTTCGATATGACTGTAGGAAAGCCCCTGGATCAGCCTGTCCACGGGAACACCGAGGGGCTTTTCATCTTCGTATTTGGAATGCTTCTGCAAACTTTTTGCACTGGTCGGGGAAGCGCTTGAAACCTTGCCTTCCGAGGCGATGGCGAATTGTGCGGACACTGTCCGCACAATGTTTTCCGGACGGTCGCGAAGTGCCTTCGGGAGCGTCTCCGAAGATTGTGCGGACACTGTCCGCACAATTTGCGGATACGTCCGGTAAAATGTCAGGTATTGATACAATTGTCTGCGCCCGGTCGTCGTTACGCCTTTGCGCACAAGCTTCGCAGCGAGTGCGTCGAGCAAGCCTTCGCCGTATTTGGCGCGGTCTGCTCCGTTGATTTCGTATTCCGCGATGTAGGCTCCGATTACCCAGTTTCGCAGCGTGAGGCTTACGTTGACGACGCGGTTTACGTCCGCAGAGCAGTGGTCGTGAACCCGCTGAATCGATTCAACGAGGACGGCAAAAGTCGGCTTTACGGACTTCGCCGCGACGCGTGTTTGAGGCGATCGTTTTGCAGGTTTTCGCGGCATGGTTGCGCAGTTGAAAATCCCGCCCGCTCATCCCGTCTCTGGCGGGAACGTCCCGCTAATGCGGCGCAGAGCCTGTCCCGCCGCCGGACGGGGTTGCGGATTTTGGCGGGTTGAAAAATAGGAGGAGTGCGGCAGCGCCTGCGAGTGCGGCGTAGCACGGCACGAGGAAAAGGCCCTTGAAATCCGTGATGCCGTCTTTTGTGAACACCTCCTGCATGAGCATCGGACAAATCGAATTTGCCACAAGCGCGCCGACGCCGAGGATCATCACGTTAAACAATCCCTGTGCGCTGGCACGCACGTCTTTCGGGAAGAATTCATCGACGAAAATATACACCGTTGCGAAGAAGAACGCATAGCAGATGCCGTGGAGAATCTGCACTACAATGATGATGGTCTGCGATTCCGGGAAGAACGCGTAAACCGCGAATCGGACTGCATGACCGAGCACGCCCACGATCATCGTCATTTTCCATCCGAAGCGCTTCAGGGTCGCGCCGAGCACCAGCATCGTGCCGAGTTCCGCGACCTGGCCGATCGTCATTACGGGCATGATCCAGTTGCCTGCGATGCCCACTCCGCCTGCTTCGCGCGAGGCACCGAGGAAGCCGCCCGTCCAGTTGAAGTAGCAGTTGTGGACGAAAGAATCCACGAACGTGACGAGAAACAAAACTAGGACGAACGGGTGCTTCAGCAGCTTCAACGCTTCCAGCCATGCAAGCTTCTCCGCGGCACCTTCCTCTTTTTTCTTCGGTGGTGTGTGGGGCAGGGTAAGGCTGAACGCCGCAAGTGTGAGTGAGATGATTCCAGATACGACGAAAGTCCATTTCGTCGCTGATTTAAGCGCGTCGCCCGTCAGTCCCGAGGCGAATACCGCGTCGAACCACTTGACGATTCCCTGCGGATTGAGCGCGCTCACTTTGGCCCAATCGACGAGGATGAAAGTGAACGGCCACGCGACAAGAATCCACCCAAACGTGCCGCCCATGCGGATGACGCCGAACTCTTTTTGGGCGTCCTTCATATTCGCAAAGGCGATTGAGTTCGTGATGGAAAGCGTAGGCACGTAAAGGAGGCAGTGAACGAGCATCAGCAGGAAGAAGGGCCAGAAATCCTTTGTGAAGCCGCAACCTAGAATCGCCGCGCCTCCGATGAGATGGCTGAATGCGAGAAACTTCTCTGCTGCGAAGTTCCGATCGGCAAACTGGTTGCTGAAGAACATGCCGACAATTGCCGCTACGGGGAACGCGTTCAAAATCAATCCCTGTTCCGAAAAGAGCACATGCATGAATTTCGGCAGCGATTCGACGATCCCTTTCAATGCCGCTGGCGGCGCGCTCGGCGAAAACCCGAGACTGGGCAGATACCCGAAAATCAATGGTAGCCAGGCACCCCAAATGGCGATTTCAAGGACCATCATGATGAAAAGTTTGCGGCGGATTCCAGAGTTCATAAGGCAGGTGTTGTTGATCGGAGTCGAAGTGACGCGGGGATGTAGGCGACTGCGCCGCTGTGTGGCAAGAGCGCGTTCCAATATCATGGAAGAAATCTGCGCGGGAATTTGCCCGCAGCCGAATGCCGTGGACGGCACGTAAAGTTTGTGAAATATTTCACAAGCCACAAAAATGCGCGTCGAAAAACTCATTCCGGCTGAACTTAAAAGCATCCACCAAGCGGTCATGGATGGTCGCCGGATTTCCGAGGACGAGTGCATGGCGCTCTACCGGTGCCGGGATTTAAATGCGGTCGGTTTTCTCGCTAACTTGGTCCGGGAACGAAAAAACGGAAACGCAGGAACTTACATCCACAATCTTTATATCAACTACTCGAACCATTGCATCCTGCGCTGCCAGTTTTGCGCGTTCGGTGCGCGGAAGAACGAGGAGCACGCGTTCGAACTGACGATTGATGAAATCCTGCGTCGCGTGCAAATCGGACTCGATGGCGGCATCACCGAGGTTCACATGGTCGGCGGGCTTCATCCGACGCTGAAGCCGGACTGGTATCTCGAATTGCTGACGCGCATGCGGGCGCTGAGTCCGGCGCTTTTCATCAAGGCATTCACCGCGGTTGAGATCCGCCATCTCGCCGAACGGGTGTTTAAAATGAGTATCGGTGAGACGCTCGCGAAGCTCAAGGATGCGGGTCTTCAGGCCCTCACGGGTGGCGGCGCGGAGATATTCGATGCCGGTGTGCGCGATCGAATCTGCCGCGGGAAGGAGACGGCGGAGGAATGGGCGGATGTGCACCGCACGTGGCACAAAATGGGGATGCGCAGCACGGCGACGATGCTCTTCGGTCATGTTGAAACGCTCGAGCAGCGTGTGGATCATATGCGGCAGTTGCGGGCATTGCAGGATGAGACCGGCGGGTTCACGGGTTTCATTCCGTTTGCGTTTGAAAGCGGAACGGCGCGTCCGGAGTTGCGCCACATCCCGCGGGCGACGGCATTTGACGAGCTTCGGAACCTCGCTGTGTCGCGCATCTATCTCGATAATTTCGAGCACATCACGGCGTACTGGATTAGTCTCGGTTTGCAGATGGCGTCGGTCGCACTGAATTATGGCGTGGACGATTTGCACGGGACGATTTTCGAGGAGAAAATCTTCCACATGGCCGGTGCCGCGACGCCTGTCGGGCAGTCGGTTGCTGCGCTGAGAAAGGCGATTCGCGAGGCTGGACGCGAGCCGTTTCAGCGCGACACGTGGTATCGAAAACTGGAGCCCGTCGCGGCATGAAGTACCCGCGACTTCGCACGCTGCGGGTCGGCTGCGTGAAGTATCTGAACTCGGTGCCGTTGATCCACGATTTCGATGGTCCGGTAGTTTTCGAACATCCCTCGGTGCTTGCGCGGATGCTGCATGAGAACTCGCTCGATGTAGCGCTGGTGCCGGTTTTTGAAGCATTGCGCCATCCGGGATACCGTTTGGTGGACGGAGCATCCATCGCATCAGACGGTGCGGTGTTCAGCGTTTTTCTCGCACATCGTGGCGAGCTTTCCGAAGTCCGGACGGTTTCGCTCGATCCTGCTTCGCTGAGTTCAGCGCATTTGCTGCGCGTGTTGCTGGCGGAACACCACGGTTTGCATCCCGAATATGGCGGGGAAGGGGACGCGCGGTTGTTGATAGGCAATCAGGCGATCGAGTTCCGGCTCGATCCGAAGAACGCGGATTGGCGGATTCTCGATCTCGGTGCGGAATGGAAGCGCTGCACCGGCTTGCCTTTTGTATTTGCATTGTGGGCGCTGCGCCCCGAGGTGCCACGCGAGGCAGTTGATGAGTTGCGGGAGCTGAAAGAATGCGGCGTCCGTAGCATTCCGGAGATCGTTGGTGCGGATGATTTTTCCACGCCCGAGGTGCGGCATCGCTATCTCACAGAACACATCCGTTTCGACGTCGGCGAGGCCGGACGGAAGGCGATTCGGCTCTACGCTGATTTGCTCGTCCGCCACGGCCTGATTTCCGAGCCCGGTGCGCTGGATTTCGTGTAGCGGCTTTTCAATCCCGAGCGCGGCGGCTAGCGTGGGGTGATGGTCGATTTCATTTTGCGTCAGGCGCTTCTCCTCATTCAGCCGGTGGGATTTTTGTGGCTGTGCCTGATCATTCTCGCAGTCGTGCTCTGGCGGCGAAAACTGCATCGTCTCGCGGGTTGCACGGGTGCGATGGTCGTGATGATCACCGTCTTCGGTAGTAGTGACTTTCCCGGCTGGTTGCTGCGTGGCTTGGAAAAGCCATGGGCGGGTTTGAGAATCGCGGAATTGCCGCAGTGCGATGCTGTCGTCGTGCTTGGAGGGGGAACCGAGCCTTCGCGTTTCGAAATGGCCGGCATGCATCTCACAAAGGCTGGGGACCGAGTGCTGATGGGGATTGAGCTGATTCGACTTGGCCGGGCGCAGGCGCTTTGTCTCGGCGGCGGGAAGTCGGAGTTTGATGGCGTTTCGGTATCCGAGGCTGACGTAGTGAAAGCGTGGCTCGCATCGTGGAAACTGCCCGCAAATGCCGAGGTCATTAGCTTTGGCACGACCGCCAACACCCGTGAAGAGGCGGAGAAAACAGCCGCGCTTTTACGCGAGCGGGGTTGGAAACGCGTGCTGCTGGTGACCTCTGCGTTTCACATGAAGCGCGCTGCGGCGACGTTCCGTGGCGCGGGAGTCGAAGTGGTCCCTGCACCGTGCAATTTCCTCACTACAGTGAGCACGGGCGACAGTCCTTTTCAATTGAGCGTTCCGAGCTGGCAGGGCTTCGAGAAAGCCGGGATTTGGCTGCATGAAATCGTAGGCTGGCAGATGTACCGGCGGCGCGGGTGGATTGCGCAGTAGCTGTTTCCTTTACCGCCCCACCGTGCCAAGTGCGATTACGCCGGCGACGGCGATGATTCCGCCGACAAGCGTGCGCGCAGTCGGGCGCTGGCCGTCAATCCACCATAAAAGGAGCTGTGTGGCGACCGGAACCGTTGCGACGATCGGCATCAGAATTCCAGTGTGAGTCGTTGCCACGCCCCACTGGTAGACAGCGACGCCGATACTTGGGCCCGCCAGCGCATTCGCACTAATCCAAAACCACGCTTTCGGCCATATTCCGGGTGCGGGTTTTGCGTCGCGACTGCGGAGAATCAGGAAGAAAATAAACGCGATGACGATCCCGGCGAGCAGTCGCTGGTATGCAGCGGTGCCGCCGTCCACCGTATGGCCGGCGAGTGCGGCGACGTGGTTCGCCTTTCTGCTCAGTACGGAGCCGAAGCCCTGGCCTGCCGCTGAGAAAAGCCCGAACACGACGCCGCTCCAAAAGACCGGCCGCGGGATTTTCATGCCGCGATCCGGAGCCAGCGCGAGAGCGACGCCAATCAGAATGATGACCGCGCATCCGATCTGCGCGATGCCCAATTTTGAATCGAGCCAGAACCATTCGGTGATCGCGGCGAGAGGTGCGGCGATGCAGTGCGTGAGCAGCATCGTCAGCCGCGGTCCGATGCGCTGCAGCGCTGCGAACATCGCTACGTCGCCGAGCCCGAATCCCACAATTCCGCTGGCGATAAACCAAGGCAGCGCGGGCCCGCCGAGGCCGTGGCCGAATGTGTGCGCCCAGATTCCGAGCAGGATTGCCGCGATTAGCATCCGCAGGAGATTCGCGGTGCTGCCGCCGACGAGTTTCGCCGAGCGCGCCGCGCAGACGGAGGAGCAACTCCACAGCAGTGTGGTGAGAAGTGCGGGAATCATTGGGCGAAAAGATCGCCCGTGCGCTTGATGCCGGTGAGCCCGAGTTTTTCGTATGCGCGCGGCGTGGCAACACGGCCCTGCGGCGTGCGTTTGACGTATCCCTGCATGATCAAATAGGGCTCGTGAACGTCCTCAAGCGTTCCGTCGTCCTCGCCCACGGCTACCGCGAGCGAGCTGATTCCCACAGGCCCGCCGTCGAATTTCTGCACAAGGGCCTCGAGCAGGCGCTTGTCCATTTCATCGAGTCCGTCGCGGTCGATATCCCGCATCGTCAGGGCGGCATCGGCAACGTCGCGGTTGATTTTTCCGTCTGCGCGCACCTGCGCGAAATCACGCACCCAGCGCAGGAGGTTGTTCGCCACACGCGGCGTTCCACGTGAGCGGGCGGCAACCTCCAGCGCGCCTTTTTCGTCGATGGGAATATTCAGCAGCCCGGCGCTGCGGATTACGATCTGCTGAAGTTCCTCCGCGGTGTAGTAATCGAGGCGGCATGTCATCCCGAAACGCGAGCGCAAGGGCGCCGTGATCATGCCGGACCGGGTGGTGGCGGCCACGAGCGTGAACTTTGGAAGATTCAGCCGCACGGAGCGTGCGTTTGGGCCCTGATCGATGATGATGTCGAGTTTATAGTCCTCCATCGCGGGATAGAGATACTCTTCGATTACCCGCGAAAGTGCGTGGATTTCGTCGATGAAAAGCAGGTCGCCCCGTTCCAGAGTTGTCAGTAGTCCCGCAAGGTCGCCGGCTTTCTCGATGGTCGGGCCCGAGGTGCAGCGAATCCCGACTCCAAGGGCCTGTGCGAGAATGTGCGCGAGCGTCGTCTTGCCGAGCCCGGGCGGTCCGGAAAGAAGCACATGTTCGAGCACATCGCCGCGCTGTTTTGCAGCGTCCACCATTACCATCAACTGATCACGGACTTTCTCCTGACCGGCAAACTCGGTGAACGCCGGTGGTCGCAGCGAGATGTCGAACGGCGTGTCCGGCGCTTCCGTAATGGTCTTTGCAAAATTGTCTGACATTGAGCTTCCAGTGGATTGCGGAAAAACAGGCGCGCGGGCGAGCAGAAACATGAAAACAGTCAAATCCGCGCAAATTGCGTGAAAAACCCATTGCGCGGAAAAGTTCCGTCAGTTATCGAACCCGCCCTCAACCCGTAAAAACATACAAAAACACACAACATGAGCGAAGAAACACAAGCCCCAGCGGCACAACCCCAGATCCAAGTTGATACGACCGGTCTGAAAACCAGCTACGCAAACGTCGTCGGCATCGCCGCGAACATCAACGAAGTCTACCTCACTTTCGGCGTGAACACCGATCCTTACAACCCGGCTCCGACCGAGGCAGTGAAGCTCGACAACCGTGTGATCATGACGCCCGACGCAGCAAAGCGTCTCTGCCTGAATCTCAATGCGACCCTCGCGGCTTATGAGCAGCGTTTCGGCGTGATTGAACTCGACCTCCAGAAGCGCATTCGCGGTTAATTTCTCCCCTAGACTGCCGGTTTGGCTTGTCCAACCGGCACTCAAACGGAAGTTGAACACCATCGTTGTTCTCAAATAGCAGTTTACGGCGTGGCCGCCCGGGTAGAAATTCGGGCGGCCACGTCTGTTGCTGTGAAGTTCACTTCCGGAGCACAATTGGACAACGATGCGGGAAATATTATCACCCGTAAAACAGCGGTTCCAGAATCATGAATCGCCCGTTAGATAAAATCTTTAAAAATCTATTGCCGGTCTGATTGAAATCGGCGATAAGTCCGCCAGTTTAGCCAATGCCCACCATGAAATCTTCTCCAAATCGCTTGATCGAAGCCCTCGAATCGCGAATCGCGCCTGCACGTGTCATCATCGCGGGTATTCCGAATTCGCTCGGTCAGCCAGACTTCGACTTCACGGATACCGACCCGCTTTCGCCGTTTATTAACACGGAGACCACTCCATTGGACCCGATTTCCGGCGCAGTCGGCGGTGGATTGCCTGGTGTTGCTGATACTTTTTATCTTCGCCTTTCCGCAGGTGACCGTCTCCAGCTTTTCCGGACGACTTCGGGTTCGAGCGTTGAAGACTTCATCACGGTTCAGTCGGGGAATATTGTCGTGTTCTTCATCGACAAGGAAGATTCGAACGGCGTCCGCAACAACGAAGTGAACGAGCAGGATATCGTTGGAATTGCTGCGGGGAATAACGCGAAATTTGAGCTGAAAGGCGCTCTCTCCGGAGATATAGTGTACAATCTTGACGAACAAGGCACGCCGAGCCTTGCCGACGACACTCTGATCATGGGTGGCGCGATGAAGGCTGGTCAGAATATCCCGGGATTCACTGTTGGTAGCTCGGTTGGGGCGACTATTGATAACGCCGGAACTCCCGAGCGTGTCGGAGGCAAGGTCCTCGCGAGCGGTAAGATTAGTAATGTCGTAATCAGTGGTGATGTGGGTGCAATCCTCGCAGGTTCTGCGGGTAATGGCGAAACCTTCGACTTTTTCCCGCGCTACATCGGTGCTGGCGGGTTGGTGACGGATACTCCCGGTGGGAACGGTGTTTTCAACTTTGCGCCGGGTTCCGGCAAGGCTGGCAGCCCGGTTCAGAACATAATCGTCGATTCCATTACCGATCGCATTGAGGCTGGCATTGGCGGCGAAGGTGCTGCGGGTGGTGGTATCACGAAGGTTTTTGTTCGTGGCGACAGCGATGGATTTCTCGTGAAGGCTGGTGATGGTGGCACGACCAGCCCGTTGAAGAAGAATGGTGGAAAGGGCGGTAGTATTTCAAATATCACGATCGCTGGTGCGGATGATTTTACTGCAAACGATCAAGTTGTGTTCCGCGCGGGTCAGGGTGGCACTGCGACCGTTGGAAACGGCGGTGCGGGTGGTTCGGTGAACGACGTTTTCGTCGGCTACACGGTCTTCAATGGCAAACGCATTCTGAGCAATGGCATCTTGCGTGATGACATTCAGATTTTCGGCGGTGCGGGTGGCGATGGTAAGAATGGAGGAAAGGGTGGTAATCTCGGCGCTCTGGACATTCTTGCTTCAGTTCCGGAAGCCGGTGGCGACGAGATTTCAGCGGTTGCTGGTGCTGGCGGCGATGCGGTTATTCCCACGGGCGGCAAGGCCGGTGCAGGTGGTTCTGTTGCGAACTCAGCATTTAGGAACGTCGAGGCATCAATCGGCGCGGACCTCGGTGTGCGCGCAGGTGATGGCGGTTCCGCCGTAGGAAATGCTGTCGGAGGAATCGGTGGTTCGGTGTCGGCTGTTAAGATTCTCGGTCGCCAGATTCAAGTCGATGCAGGTGACGGCACCGATGGCAAGACTGGAGGGAAAGGTGGCGCCTTGGCGTCGATAACCATCGAAAGTCGTGACGGCGTCGTTTCCGATGCAATCGTCCTGAACGCCGGAATCGGCGGCGACGGAAATGCTGGCAACGGCGGAGCTGGTGGAAACATCGCTTCGATTAGTATCCCGAAGAGTGACGTGAACGTTCTTGAGTTCAACAGTGGCATTAAAGGGAATGGCGGTGACAGCGTGAATGGTCGCGGTGGCGCGGGCGGTTCGGTTAAGAGCATTACGGTCCTCGATACTGATATCAATGCGACCGGAGGCGGCTTGAATGTTATGAACATTCGCTCGGGAGCGGGTGGTGATGGCGATAAGGGCGGTGGAAACGGTGGTGAACTTTCTGTATTTTCCATCGTCGGGCTGAACATCGAGCCGACGGTTTTGGCTGGCGATGGCGGTTCCGCTCTCGTGAAAGGAAAGGGAGGAGTGGGAGGTGCGATCAGTAATCTTGAAGTTGCGATCGATGGAGCTGTTACGAAGATTGTTGGTGGCGTTCCGACGTCGGTCAATGCTTCGACGCGAATCGTTGCTGGTATCGGTGGAAATGGAATTGGAACGGGCGGTTCTGGCGGCGCTGGAGGCACTATCCAGAACGTGAGTGTGAATACGCCGGGATTTGGTTCTCTCGCCGCGGGCGACGGAGGATCCGGTCCGGGTGTGAATGCTGCGGCGGGAAAAGGTGGCAGCATTTTATATGCGGGTGTCTTTGCGGGAGTCGGCACGGGTGAGTTGATCGCCGGTGACGGCGGCCTTATTGGATCGCGTCCAGGTGCTGGCGGCAGCATTGCTGGCAGCCCGGATAAACTCGCGGGCTTGTTTGCTCAGCAGTCCTTAACGATCCGCGCTGGTAACGGCAGCGCCGGTGGTGCTGGTGGTTCAATCAGCAACCTTGGATACGGCAGCACATCGGCGACTCTTGTTCCCACACCGAATGGCGACATTCTCGTTCGGGCCGGTGACGGATCGGCGTCGCCGGATGGTAAATACGTCGGCAGGGGTGGCTCGATCACAAATGTAGGAGGAGCGGTGAACAACACGAACGGTGACACGGTCGTTCGTGCCGGCGACGGCGGAGGCGCTCTCAAGAAGGGGGCCAATGGCGGATCCATCACTGGTCTGGCTTTGCAACGGGGCGGCTCTGTCGGTGTTGAGTTCACCATTCGCGCTGGCGACGGCGGTGATGCTCCGCAAGGAGTCTCTGGCTCGAAGGGCGGCAGTGTTAGTGGAGTCAACGTGGTTGACATAGCCACAGAAGCAGTTTTCCGGCATATTGCGGCTGGAAATGGCGGCGATGCGCTCTCGAAGGGAGGTGCCGGTGGAAGTGTATCCGGCGTGAACGTGCTCGGGCACGACATTGGCGTCCGCGACGGTCAAGTGTACGGATTCACGACGATGGGTGGTGTATTCTCAGGCGCGGGCGGCGCAGGGGCGAAGCTCGGTGTCAACGGAGCCGTTACGAATATCAACGCAGATGTAATCGCGACAATTGCTGCCGGGCGCGGAGCTACCCCACAGCTAGCGAGCAAGGTTGAGAATATTTACGTCAACGCATCGAATCTCCTCAAGGATTCGACCGGTGCATTCCTCCCCGGTCTCCCGGGCAGCGAGCAGGTTTTCCGATTTGGCGGGTTTTCGCTGACCGCGACGGAGAGTCTGCCGGGCAATGCGACCACCGGCGAGATTCAAACATTGGATCTGACCAACATTCGTTTACTGCCGGCGGGAACCTTTTTTACTCTCACCTACGGCGGTGATCAAACTGCGGCGCTAGCGAGCACCGCCACGACCGCTGAGATCCAAACAGCGCTGAACGCTCTTCCGAGTGTTCAAGCGACCGGACCCGGGAATACTGGGACGGT
>SXWH01000070.1 GCA_005791535.1 Verrucomicrobiaceae bacterium | reverse complement strand
GGCCGTCACGGCGGCGGCGCGTTTTCCGGAAAGGACCCGAGCAAAGTGGACCGCAGCGCAGCCTACATGGGCCGCTGGGTCGCCAAGAACGTCGTGGCAGCCGGACTCGCAGCGAAGTGCGAAGTGCAGTTCGCCTACGCAATCGGCCATCCGAAACCGGTGAGCGTTCACGTGGATACGTTCGGCACAGGCACTGCGTCCGATGACGTGATTCTCGCCGCGGTGCTGAAGACCTTCAGCTTCAAGCCGGCGGACATCGTTTCGCAGTTGAACCTGCTCCGACCGATTTACAGCAAGACGACCAACTACGGTCACTTCGGCAAGGACGACGCTGACCTCACCTGGGAGCGCACCGACAAAGCCGCCGCGTTGAAGAAAGCCGTCGGCAAGTAAGCGAGACGGCTCTCGCGAGTTTCAAAACGGCACCGGTCGAAAGGCTGGTGCCGTTTTTCTTTGCCGGGTGTTCAGCGGTTCAGCGCGAGGGCCGCTCGGGAATGATTAGCGTCTGTCCTTCCCGGATCAGGTCCTTGCCTTTCAACTGCACCTGATTCGCGTCCTTGATGTGGTTTGCAAGGGCACGGTTTTTGTAAAATGCCTGCGCGATTGAGGCGAGCGTGTCGCCTTTCTTCACTTTGTATTCCCGGGTTCCGGGCGGGAGATCGCCCTTCGCATTATCCTCTGCCAAAAACGGACGCGGCTTTACGACTTTGTACGGGATGTTGTTCCGTTCGAGGATGCCTTCAAGCCTGACATTCTCCTGACGCAACGCCTCGTTCGCCGTCCTCAATTTCGCCGCCTCGCTCTGGGGCATGAAGCCCTCCATGTTGAGTTTCGTCTGGAGAGTCTTCTCGCATTCGCGCCGCGCATTCTTCGCATCCGTAGCGTGGGAGCCCGATGGCGCGAGCTCGAGATAGCGATCGTAGTGATGAATCGCGTCGAGCGGAGACTTCAACTTGTCGTCGTAAAGCAGGGCGATGCGGTAATGCACATCCGCCGTTTTCGTCGAGCCATCGAGCGCGGCTTCGTACGCGCGGATCGCGGGCCGGAATTCCCCGAGCTTTGCCCGACGCTCGGCGAGTTCGAGGTCATTCGTCTTATCGGCCGTCTTCCGCTCGCAACCGGCGAGGCCCAGGATGCTGATCGCAAGGATTACTGTCGGTCTCATAAGGTGGATTCCCGCAATGGGTGGCTCTTGATTGCTTCGGCAATTGCCTGCACGCACTTCACACGCGTGTGCCACTTGTAGTTTGCCCCGATCACCTGCCACGGCGCGCGTACGGTGGAAGTGCGGACGAGCATCTCCTCGGCGGCCTCCACGTTTTCCTTCCAATGCCGCCGGTTTCGCCAGTCCTCGTCTGAAATCTTCCAGTGCTTATAAGGATCCGATTCCCGGTCCTTGAAGCGCTTCAACTGCTCATCCTTCGTGATGAAAAGATACAGTTTCACCAGCAGCGCACCGTCGTCCATCAATTGACGCTCGAATTCGTTGATCTCCCGATACGCGCGCCGCCATGCCTCTTCGCGGCAGAAGCCCTCGACCCGCTCGACCAGCACGCGGCCATACCAGGAGCGGTCGAAGATGACGACCTGCCCGTAGGGCGGGAGCTTGTTCCAGAATCTCCAAAGATAGTGGTGCTGATTCTCCTCGGCCGTCGGCTTCACGATCGAGTGAACCTTCAGCAATCGCGGGTCGAGCTTCTCCACGATCCGTTTAATCGCACCGCCCTTGCCTGCTGCGTCCGGGCCTTCGAGGACCACGATGACCGTCCCCTTCGATTCAGCCAGCTTCCGCTGCCAGCCGAGCAATTCCAACTGCGCCTTCTTCAGCCGCTTCTTGTAATCGTCCGAGGAAATCTGCCGGTGCTCCAGTTTCTCGAGACCCGACGATGCCTTGTAGCCCGTCGGGATCTGCATTTTAAAACTTGGATTCGCTGTCGGCATCGCCCGCGTTTCTTACACACCGCATCCCCGCCGCGCAAGTAGCGTCGCGCGTCAGTCGTGGCGGAATTATCCCCGTCGCGGAATTGCGGCACGGACATCACGCCAGATGCGGTTCTGGACGGCATGCATCGCCCGTCGGTCGGCCGGCGTCATGTCGTCAAATCCCGCGAGGTGAAGCAGCCCGTGCACGATGTAGAGCGCGAGTTCCTCATCCACCGAGTGCCCGTGCTCCTTCGCGCACGCTGCCGCCGTCTCCGCGCTCACCAGGATCTCGCCGTGGTCAAAAGTGATCACATCGGTCGCGCCGGCGATGTCCATGAAATCGACGTGCACTTTCGCGATGGCGGCATCCGAGATGATGGCGACGTCGATTTCATCCAGCGCCCGCAAGACGTCCGTTCCCTTCCCGGGCACACGCAGACACGCCTCCAGTGCTGCAACTCCGGCCTTCCGCAGCCATGCGAGATTCACGCGCACTGCGCGCTGACGGTTCATGATCGAAATCGCATTCATACAAACTCGCACTCGTCGTCGATACACGCCTTCAGCAGCCGGATGTATTCCGCGCGCGGAATCTCCATCGTCCCGAACGTCAGCAAATGCGGCGTCGTCCACTGCGTATCGAGGAGGGAAAATCCACGTTC
>SXWH01000069.1 GCA_005791535.1 Verrucomicrobiaceae bacterium | reverse complement strand
CAGAGCGGCATCACCGCGCCCTCCCCGCCGTCCCGGCTCTCCTGAGTGAAAAACAGAGCGGTTCTGCGCCTTTGCAGAATGGTTCTGTCGTCCCGCAGAATGATTCTGTCGTCCGACAAAACGACCCTACCCTGCCCCGAGGTGATTCTGTCGTCGTGCAAAACGATTCTGCGCTTTTGCAGAACGATTCTGTCGTCGTGCAGAACCATTCTGCGACGGCGCAAAACGGTTTTGTCGCTTTGCAGAACCATCCTGGGGCACCGCAGGATGATTCTGTCGCTTTGCAGAACAACCTTGGGGCAGCGCAGAACGATTCTGCACCGTCGCAGAATGATTCTGTCGTCCGACAGAACCATTCTGTCGAACGACAAAACCACCCATTCCGACTGCTGAACCAGGCGTGCATGGGGCAGAGAGGGAAATAGGGAAATATGGGTAAGCGTGCGAAAATTGACAGCTTTCGTCTGTGGCCCACCGCTTCATTCGTAGGCCTTTGCGGTGTTTACATAGCCGATGAGTACCTTCGGCAAGTCCACCTTCTCCCGCTCGCGTTTGTAGCACCGGATGATCTGGCAGGCGTTGGACGCGCTTTTTAGATGCAGCGTCGCTGCGAGCCATTCCTGCGACACCCGCGTCTGCCTCCTTCTACTACTCCGCGAGCAATCGCATCCGTGGGTTAGCACGGCATCATTTCCTGCTACTTTGTGTCGGGCTCAGTGCTTTGCACTACAAGGGTGTTCCCCGCCATATTTGAATGGTGCGGCCGGTCCGTTCGACGAAGACAAACTCGACCGGGGTGACGTCATTTTTCCACCAATCCCAGTATTCCATGGCACCGCGTTTCATGCCGTCCGGGCCGAGCATTCTTACACTCGTCCGGTATGGCCCCGTCACACCATGCAATCGTTCATAGCGCGTGGTGATACCCGTATTGTCATCGGTGATATCGAAAACTCCCGTGGTGTCGTTGACAACATCGAGGAAGCCCGGATCCACGGGGAATTGCTCGTAGAGATAAAGGTGGATTCGCACGAGTCCGCGTTCATCGCCGGGATAGACCCGGACTTTCTCGGGCTCACTCGCTTTGAGGATGTAGTCGGCGCAGGAAAAGTCCGAGCTCTGCAGCCTCCGCGTGATGTCGTGAACCTCGGCGACTTCGCGGGAGTCCGCGTTCACTTGGATGAGGTCGCCCGGGTTCAGGCCGAGAGGATTGTAGAACTCCGGCTCCGCGCGCATTTGATCGACGACACTTGCCGGCGCGGTCTGGCCGGATTGCGGATACGGGTCTTCGGATTTCTGCATCCAGTCCCGGAACATCTCCCAAAGGGTCTTTCCTCGCGGGTCCGGCGTGTTCATCAGCTCCCGAGAACAGCAGCGACAACGCGGGCGACGACGAGGCAGATTCCGATGATGAAGGCACCGACGACCATGCCCATCGCAACGTTGCCCTTCTTGATCTCCTCGTCGAAATCGAGCTTTGGCAGGGCCCAGTCAAAGAGCTTGTAGCCAGCCACGACGAGAAGGATTGCGATGATTCCAAACGCGAGAGTGGCCACGATATCGCCAGGGAAATGTTCGGGTAGATGCATGATGGTGGTGTTTAGAGAAAATCAATCGACCTGCCAGCGTTTGACGAAGACCAGCCAGAAAACAAATCCGCCGCCAGCGAGGAGAATCAGCCAGAACTGGAGTCGTCCGTTTGAATCCGGCTGCACAGCGGAAGCAACGCGCGCAGGGCTGTCGGACTCGACTTGGGTGTCTGCTTCGAGATCCATCGTCGTCCAGGACGCCGATTCGATTCCCGGAGGAACCTGCGTCGCGCTGCGCGGAGTGCCGGCTTCATCGAGCTTCGCAAGTTCACCGGGGATTGCGGCGTCGGAGGCAACAAGCGCGTTGTAGCGCTTCGGGTCCATTTCAACTCGATGATGGTGGGCCCATTCCGCACGGACCCGTGCAGGCTGGTCGAGCAACCACCACCAGAACGCGGGCGAAAAGCTGTCGGCATACTCCGTGCGACCGAACTCCGAGTAGGAACCGAGAACGCGCCGGGCTTTATCGATGGGTCTGGGCGTTGGCGCCGGGGTGGGAGTCGGAGCGGCGTATGACCGCCTGTCCGAATCGCGCCGGCTGGAGGAACTCGGGATCGGCCAGCCCGAACCCGAAGTGTGCGAAGTAGGCCCCGTGCGCACCGTGCTGGAATTCCGCGGCGGCGTCGGTGTGGACTTCTTCGCGCTTGCAGCGCTGTGGTCAAACCCCGGCGAGGTCGGGCGGCTTGTGCTCTTGTTGCTGTTCGACGAATTGCTGGAACTGAAACTGGAACGGTTGCTCGAACTGCTGCTGGAGCGACTGCTCGAAAAGCTACTGCGGCGCGACGAGGAATACGAGCGACTGCCGCTGCCATAAGTTGCCGCTTCGAGGATTCCGGACGTAGCAAACATCGCGGCAGCAATCCAAATAATGACCGAGGAGAAAGGGTGTTTATTCAATTCGTTCCATCGACTGGATAGCACGTCGGAATTCGTCGTCATTCATTATTTCATTCAAGATTGTCGCACGAACAAATTTCTCCGGCAGCGCCACTGAACGAAGCAATTCCCGGTGATAGGATTCGAAGCGCTCCGGGTTCACCATTCCGGAAAGTTCGTCGATATGACGAAAAACCGGTTGTGTGTTCGTGGGAAGCGCGGTTGATTCGGGCACCGTCGAATGAACCCAAAAATGCGCGCATCTTTTCTCGCTTTCACACTCCTCGCCGCTGCGGCGTCCGCTGCTCCGGTGATTTCGGAGTTCATGGCTTCAAACGCCACGACTCTCAAAGACGGGCACGATAAATACGAGGACTGGATTGAACTCTGGAATCCGGACGCGACGAGCGTGGACCTTGCCGGCTGGCGGCTCACGGATAATGCGACCAACACGACGAAGTTCGTTTTTCCGACGAAGGTGGTTCCTGCGGGCGGTCGGGTGGTTGTCTTTGCCTCCAACCGCGCCGGCTCGACGGGGGCAGCGACACATGCGGACCCGCTCGGGTATTTGCACACGAATTTCTCGCTCGCGAAGGGCGGCGAGTATCTCGGGCTCATCAGCCCGGCTGGCGCGGTGAGCACGGAGTTTGCGCCGGCCTACCCGCAGCAGGTGGATGACATCAGCTATGGGCCGCCGGCTTCGGTGGAGGCATTCACGGGCAGCGCATCGCCGATTCGCTACAAAGTGCCGACGTCGAACGCGGACGACACGGCTTCGCCGAACTGGACGCAGCAAAACTTCACCGACACGTCGTGGACGAGTTCCTCGGGAAGCGGCGTGGGCTTTGAAGTCGGCTCTCCGACTGCGGCATGGCTGCTCGACGAGCCTGCGGGCGCAACCAGCGCGGCGGACTTCACCGGAGGCGGCAGGAGCGCCGCGCTCAATGGCACCGGCCAGACATTCGGCGCAGCGGGCGCGAACGTGGGAACCGCGACCGCTGTGCAACTCAACGGCTCGGGCGGGCTCACAGTGCCGTATTCGTCGGCGCTGAATCCGGCGGCGACATTCACGTTCGCAGCGTGGGTTTATCCGACCGGCGGAAGCAGCTATCGCGCGGTCGTGAGTTCACGGGTCGGGCCCGCGGGGCAGCAACGCGGGTACATCATGTACATCACGCCTTCGAACACGTGGGAATTCTGGACTGGAAACTACCCATTGAACAAGTGGGACGTGACGACCGCGAACACGCCGGTGACGTTCAATGCGTGGACGCACGTCGCAATCACACGCAGCGCAAACGGCACGCATCGTCTCTTCATTAACGGGGTGCAGGTGGCAGCAATCGCGGGTAGCTATTATCCCAACAACAACACGGCAAACGGCTTTCACCTCGGCTGCGGCGATGATCTCGGGACGAACTTCCGCTTCGTGGGCCGAATCGACGATGCCGCGTTCTGGAGCGATGATATTGGCGTGTCGCTCATCGGTCAGCACATGGCAAGCGGCGTCGATACGTTCCCCACCCCGCTTTACCCGGCACACTTTCAGACCAATGTGCAGTCGGCGATGTACGGCGTGAATCCCGGCATTTACACGCGCCACAATTTCACGGTGAGCGACCGGACGCGCTATGCTTCGCTGCGCCTTCGGGCGAAGTACGATGACGGCTTTGTGGCGTTTCTCAACGGTGTCGAAATCGCACGGCGCAATTTCGCGGCAACGCGTAACTACAACTCGGTCGCCAGTAGCGATCGGCTCGATACAAACGCGGTGGTCTTTGAAGATATGGACGTGACGGCCGTGGCACTTCCGGCGTTGACCAACGGTGCAAACACGCTCGCAATCCACGGAATGACCGTCGCGGGCGCGCCAGAGCTTCTTTTGACTCCGGTGCTGGACGGGACGCTGACGCCGGCGGCTCAGACACCGGGATATTTCGCAGTGGCCACGCCCGCTGAGGCGAACAGCGCGACAAACGTGAATCCGGGACCGGACATCGTTTCAGCGGTTCACTCGCCCGCCCAGCCTGCTGCGGCAACTGCTGTGACCGTCACAGCCACCGTTCGCCCAAGGCTGGCTGCGATTGGGTCGGTGTCGTTGAAATACCGCGTTCAGTATGGCGCGGAATCCGCCGCGATACCGATGACGGATGCAGGCCCTGTCGCCGGCGCAACGGATGGCTCCCGGCTCTTCACGGGAACGATTCCATCGACCCATGGAGCCACCGCGAGACAAATGCTGCGCTACTACATCACGGCGACCGACACCGCCGGGCGGACATGGCGCGCGCCGTATCCAGTGGACCTCACGAACGACGACGGCGTATCGCAGTCGCCGGAATACTTCGGAACGGTGATCGCCGACGCAACGCTCACTTCATCGATGCCAATCATGCAGTGGTTCACGAACGATGTAACCAACAGCGACACCCGCATCGGCAGCCGCGCGAGCGTTTACTACGGCGGCTTCTTTTACGACAATATCTACGTCCGGCAGCGCGGCGGCTACACGTCATCCGGGTCGCAGAAGTTCAACTTCAACGCGAAGGAAGGCATCTACGTGAACCCAACGCTTGGGACCGTCGGAGAGCTCAACATGAACAGCAGCGGCGTGGATCCGAATCTCTTCCGCGTGAGCTCGGCATACGCGATTTACCGGGCTGCGGGCCATCCGGCGCTGGAGGCTTTTCCCGTCGCGATGATTCGCAATGGAGCAGTCCACCGTATCGCGCACCTTATCGAGCAGCTCGACGAGGACTATCTAAAGCGGCAGGGCTTCGACAACGACGGCGCGCTCTACAAATTCGTGCAGCGACTCGGCGAGGAAAACACGCCCGGAAACGTAGTGGGCGGCGACTATTCGGGAAGCCCGGGATTCAAGTTCGAGAATCCGATTTACGGCGTGGAGAAAAAGACGCGGCTCTACGAAGGATTCGAGGACTACACGGCCTTCACGCAGGGAATCGCCACGACGAACTCGGTCGCCAGCCGGAGGGTGTTCCTTTTCAAAAACATGAACATCCCGAATCTGGTGAATTTCATGGCGGTCCGCGCGCTGATTTCCGAGGAGGACGTGAACCGCAAGAATTTCTATGCGTTCCGCGACACCATTGATTCGCAGGAGTGGTTTCTGTTCCCGTGGGACAAGGACATGACGCTCGGGATGAGCTACAGCACGACCGTTTCCACCAACCGCAACAACCCGTGGCAAAGCACGTTCACCTTTCTCCACGATCCCACCGCGACCAAGCAATGGTGCGTCCTGTGGCAGACGGCTTACGACATTCCGGAAGTCCGCACCATGGTCGGCCGGCGACTGCGCAGCCTCATGGACACCATGATGGGAACACCGGCGACTGCCATACCGGGCAACACGATCCTGGAGCAGAAAGTGGAGGAAATCCGCGCGATGATGCTCACCCCGCCTCCCGGTTATTCGGTAAATGCCAACTACCGTGATCGCGCAACATTCAACACATGGCTCGGCCAGCACCGCACGGCGCTCTACACCACGTATGGCCCGGCGAGCGGATATAATATGATCCCAAATGCGGCCTCGGCGCTGCCGGTGGTCACTATCACCAACGCTGCGGCAAATCCGCCTACGGCAGCGGTGGGATACGGGAATCAGGATCACGAATTCATCGAGATCACCAATTCCAACGCCGAGGATGTGGACGTGAGCGGATGGACACTTTGGAATCCGGGCTCGCCGAAGCCGTTCATGACCTTTCCCGGCGGAACCGTGATTCCCGGGACTTCGAGCGCTCCATTGAACAAGATGAACGTGGTCCGCACGCAGCCGGGCTTTCGCAATCGTCCGGGCGCGCCGACCACGGCGGAGTTCGTGGTGGGGCGTTACGACGGCCAACTCTCCGCGCGCGGCGAAACCATTCAGCTTCGCGACGGGGTCCTCGCAACGTCGCGCCTCGTTTCGAGCTATACCACACCGAGCGCGCCGACCGCGGCCCAGCAATCGCTCCGCGTGACAGAGCTGATGTTCGCGCCGACCGCACCAACAGCCGCAGAACTCGTCGCGGCACCGGCGACAGTCGCGAGCGACTACGAATACATTGAGTTGCAAAACATTTCTGCAACGACGCTCGATGTTTCGGGTGCGAGATTCACCTCCGGTGTCGATTTTACATTTCCAGCAGCGACCACGCTTGCTCCGGGGCAACGTATTCTGCTGGTCGCAAACTCCGCCGCGTTTGCGGCCCGCTACGGCGCGATTCCGGTTGCCGGTGTGTTCACGGGAACACTCGACAACTCGGGCGACCGCCTGCGCATCGAAGACTCGGTCGGAGAAATGGTGCTGGATTTCAGCTACAACGAACTGTGGTTCCCGCCCGCGGATGCCGGCGGACGCAGCATCGTCGTGCGCAATGCTTCGCCCGATTACGCGACGTACGATCTGCCGACCCACTGGGCGCTCAGCGGAACCAACGGTGGAACTCCCGCCGCAGCCGACAACGGTGATTTTGCGAATCACTACGACGGCTGGCGATGGGATCACTTCAATGCAGGCGAGATCTACCTGCCCGAGCCGGCGAACCCTCCGAACACGCTGAACACCGCGCTCGTGGGACCTTCCGCAGATGCCGAAGGCGACGGCCTCTCGAACTTCGCGGAATACGCGTTCGGACGCCAACCGCGCGTCCACGACAACAGCGCCCTCACCACCGCAAGCATCGTGAATGATGGCGGGCTCAACTATCTCGCCGTGACTTTCAAGCGCCGCCACAAGGCGCTGGACGTGACCTACACAGTCGAGACGACCGATACACTCGGCGGCGTCTGGACTCCGGCAGGAACTCAGGTCGGCAGCATCTCGGACCTCGGCAACGGCATCGAGCAAGTCACCATTCGCGACTCCGTCCCGCAGGGTTCGACGCCGCGATACATCCGCGTGCGTGCAGTGAAGCCGTAGCGAAATTTGGAGCATTCCTGCGTTTTCTTTTTCCCGGCGGCCTGTACCGTCCGCGCTCATGAAAGCAACCCGCAGATCGTTTCTAGCCGCATCCGTCACCGCAGCCTTGGGCACGCGCCTTTCCGCAGCAGAAGCGGCGTCCGGAGCCGTGAAGGGCAGAATCAACCACTCGGTCTGCAAATGGTGCTACCCGAAAGTGCCGCTCGAGGATTTGTGCAAAGCGGGAAAGGAAATGGGGCTCACGAGCATCGAACTCGTTGAACCCACCGACTTCCCAACGCTGAAGAAACACGACCTCACATGCGCGATGACGACATTCCCGACGATCGCCGGACCGGGTGGGGAAAAGATCGGCAGCATTCCCTACGGCTTCAACCGCACGGAGCACCACGAACTGCTCATCAAAGCATACGAGCCCTACATCGCCGCGGTGGCCGATGCCGGATTCAAACACCTCATCTGCTTTTCCGGAAACCGGAACGGCATGGACGACGAAACCGGCCTGAAGAACTGCGCAGAGGGGCTGAAGAAACTTCTGCCGCTCGCCGAAAAGCGCGGCGTGACGCTGGTCATGGAACTGCTGAACAGCCGCGTGGATCACAAGGATTACATGTGCGACCACAGCGATTGGGGCATCGCGCTTTGCAAGGCAATCGGCTCCGAGCGCTTCAAGCTGCTCTTCGACATTTACCACATGCAGATCATGGATGGTGACGTGATTTCGCGCATCCGCGCAGGGAAGGATTATTTCGCGCATTACCACACGGGCGGGGTCCCGGGACGCAATGAAATCGATGAATCGCAGGAACTGAACTACGCCGCGATCATGCGGGCGATCGTCGAGACGGGATTCAAAGGCCACGTCGCCCAGGAGTTCATCCCCAAGCGTGAACCGCTCGTCTCGCTGCGGCAGGCTGTGGGCATTTGCGACGTGTGAACGAATCGCCGGCAACCGCGGGCACCGATATCAAAGCAGCCCTCATCGCCGAGGCTGCGCGTCTCGGATTCGATGCATGCCGCATCGCTCCTGCTGTTGCGCCGCCGCACGCAGCGGAATTCCGAGACTGGCTGGCCGCCGGCAACCACGCGGATATGGCGTGGATGGAACGGAATGCCGACCGGCGCACATCTCCGGAACTCGTTCTTCCGGGTGCGAAATCGGTCATCGTTCTTGCGGTAAACTACTGGCAGCCGGGCACAGATTCCCCCGCGATCGCACGGTACGCGTGGGGCGATGATTATCACGAGATCATCGAACCGAAGCTCTACACGCTCGACGCCTGGCTGCAAATCCACGGCGGACGCCAGCGGCAATACGTCGATACCGGCCCGATCCTCGAGCGGGACTTCGGCGCACTTGCAGGGATCGGGTGGCAGGGCAAAAGCACGATGCTTATCCGGCGCAACTCCGGCACCTATTTCTTCCTCGCGTCCATTCTCACGACGCTCGAGTTCCCGCCCGATGAACCGGAGCGGGATCATTGCGGAAAATGCACGCGTTGCATCGAGCAATGCCCGACCGGTGCGATCACGGCACCGCACAAACTCGATGCGCGGCTGTGCATCAGCTATCTCACCATTGAAAACAAAGGCCCGATTCCCGAAGCGCTCCGTCCGCTAATCGGTCACCGTATCTACGGCTGCGACGCTTGTCTCGAAGCCTGCCCCTGGAACCGCTTCGCCAAAGAATCCCATGAAGCGCGTTTTTCCGCCCGGGATTTCACCTCGATGCCGCTGCGCGATTTTCTATCGCTCGACGACGACGCATTCCGCACGCTGTTTCGCAAGTCGCCAATCAAGCGAATCAAGCGCGCGCGCTTTCTCCGCAATGTTTGCGTCGCGCTGGGGAATACGGGGACTTTGGATGACCTGCCGGCCTTGCAGAACGCAGCCAGCGACCCGGATTCGCTCATCGCTGAACACGCCCGCTGGGCAATTACGCGAATCAAAGACCGGGCGTAACAGCAGTAAGCCTCTCGCCAGCGGACGACGTGGCACTCGGCTTGCTACTACCATCGGTATGTTCACATACGCATACCAAGCACGCGATGTTTCCGGAAAGGTCGTCTCTGGAGTCCAGGAAGGGCTCAATGAGGAAAACGCCATCAATGCCCTGATGACCAAAGGGCTGATGGTTCTTTCCATTCAGGAAAAGGCAGGCGGAAAGGTGACACGAGGAGCAATCAAAGTTTCTGAAACCGACCTCGTGCTCTTCACGCGACAACTTGCGACAATGGTGGACGCAGGACTGCCGCTCGTTGGAGGCCTCACCGCGCTTTACGAGCAGGCAGACCCGCGCAAGCAGGCCGGGCTTCGGCGGGTCATTGGAGAAGTCAGTGCCTTGGTGCAGGACGGCTCCACTTTCCACGACGCCATCCTGAAGCACCCGACCATCTTCAAGCGACTTTACACCTCGATGGTGAAAGCGGGTGAATCCGGCGGTATGCTGGCCGAGGTGCTCGACCGTCTGGCAGGGTTCCTCGAAGCATCGGCCCGCCTCACGAAAAAGGTGAAGTCCGCACTCACGTATCCCGTAATCGTCATCTGCATAGCGCTCGGAATCACAGCCTTCCTCATCGTGAAAGTGGTGCCGGTGTTCGGCAGCATCTTTGCGGACTTCGGCGCCCAGTTGCCCGCACCCACGCAGTTCCTGATCGACCTCTCCGATTTCGTCCGAGGTAATTGGTATTTCATAGTCGGCGGAATGGCCGGCGTGTTCTACGCAATCCGGACGTGGGTCCGAAGTCCGAAGGGCGCGGCCGCTTGGGACCGATGGAAGCTCAAACTCCCGGTATTCGGCCCGCTGATTCACAAAATCTGCATGACGCGATTTGCCCGCACTTTCGCCCAGCTCATCCGCTCGGGTGTCCCAATTCTTGAAGTGATGCAAATCGTCGGCGACACCTCGGGAAACAGCGTAGTCACGGACGCGCTCCGCAACGTCTCCTCTGATGTCGAGCGCGGGGACCCGCTCACCGCGGCTCTCAGTCGTCAGCCGATTTTTCCACCGATGATGCTCCGCATGGTTTCGGCGGGTGAGAGCACCGGAAAAATCGACACCATGCTCGAGAAGATGGCGGATTTCTGGGATGAGGAAATAGAGGCGACGCTGGCCGCGCTCACATCGCTTCTCGAGCCAATGCTCATCGTCTTCCTCGGCGTAATCGTCGGAGGCATCGTCATCGCGATGTTCCTGCCAATCTTCAAGCTGAACGACGTCGTCTCGGGCTCAAAGTAGAAGTCCGAAAACGGAAAGCAGAGCGCCGTATGCGATCCCTGCAAACGCCGCACCGCGCCAACGGGACTCCGAGGCCGAAACCCACGCGATCTGGTTGCGCAGCGTGAAGGGCATTCCCACCCAGAACATCGCCACGATAATCCAGACGTAAGTGAGCGAGACGAGCAGCAACCGCGAGGATTCATCGCGGAGAAAAGCAGACTCCAAAATCGGCTCAGCCGCCATCAACACGAGACCACCGAGCGCGCGCACGGCAAGAAACTCCTGCATGAAGAATATCGCCAGGACGGCACTGACCGGCGTGAGGTAGAGAACCAGCCCGCGCCAGTTTGAGAATTCACCGAGATCACTCGTCTTCACGAGCCAGTAAAACCAAGTCGCCAGCAATGCCGTAAGAATAACGCCTGCGGACTTGTTACGCGGGAAATCCTTTAGCGCGGCCTTGACCGCCTGCCCCTTAACCAGCGCGAGCACGTGGGACAGAAAAAGCGCGAGCCCGACAGCGAGCATCATCGTCTTGAGCGAAAAGGAATAGATCATCGAATGAAGCGCGCATGCAACGTGCCCCGGCGCTGTTGCGCAAGCACAACGTTGCGCGGGCTTGCCTCGCACGCACGTCCGCCTACTGTGCGCGCTGCACGATGTACAAAACGAACGAAATCTTCGCCAAAATGCCCGCGCCCGTCGCGGCCGCCCTGTTCACCCACCTTGCCGAAAAGGAGCCAAATCTCCTGCAGGCCACACTCACGACGCTTTGCCAGCAACGGAAAATCCGCCCCGTTTACTTCGAGCGCAAGCCGCGCACGGAGCGTTACGCGTGGATTCGCGAGGGCCTCTCCCGCAAGCAAAACGCCGATGTGGCCGCCCACATTCTCCAAATCTGGCTCGTGGGCGCGCAGAGCAAACTGCTGTGTGATTTCCTCGACGGACTTGGCATTCAGCACGACGAGCACGGCACGATCGAAGAACTTCCCGCCGCTCCGGAAAAGGCAAAGCTCGCGGAAGTCGTCACCGACCTCCTCGGGAAACACGACCCGGGCGTGGTTGCCGTATACCTCCACGCCTTCCAGGCAACGGACGAAAACGGCTGGGCCACGCTGGAGGAACTCCTGCGGGAAGACAGTCGATTGAGCCTCGGCTAAATTGCGGGCTTGAGGCTTCGTGGCGAGATGACTTGAGTCCGGCGCCGATTTCGCGCATATCCGTCGGGCACTATGAAGCGTCTCATCATTCCGTGCCTCGCAGTTGCAGCTTCCACCGCACTCGCTGCGCCAGGCAGTCAGATAAGCGACCCGGCAAAAAGCGACCGTGTCATTTGCAGAATTCAGGTCTTCAACGCCGCAACCGGGACATTTGAAACACCGGCTTTTGGCGCGGCGTTGCTCGACGGAAATGAATCGACCGGCGTCCGAATCGAACCGGGCCGTCATCAATTCCTCGTGGCGCTTCCATCGGCGACGCCCGTCCAACGCATTACGATGCTGGGAGCGGGCACGGCACGGTTTTCGATTTCTACATCAAACCAAAAGGCAGCTCCCGGACCGGCATGGCAGCCTGCGCTGAAGAACATTCCGCTTGCCGCATCATGGGGGACGGACCACGACGTCAACCGCGACGTAAGTTACATCCTGCTCGAAACTGAGAGCACCCGGCCATTCAACCTCACTGAAATCGGCGCATACAAACTCCCGATCGTTGCAGAGGGACGTCATCGCTACCTCTCCGACTGGCTCGATTCCCGCAAACAGGCAGCGGTGCCCGAGCCCGAACCGGCACCGGCAAAGCCGCGCAAGTCAGCGCGGCGCTGATTCATCCATCTGGCGGCACACCTTCGCACGGGTCAAACCGCCAACTGCATGCAAATCATTCTCGAACACCTCGGCGTCGCCGTCGCCGCGATCACGGGCGTTCTCGCGGCAAAAGGAAAACGCGTGGACCTCTTCGGTGTTCTCGTACTGGCCCTCGTCACAGCATTCGGCGGCGGCACCATTCGCGATCTCACACTCGGCGACACGCCGGTCTTCTGGGTTCGTGATTCCTCGTTCGCAGTAACCGCGGGCGCCACTGCGTTTGCGACATTCTTCCTCGCGAGATTGCGCGACATTCCGACCAGAATTCTACTCGTCGCCGACGCGGCAGCCCTCGCATTTTTCACCATGCTCGGTGCGCGCAAAGCGCTTCATTTCGGCGTAGCGCCACACATCGCCGTCACCATGGGTGTAATCACCGGAGTTGCCGGCGGCATGTGGCGCGACGTTCTTGTCGGGCAGATTCCACATGTATTCCGACGCGACATTTACCTCTACGCGACTGCGGCAATTTTCGGCGCGCTAGTGTTCGTGTTACTCGAAAAATTCCGCCCCGGCGCCGTCGAGAACATGCCGATCGGGGTCGCTTTGACGTTTGGTCTACGCCTCATCGGCATCCGTTGGCGCATCTCGCTGCCGGTCTTCGATGATCCGCGCGAGGACTGACACATCTCCTCACATTAGCGTGGCACCCGTCGAAAAAACCGCTATCCATCCATCATGAACCGCCGCCAATTCCTCACCGCCGGGACAGCAACCCTCGCTGCCTCGGCAATCGCCGACAATTCCGCTCCGCCGAAGTTTCCGAAGCCCATCAAATTTGGCGTCTCGACTTACAGCTACTGGCATTTCGAGGAGAAGAAATTCCCAATCGAGACCGTCATCGAGCGCGCCGCCCAACTCGGAGTGGAAGGAGTCGATGTGCTGCACCGGCAGATGGAACTGGATGAGAAAGCCCCGCTCGACGCCGCAGGCCGCGCCTACTGCCGCAACCTCAAACGGCACGCGTTTCGGAACGGAATCGATCTCATTTGCCTGAGCACGCATCAGAACTTTGTGAGCCCCGACCCGAAGGCACGGCAGGCTGCGGTGGATCATACCATCAAGACAATCGAGATTGCCGACGCCATCGGAGCGCCGTGCATTCGCGTCAACGCAGGCCGCTGGCGCACGATTGAAGACTTCGATGAATTCATGAAAAAGCGCGGATTGGAGCCACCGATCGCGGGGCACAGCGAAGACGAGGCGTTCGCATGGTCCATCGACGGACTCGGCAAATGCCTAAAGCGCGCGGAGGAACTCGGCGTTATCCTCGCACTCGAGAATCATTGGGGCCTGTCCCGTTCGCCCGAAGGGATGAATCGCATTCTCGGTGCGTTTAACTCGCCGTTCATCGGCGCACTGATGGACACCGGAAACTTCCTAGAAGATCCTTACGACAAACTCGCCGCGATCGCGCCACGCACGGTGTTCGTGCAGGCGAAGACGTACAATGGCGGCGGGCTTTGGTACACGCTCGAGCTCGACTACTCACGCATTGCAAAGATTCTCGCGGATGCTGCTTACACTGGCTACGTGGCGCTCGAAATGGAGGGCAAGGAACCGGCGGACACTGCCGTGCCCAAGAGCCTCGAAATGCTCCGGAAGGCGTTTGGACGTTAATTTCCAGCGCCCGTTGAGCGGCGAAGCTAAGGACTCGGCAGGAAGAGTGTTTTGTTCTCGGATTCCTGCCCGATGACACCCTTTGCTGATTGGACATTCTTTGGAGTGCTGCTGCTTTATGCGGCGCTTCCCGTCTGCATTCTTGGTTTGCTCGGAAAGGCGAGCGCGAGGCGGAGCTTCGTTGCGTCGATTCTCACGCTCGGTTTCGTCTTCAGCTCCCACACGAGTGCCACACTTCGAATTGCCGGCCTGCATCTTCCGGAAGTGGGCGGACCGGAACTCCTGCAGCCTTGGGAGATTCACGGGACAGCGGTGCAGTTTGCACCGTTCTACATCTTTCTCCTTTCGGCACTCTGGCAGTGCGCCACGTGTTACGTGTTCCTGCGCTGGAAATCCCGCGCGATGTTCTACGCGGCGCTGACACTCTCGCTCGCGCCGCTGTTTGCTTCAAAATTGCTGCCGTATTTTGCGGTGGAAAATGCGTTCGGATTTCTCGGCATCAGCTACGTTACCTTCCGGGCGCTCGATGTGGTTTTTTCGATTCACGACGGTGTGATTAAATCGCTCTCCCCCGGTCAACTCTTCGCGTTTCTGTTTTTCTTTCCGACAGTCTCTTCCGGCCCGATTGATCGTTATCGCAGGTTTGGGCAGGACTGGGCGAAAGAACGCTCGCGACAGGAATTCCTGGATGATCTCGACTTCGCCGTGCAGCGCATCATGCGCGGATTCCTCTACAAATTCATAATCGCAGCACTCATCGATCGCCACCTCGAAACCCCGCTGGAACGCACCCCCGGATTCCTCGGCACATTTGGCTCGATGTATTCCTACACGCTTTACCTGTTCTTCGATTTCGCGGGCTACAGTGCTTTTGCGGTCGGCATCAGCCGCCTGCTCGGTATCCGAACGCCGGAAAATTTCGACGCGCCTTTTCTTGCGCGAAACATCCGGGATTTCTGGGCGCGGTGGCATCAAAGCCTCAGCTTCTGGCTACGCGACCATGTTCACATGCGGTTCCAACTCGCCGCCGCAAAAGGCAAATGGTTCAAGGCAAAAACCACCGCCGGCTACCTCGGAACATTTCTCACGTTTGGCATCATGGGCGTCTGGCACGGCTTCGCGCTCCACTACATCATCTACGGTCTCTACCACGCGATTCTCGTAAACTGCTACGATGTATTCGCCCGGTGGAACAAACAGACCAAACGCATCACCGACACGCCGCGCAACCGCTGGGTCGCGCGACTCGTCACCTTTCACATTGTTGCATTCGGGATGCTAATTTTCAGCGGACGCCTCATCCCTCCTCCTCCGCCGGCACACGAAGAGAAGGTGGAAACATGGAGTCCCTCAGTCGTCGAGGGCTACGTGTGGCGGCGCGACCACGCGAACGGCGGACTCGAAGTGGATATCTACGTCGATTCTCGTTGGGCGATGCGTGTTCCGGCAAACATCGACCGTCCGGATTTGAAGGAACGGAAATACGGAAACGGCCGCCACGGTTTCCGCGCGGACATTTCACCGTGGTTCCAGGACGGCATGTCCCACTCGGTCGAGATTCGACTCGTGAGCACGAACCAACCGATCGCGAAATCTAAGAAAATCGCGCCCTGACGCGGCCTACTTCTTCTTTGGATCCGCTTTCTTCGGGTCCGTCTTCTTCCCGGTGTCCGCGGGATTTGCCCCGGACGTTGCAGCGGCTTTCGCTGCCGCGCCGGACAGAATATCCTCGGCTTCCTTCAATTGCGCGGGGGTCAGCTTCGCTTTGATTTCATCACGCTTCTTTGTGGCATCCTGAAGTCCGCCCGCAGCAGCACGCGTGTAATTTACGTAAGCGTATGCGAGATTGACCGGCGTCCCCATGCCCTCTTCGAAGAAGCGGCCAATCAACATCTGCGCGACCGGATTTCCGCCCTTCGCAGCAGCAGCATAGTATTCCCCGGCACGCGAAAAATCCTGACGCACGCCGTTCCCGGTTTCGTAGCAATTACCGAGATTGATGAACGCCGTCGCCAGCCCGTACTGGGTTGCCACGGTGAACCACCCGATCGCCGCAACGTTGTCCGCACGAATGCCCGTGCCCCGTTGGTAGCGAACGCCCATTTCGTTCATCGCCACCACATTCCCGGCCTTCGCCGCCGCCATGCAACTCTCCGTTGCCTTCGCTGCATCCGCCGGTCCGCCGAGTCCTTGATCGTGGTAACGGACCATAGCCAGCAAGGCGTCGGGATTCCCCTGCGCAGCGGCTTTCTCGTACCAGAATCGGGAATCCTTCCAGTTGGGCTCCCGAACTTTCGTATCTACCGCAGCCTCCGCGATTGCACCCGACTGAAACTGCGCCGGCGCGTAGCCGGCTTCGGCCGCCTGCTGCAAAAGAAAGCGCGCACGCTCCTCGTCCTTTTTGACTCCCTGTGCGCCGTTGAAGAACAACATCGCAAGCGTCGTCTGCGCCGGTGGGTGGCCAGCATCCGCAGCCTTCGTGAGCCACTTCACGCCTGTCTCGGCGGACTGCTCCACGCCCCGACCAGCCACATAAAACTCCGCCACAGCGGTCATGGCCTCGACGTTCCCCTTCTCCGCCTCGGCAGTAAGAATCTTGACCGCCGTAGCCATGTCGCCTTTCTCCGCAGCCTCTTTGGCTTTCAAAAACGCCTCGGGCAGCTTGGGTGCCGCCGGCTTTTCCGCACCGGCGGGCGCTGTCGGAGCGGGCTGCTGTTTGGCAGGCGCTGCTGCCGGATTCTGCGCAACTGCGCAAAGCGATGTGATGGCGAGGACCGGGAAGATGAATCGATTGGACATGACGGACGCGCACAATGCTTGCGCCCGCGCCCGCGTCAAGCCGTTCGATCTATTTCCCCACTGGAAACGCCGGTGCTGCCTTCTCCGTCGCGCTTTTCGACCAGACACGGATGCCGGAAACTTTTCCAGTGTCGTCGAACGAGCCGAAACCAATCCATCCCGCACCAAAAGTAGCATCCTCCGCAGTCATCACCGGCTTTGACATATCGTCGAAGAAAACACGGATGACCGCCCCTTCGCGCTCTATCCGGACTTTCCGCCAGACGTTCAAACCCCACTGATTGCCGTCATTCGAGGTCTTCGAGATTTTCTCCCGCGGCTTTCCGTTCACGATGAAGATTTGATTCGCGTGGTCGTCCGCCTTGGTCGCGATGTGGGTGTAGTAAAACTTCGTCGGCTCTTGAAAACCGAATACGAAAATCATGTCGCGATGCCCGTATTCCTTCCCGGTCTGCATGCACTGGGCTTCCATCACAAAATCGCCGAACTGCCGGCCAGCAATCAGCGCAATGTTCACAGGCGAACGGACCTCCGGTTTGTACGCACTCTGTTTGTGCAACTCCATCGCCTGCTTGCCATCACCATCAACCCATCGCCATGCCGATGAATCCGTGAAGACGAAATCCTTCAGCGCGCCCGCGTCCTTGAAGTCCTGCTGATACTGGAGCGTGAACCCCGCAGGGATTCCCGTCGGCTCGGCGGCCGCAGCGAAAAAAGAACCGAGGACGACGAATGAAGTGATGAATGATTTCATAACCATTGAATATCGGAACTCGTACGCCTGCACAATCGGATCACTCCTTGATTTCGATAGTGTGCCTGATCGGCACCAAAACCTTGCGGGCCGCATCGTCCAGCGCCGCCTGACGCAATCCAAGCTGCTTCTTCAGCGCATCCAGAGCGTTGCCGAGTTCCGGTTGCTCCTTAACATCTCCCGCGAAGCCACGGAATTTGGTGACGAAGTCTTTTATCATCCCGGTCTCAAAGCCCTGCTTTTTTCCCGCGGCACTCATGTAGTTCTTAAACGCACCATCAAACGGCGTCGTCGCAAACTCCGCCGCAAGGTTAACGCCCTTCGAAAGCTGCTCCCTTGTGAACTCTTTCGTACCGCCTCCCCACGTGACCTTCGCCTTGTCACCACTCAGATTGCTCACCTTGAGGACAAAGCGGTTCAGATCATCGTTGAACGGCAAAAATGCTGTCATGCTGCGGGTTCCGCCGGACGACTTCTCGTCGCCATCAAAGCAAAACGGATAGCGGACGCTTTCCAATTCGACCCGCCCCGACCCACTCGAAAGCACTTTGTGTCCGTCGCTTGCGGAAGCCGTGCCCTTCATGTCGACCTGAATCTCCGCAATCTTCCCATCG
This sequence comes from Verrucomicrobiaceae bacterium, assembly GCA_005791535.1. Lineage (GTDB taxonomy): Bacteria > Verrucomicrobiota > Verrucomicrobiia > Chthoniobacterales > Chthoniobacteraceae > SXWH01. Next base: position 16,437 of record SXWH01000069.1, on the reverse strand, counting down.
AACCCGAGCCCCTTCAGAAACGCATAAGCCATGATGAGCTGGCCATTCGGTCCCGGATGCACACCGTCGCCGCCGCATACGTCATACTTTTCACCGAGAGCAGCCTTTCCTTTTGCCATCGCATCGATCATCGGCTGATGCACGTCGGCAAACGCCTTGCCATATTCCGTTGAGAGCGCCTTCCCGATGGCACCGAGCTTCGCAAGGCTCTCGTTGTAGCCGGCCGCCGCGTCGAGTTTCGCGCCCTCTCCGCCAAAGTTCGGCCGAGCGAAGAACTTCGTATCCACGGCACCGGGGGTTCCCACGACCACGTGCTTCGCGCCAATCAAATCCAATTTCGTGACAACACTGCGCATCGCATCCTCGTATCGCTTTCCAATGGTCGCTTCGAAAGGACGGTAACTACCGTCATTCATGCCGTAGCAAAGCGTGGCTGTCGTGGGCTTGAAAACACCGAGGTCATTCTCGAGCCGCGCGGCAAACCCACCTGCGGTCTCGCCGCTCCAACCAAACTGAAACACGCGAACATCCTGCCTCCCCGCGCACGCGACCACGTACGTCTCCATGAATTTGGAATACAGCTTCTGCTCTGTGATTGAGTCACCAATAATCGCGAGCCGGGCATTCGGCGGAAGCTGGGACTCGCCAGCGGCGAGCACGATTGGACTGAGGACGAGGGTGGCGAGAATTGCGAACTTTTGCATGCCTCGAGATGACCGCGTCGCACACGATGCATTAGGAGACGCAGGAAACTTCCAACGTCCCGAGGCCCGTCAGCGCTTCACAAAGCGGTAGTGCGAAACATGCCATTCATTCCCGTCGCGATAGCCCCAAAGTTCCGCGCAGGCCATGTAGAATACACGCCAGTAAGCCCACCAGCGTTTCGCATTCGCAGCACCGTAGGTTTGCTCAAAGAGCGGCCAGATTTCCGCGCGATTTGCGTCCATGTTTTGCAGCCAGGCCTCGGCGGTTTTCTGATAGTGCGTTCCACTCACACACCAGTGTTCCTCGATGCGCAGATCCTCCTGAAAGTAGAGCAGCAGGTCATCCGAAGGCATCTGTCCTCCGGCGAAAAAGTAGCGCGTCATCCAGTCGCTCGGGCCCTTGTCGATGTAGTGATACGCGAGCTCGCGGTGGGTGAAAATATGGACGAAAAGCCGACCGCCCGGTTCCAGCCAGCGCGCAACCTTTGCGAGCAGGGCCTGATAGTTTTTCATGTGCTCGAACATCTCGACACTCACCACGCGCTCGTAGGTCGCGGGTGCCTCGAAAACATTCATGTCCGCGGTGATGATGGTCAGATTCTTCAACCCGCGCCGTTCCGCCTCGGCATCGATGTGCGCCTTTTGCGTGCGCGAGTTTGAGACGCCGGTGATTTGCGCGTTCGGGTATTTCTCCGCCATCCAAAGCGAGAGCGAACCCCATCCGCATCCGAGCTCTAGAATGCGCTGTCCATCCGCAAGAGCCGCGCGTTCACAAGTGAGAGCGAGCATCTTCTCCTCCGCCGCATCGAGCGATGCAACGTCGTCCGTCCAGAGTCCCGAACTGTATTTGAGGCGCTTGCCGAGGCAGAGCTGGTAGAAGCGCGTCGGCACTTCGTAATGCTGGATGTTCGCATCCTGCGTCTGCTCGGCGATGCCGCGCTTTTTCAAGTCCGCAACGTAAGCGAGAAGCGCCGCACGCTGTTCCTCGACATTTGGCCGCGTGTGCTCACGCAACGTGCCCGCGAGCAGACGACGGATGCCGGCGCGGATTAAACCGTCCGGAATTAGATTCGTTTCCAACAAAGCATCGAGATTCAGCATGGGAATAGGTGCGTGTGTGTCACAAAGCAGCAGCCGATGCCACAACCGTGTTCCCAGAGCATTCGCCGCCGACCGTCGCCCGGATGCAGAAAGCCACGGGTTCCGCTCCGCGGGAAGTGGACAAATCAGCCGCAGCGCGATAACCCAATCCGCCAATGGCTCGCGTGCTCATACTATTCGCTCATCCGGCGCTGCACAAATCACGCGTCAACCGCGCTATGGCTGCCGCGGTCGCGGGTCTTGATGGCGTAACGTTTCATGACCTTTACGAAGCGTATCCCGACATGCACATCTCGGTGTCGAAGGAACAGGAACTCCTCCGACGACACGACACGATCGTTTTTCAACACCCGATGTTCTGGTACTCGAGTCCGGCGATCTTGAAGGAATGGCAGGACCTCGTGCTCGAGTGGGGATTCGCTTACGGCGAGGGTGGCGACGCACTCCGGGGAAAGAAGCTGCTCTCCGCAATTTCAACCGGCGGTCCGGCCGAGGCTTATCAACGTGGAGGCTCGAACCACTTCACGATCCGCGAACTGCTCGTACCCTTTGAACAAACGGCACGGCTTTGCGGTATGGAATACCTTGACCCGTTTGCGATTCAGGGAGTCTCCCGGCTGACCGAAACCGACCTGGCCTCGGAAGTGGCGCGATACCGCGCACGAATTCAATCGCTGCGCGACGACGAGAAAAACGCATGAGCCTTTTCCAAATCTTCATCTATCTGCTCGCGGCAGTGATTGCTGTGCCCGTGGCGAAGCGGCTCGGGCTTGGTTCCGTACTAGGCTACATCATTGCTGGAGTGGTCATCGGGCCGACCGTGCTCGGGGTCGTCGCCGCCGGCGAGGACGTGGCGCACATCGCCGAGTTCGGAGTTGTGATGATGCTGTTCCTGATCGGATTGGAACTCCGACCCTCGCTGCTGTGGCGGCTCCGCGTACCGATTCTCGGACTGGGCGGACTTCAAGTAGCGGGCGTCACGGTCGCGGTGATGGGAATCGCGCTGATGCTCGGCATCGCCGGAAAGCCGGCACTGGCAATCGGTCTCATCCTCGCGATGTCGAGCACAGCCATCGTCCTCCAATCCCTCGCGGAACGAAATCAACTGAAGCTGACCGCCGGGCAATCCTGCTTCTCGGTTCTGTTGTTTCAGGACATCGCCGTAATCCCGATTCTCGCGATCCTGCCGCTCCTCGGCAGCGGTGGAGCAACCGCGAGCGAGCATGGGATTATCGCGCACCTTCCCCCATGGCAACGGACGCTTGCCACGCTCGGTGCCGTGGCAGCGTTGATTCTTGCGGGGCGGTTTCTGCTGCGCCCCATCCTGCGATACGTCGCAGCAACGCGGATGAGGGAAGTGTTCACGGAACTCACATTGCTGCTCGTCATAGGTGTCACGCTGCTAATGGGCGCAGTCGGTCTGAGTGCCGCGCTCGGTGCATTTGTCGCCGGCGTGATGCTCGCGGACAGCGAATATCGACATCAGCTCGAGGCGGACATCGAGCCGTTTAAAGGACTCCTCCTCGGTCTCTTTTTCATCACTGTCGGCGCGGGAATCGATTTCGCGCTAATAGCGGCCCGGCCTGGGCTCATTGCCGCACTGGTCGCGGGACTCGTAGCCGTGAAATTTCTCATTCACTTCCCCCTTGCACGGTTGTTCCGGCTCGACCTCGCACAAAGCACTCTCTTCGCGCTGGCCCTCGCGCAAAGCGGCGAGTTCTGCTTCGTGCTGCTGGCATTTGCACAGGGAGCCGGCGTGCTCGGTGCGGATATCGTGAAACCGCTCACAGCGACCGTCGCGCTCAGCATGGCGCTCACCCCGCTGCTCTTCACAGTTAACGACCGCTTTCTCCAACGAATGTTTCACCCCGGCGCAAAACCAAGCGAGCGAGAGGCCGATGAGATTCCCGCGCACGAAAACCCGGTTCTGCTCGTGGGATTCGGCCGCTTCGGCCATGTCGTCGGCCGACTTCTTCGCGCAAACGGCATCGGCTGCACGGTTCTCGAAAACGACCCCGAGCAAATCGAGATGCTCGCCCGTTTCGGACTGAAAGCTTACTACGGCGATGCCACTCGCGCCGACCTTTTGCACGCCGCAGGCGCCGCCCGTGCAAAGCTCTTCATTTGCACCCTCGCGGATGAGGAAAAGACCCTCGAAATCGTGCGCATGGTCCAGCGGGAGTTCCCTCATCTCCGAATTCTCGCACGCGCCGTCAGCCGGCAACACGCATACGAACTCATTCGCGCAGGCGTGGATGATGTATTCCGCGAAACCCTCGGCAGCGCGCTGGATTTGGGCGTGACGGCATTACGCGGACTCGGAATGCGTGGCGTGCAGGCGCTGCGTGCTGCGCGGCTGTTCAAGGAACTCGATGAAGCCTCCGTTCGTGACCTCGCGACGTTCAAAGAGGATGACCAAGCTTACACCCACAGGGTTCGCCAGCACATCAACAACCTCGAAGCCGTGCTGAAACGCGACACAACGCACAGTGCGGGCGACCCCGATGATGCGTGGAACAAACCCGGGAGCGCTACTTCTTCCGAAACCACGGAACAAACGCGCTGACAGTTCGCTGATACTCTCGATACGCTTCGCCCTTGCTCTTCACTGCGTATTCCTCGGTGATTGGAATGCCGGTCACTTTCCATAGGAAATGCAGCATGAGCAGCGGGCATGCTATCGTGATCCAGCCATACGGCGAACTGAGCGCAGTCAGGAAGAATGCCCACCAAATCAGGCTTTCGAAAAAATAGTTCGGATGTCGCGAGTAGCCCCACAGTCCGGCCTGACAGACACGACCACGGTTCGCTGGGTCGGCCTTGAAGCGCGCAAGCTGCCGGTCCGCGAGCGCTTCTCCGCAGAGCGACAAGAACGCGAGCACAAGTCCTACGATTTCAAGTCCGGTCAAGGTCGGCGCGGGATTCCACGCAATGACCAGAAACGGAAGGGAGAAAATCGCCACCAGCACCGCCTGAAGTTGGAAGAAGAGGAAAAACATTCCCGTGCCCGGCCAGCGTTCTCGCAGCGCTTCGTAGCGTGAGTCTTCGACCGGGTGATGCTTCAGCACCCTTCGTAAAATGTACGTCCCCAGACGCAAACTCCACACGACTCCGACCGCTACAATCGGCCATTTTCGTTCCGCTGCCGCCGGGCCGTTTAGCGCGTAGAAAGGAGCCAGAATCGCGACGCCATATGACCACGCGACGTCGAGAAATCCGTAGTTTCTTACACGGACACTGATCGCCCACGTCACCGTGAAGTAGGCGACAGCGATGGCGAGACCCATGAGGAAGTACGTCAGCATATCAGATCCCCCCAATTCGCACCGCTGCGCGACGGAGCAACGGCCGGAGCGTGAAATAAACCACCGCAACCGCGAGCGGTGCGACGAGCGCCCAAACGACAATTCCCCGAACTGCAATCATCCCGAAATCCGCAAGGAACTGCCCTACGTCTGCGCGGAACCGCTCCAGAATGAACGAAATCGAAAGCGGAATGTGCGGGATGCCGAAAAGATCACTCCCAGCACGATACGTCGGGATGAGCAGCGCGAGTTGGGCGGGATACGCGAGGTAATTGACGAGTTGGATGACCGGCTGGTTCAGCCGGAGTGCCCACGCCGCTAGACCGCACAGGAGCGTCGCGGAACCAAGAATCGGAAACACCCCGAGCGCGAATCCAAGCGCCACGGTGAGCGCGAGTTTCTCCGGCGTGGCACCCTGTTTGAGCTGTGCCAGAACCGGGGCGACGACGCGCCGCCTCCACCACGATTCCGCTGGAACAGTATCGGTCATTTACGCCGGAGCAGCAGGTCCTCCATCTTCGCATCGAGCGGAAGGCGGAAAAGCTGGATAAGCATGTACGTCGCCATCGCGATATTACCGAGAAGCAACACGCCCAGCAGCCAGCCGATGCGCGCTCCGAGGCCGGTCTCCTTATATGCGAGCCAAACATAGAAAGTGAGGAAACCGAAGTAGCAATCGAACAGCGTGGCGATGAACCACGGATGCGTGGCGACAGCCCGCGGCGTCTTCCAAAGCGCGACCTCCGTGCTAGCCCAGCCGGTCACGGCAAACATGCTGACGAGAACAACAATAAACACGATGCGCAGAAATAGAATCATGGCCTCTGGTAGCAATACGTCGCGCTGCCTCGCGAAGACTCACGAGTGACGCAGTCGCGGATTATTCGGAAGTGTGTAAACGGCCTGCACAACGCTGATGTTGCGCATCGCAAATGCAGCCTCGCAGTATTGCAGGTAATAGTTCCACTTGCGGATAAAACGATCGTCGAAGCCCATCGAACGAACTTCCGCGAGGCGCGCGTTGAAGTTGTCGAACCACATCCGCAGCGTACGTGCGTAGCTCAGACCGATGTCGGTGAGATCGTGGAGAAACAAGTCGCCGGTTTTATTCATGACCGTATTCACCCGGCTGACGCTCAGAAGCAGCGAGCCTGGAAAAATGTGCTTCTGGATCCAGTCCACGCCGCGACGCAACTCGGCGTGGCGGTTGTCGGGAACGGTGATGTACTGGACACCAACCATCCCATGCGGTTTGAGGAGATCGTGCAACTGGCGGCAGTACGCGGGCAGGTAGCGGTCGCCGAGCGCCTCCATCATTTCGATGGAAACGATCTTGTCGAATTTGCCGTCCAGGTTCCGGTAGTCTTCGAGCAGGATATCGACGTGCTCCGCAATACCCTCGCGGACGAACCGCTCCTTGGCGTAGCGAAACTGCTCCCGCGAAATCGTAACGGTAGTGACTCGGCATCCGTAGTTTTTCACGGCGTGGCATGCAAAGCCACCCCAACCACTGCCGATCTCGAGAACGTGGTCGCCTTTCCGAATATGGAGCTTCCTGCAGAGGGCGTCGTATTTCGCTATCTGTCCGGCTTCGAGCGATTCGCCCGGAGCGGAGAAAATCGCGCTTGAGTAGGTCATGGTGGGGTCCAGCCACAGGCTGTAAAAGTCGTTCCCCAGATCGTAGTGCTCGGCGATGTTCTGCTTCGCGGTGTGAATGCTGTTGGGGCGGAGCAAGTGGCCGATTCGGTTGGCGAATTTCAAAATACCCAGAGCAAAAGACCGGGTCTTCGAGCCGGACATCGCCGGAGAGTTGTGTATGTTCAGGATCGCCCAGGATATCACCCGTTCAATGCTGTCGGTGTCCCAATCGCCGTCCACATAGCTTTCACCAAAACCAATATCTCCGAAAAGGACGCACCGCTTGAAGAATGCAGCGTTGCGGATGCGAATGGCGGCATCGACCGCCGTGCGCGGCGACCCTATGATGTGTTTTGATCCGTCGGGAAATTCGAGCGTGAGGGAACCTGCGGTCATTTTCCCGAGCGCATCGAGCACGAGGCGCTGATAAAGCCCGCCCTGCGGTGCGGCGGAAACTTCTGCGGTGGCTGCGATGGTGTCGTTCATGGCGCTTTCGGAGCAATGGATGAGTGTGGCCGATGCACGCCGCGCTGTTTTGCGGCGTCCTCCGCTTTTCGGTGGAAGGGAATTCTCTTCAGCCAGAGGAGCAAAGCGTGCCAGTGGATCAAGAAAATCACCTTCAACGTAATAAGCGGATATTTGAGCGTAAGCCAGCAAAGACGAACGTTCGTGAGCGCCACGCGCCTGCCGGTCAATGCGCTCAAAAGAATCCTGCGGTCGCCATCGCGATCGTCGATATGGATATCAAGGCGCTCGCCAGGCACGCACAGTTTGAAGTCGAACAGCAAGTCGAGCGACGAAAACGGGGAGACGTAAAAGTGTTTCGGCGTCACGAGCCGGAAACCACCGCCGGCGTCAGGCGAAGGAATGCAGTATGGTTTCAACTCCCCGAATGTATTGCCGACTTGCACGACAGCACAGACCGCCGTTCCCGCCGCATCGGAGCAGAAATAAAACGAGACTGGATTGAAAATGTAGCCAAGCACCCGCGGGAGTGTGATGAGCGTGATACGGCCGCCATCGGGGAAACGGACGCCATTCTCCGCGAGGTAGGCGATGATATGTGCCTTCAGCGGCCGATCACCGCACCCCGGAAGCGTAAGGTGGTCGCGGTCGCGAAAGCTGTAGAAATTCCATGCGTTACGGGAGAAGAGCAGCGTCTCAGCGGCTACAGCGTCGATTTCGTCGAGATCGAGCGCGAACATGAAAATGCGATATCGAAATTCGTGCACCTTCGGCTCAAGGCGATGATGCATCACATCGCATTCGTAAAGACACGAAGTCATGTCCAAATCGCCTCCCCCGTGACTGCGCGCGCGCATTCCAACGCGCTCGTGAAGCCGTCCTCGTGAAATCCGTATTTGAACCACGCGCCTGCGAAGTAAGTCGTCTGGCCGGGCGAGATGTGGTTCAGAGCAGGGAGTTCCTTTTGCGCGGCGATTGCGGCGACGTTGAATAACGGGTGCTCGTAGTTGATCTTGCGGTGCACTTTCGCAGGCGCGATCTGCTCGTGGCAGTTCAGCGAGACGAAATAGTTCACGCGTTCCGAAACGCCCTGAAGCTGGTTCATCCAGTAGTGAACGGTCGGCAGGCCGTCGCTGTCCTTTTCGATTCGGTAGTTCCAAGCCGCCCAGCAGCGGCGCGTCGCGGGCATGAATGACTCGTCGCTGTGCAGCGTGGCGACGTTGGGCTGGTATTTGAAATTCCGCAGCAAGCGCGATTCGTTTTCGGTCGGGTCGGCTAACAGCGCAAGAGCCTGATCCGCGTGGCAGGCAAGAATCACTTTATCGAACTCCCGAACACCGCCATCTGCAGTGGTAATCCGCGCAGTCCGTTCCGTCCGCTCCACGCGAACCACGGGTTTTCCAAGCGCAATGCGCTCAGAAAACGGTGCGGTGATTTTTTTGACGTAACACTTCGCCCCATTCGAGACGGTGTACCATGGATGCTGCGTGTGCAGGCCGAGAAAGCCGTGATTATGCCAGAAGCGAAGCAGCGTGATTGCAGGAAAATCCAGCATGAGCCGCGGCGGCGTACTCCAGACCGACGCGCTCATCGGCACAAGATATCGCTCCAAAAAATCCGCGCCATATCCGCGCACCGCCACGTAATCGCGAAGCGTCATCGCCGCGAACTGCGGGTCATCCAGCGCCGCGACGGCCTCGGAATTAAAGCGGTTGATCTGCATCAGCATCCGCCAGTGCCGGAGATTCAGGAGGTTTCTGCGTTGCCCGAAAAGCAGGTTTACGCTGCCGCCGTTGTATTCCAATCCGCTCGCGCGATGCTGCACGCTGAAGGACATATCGGTCGGTTTTGTCTCCACATCGAGCTCCCGAAAGAGCCTCGTGAGATTCGGATACGTGACGTGATTGAAAACCATGAACCCCGTATCGACGGGAACCGACCGCCCATCTTCATCCACGGTGATCGTATTGGTGTGGCCGCCAGCGTAGTCGTTTTGCTCGTAAATCGTAACGTCGAATCGCTTGTGCAAAAAGTGCGCACATCCCAGCCCTGCGATCCCGGTACCGATGATTGCGAGTGATTTCACTGTGCCGCCTTCTTTTCCACCTCAGCATAGATGGACTGAGGTACGGGCTTGAGATCCCAAATCAGGCCGCACCATGCGAAGACCCTGAGCAGATAGTAGGTGATGTCGAGTTCCCACCAGTAAAAGCCCTGACGCGCCGAAGCCATGTATCGATGATGGTTATTGTGCCAGCCTTCGCCGAGCGTAATCAACGCGAGGAGCATGCTGTTGCGGCTGTCATCATCTGTGCGGAAGCGCTTCCTTCCCCAAACATGCGCGAGCGAGTTGATGAAAAGAGTTCCATGCAGCAGGACGGCTGTGCTGACGAAAAAGCCCCACACGAAAATCTGCGCTCCAGAGGTGCCGAGTGAGGGCCAGAAATAATTCATCGCCGCTCCCAAGCCCCAGAGCGATGCACCGAAGAGCGCGGGCACAATCAAGTCGAAGCGGTTCAAGAATACGAGTTCCGGATATTTCGCGAGGTCCTTGATCGTACCGTAGTCGGTGGGGAAGTTTTTCGACGTTGTCATCCATCCGATATGCGCCCACCAAAAGCCGCGCTGGCGCGGAGAATGGGCATCATGCTCATCATCCGAATGCTTGTGGTGATGCCGGTGCACCGCCGCCCACCACAGCGCGCCGCGCTGGATGGCGGTATTCCCCCAGACTGCGAACACGAACTGCATGAAACGGCTCGTCTGAAACGTCCGGTGGGAAAAGTAGCGGTGATAGAATCCCGTGATGGCAAACATCCGCACAAAATAGAGAAATGCCGCCACGCCCACCGCCGCCCAACTCCAGCCCACAAACGGGAGGAAGAAGAATCCCAGATGAATAAAAATGAAGGGAATCGCGCGCGGCCACTCGAAGCGATCGGGTTTCGCTTTTGCCGCCTCGGGACCACCCGGAAAGTAATCCGAGTCGAGCCACTGACGGAAGCGCGTCAACACGCGGATCATCAAGGATGGCTTGGGCAACGGAAGTTCTGACATTTGAAAGACCTCCACTCTACGCCCCGCGGTCGCAAAAAGCTACATCTTGGATTACTCGCCCGATTTTGCGGGGAGTTGCAGCGGCACGGGGCGCCCGGCAAGCCGGAGGATGCGCTCCTTTTTCTGCGCGTAGTCGAGAGAGTGGAATACCCGAATCTCCTCGATCCGCCGGGCCGCATTGAGCGTGTCGAGGAGCCTCGTGTAGGTCTCGCCAAGCGCCGCCGTTTCCATGTAACGCGCGCGGATTGAGTCGTCGGAATAATCGTTGGATTCCCGCTGGAACAAATGGAAGCGCAGCCAGCGCCGGTCGGTTCTCGCAACGCGCTGGGTCTTGCGAAAGAACCCCACGAACAGCAACAGGACCATGTAGATATCCACACGCGATTGAAGCTCCAGATTCCTAATGAAATCCTCGCTTCCGACGTCGCGCACGCCGCGACGGAATGCGAGCGCCGCGTGCAGAGCGTGGTCGATTTCCTCCACAAACGAAATGAGACTGCCGATGTTGCGATCACTCAACCCCCGGCGCGGATCGTGAGCTTCGAGGTGATCGATGAGCCAGCGGGAATAATAGATGCCGATGAAAAGATTGTCGCCGCTGTGCCGGAGAAATGTACGCGCAAGCTGACTCAGTTCACGCGCCTGCGCGCCGGCCAGACGCGAGAGTTGCCGGCAGCGATCATCGTGAATAATGCAGTCCTCAAGCGCGACACCGGCGCTCGCATAGGTGCGCTCAAGCAGGCGTGTAATATCGTGAAACAGCGAATTCATGGCAGGATGATTTGCGGTGATTCCTCGAGATGCATGTGGCGCCCGGCCGTATCGTTGAGCGCGATGCGGATATCGCGGAAGCGCTCGCCGAGTTCTTGAAAAATTCGGTCCAGCGAGTGTTCGCGCGCCATCGAGTGATTCGCGGCGACGGCAAAATTGGTCGCGCCCACCTGTTCAAAGAACTCAACATCGGGACCGCCGCGGCGCGAGCGGCATTCCACGCGGTCGTGAAAAACTCCCGTGATGAAGAGCGTGTAGTTTCCGATGTGCGCGCGGAGAAAGAACGACTGGGTCGGCGCGGCTTTCTGAAGCGCCAGCAGCATGTCACTGATGTATTGCTGCGGTCCCTCTCCCGCACCGGCCGGCGCTCGCATCCGCTCGGTGCGGCTGAACGTCTCCAGTAACGACGCAAGATAATCGGCAGTCTCGCGGCTCGCTAGTTTGTGCTCTTTCAGCACGTGCCGGAGGATGATGTAGAAGTAGCACTGCGGAGAGATGTTGATGGAGTTTCCGTCCTCGAGCACAGCGCGAAAAAGTTCATCGCTGTCCAGAATGGTGTCCAATGCATCCGAGTCCGTTAGAAGCTCCGCAAGCGACGCCGAAGCCCTCCGCCCGCCACCGGCCAGAGTGTGGATTATGAAATCGAAATCCGCGGCTGTAAGCCTTTCCCGACAAGTTGGAGTAATCATCGGAAGTGATACGGGAGCATCGCCGATGCCACGGGAAAAATCAAGTCACCGGCCCCTTCCACGATCTCAAAAAACAGAACAGGCCAGACCGCGAAACGCGATCTGGCCTTTAAAATCCCTTGGTTGGGAAATCTGCTTACTTCTTGTAGCCTTTGGCTGCAGGAGCTGCAGGAGCCGGAGCCGACTGCGAGCTGGAGCAAGCTGCGAAGCCGAAAGTAACGGCTGCGAGTGCGATGAGAGCGATAATGCGCATGGTATTAATAGTCACCCCTTTCTGTGCTGGTTGCGTTCAAGGTGCTTGTGTAGAGGGCAATCGTGACCGATGACAACTGTATTCTTCGGAAACCGCGAAAAACCCCAACGGATTGTGGTTTTTCCATAGAAACATCCGAAAAACTACTTTTGCGGGGATTTTTGCTCAGTCCTCGACGCCACCCACTTCGCCACCGCCTCGCCGATGAACGGTTTCGCGATGCCGCCGGCGAATTTCACCGCACTCCACACGGCACCGAGTTTGCCCGCCGCACCGAGGAAGGTGCCGGTCGCCTTCTCCACGAAAACAGTTTTCCTCCGGGCGGGGATTTTTGAAAGCACCAGCCCGATAAGCGCCGCGCCTCCAAGCCACGCGGGCCGGTTCTTTTCGAAACTCTCGCGGGCACGACCGGGGATGTCAAAGCGCTTGCGAAACCTCTCGCCCTCTTCGCGCAGTTCCGTTCCGCTTTGAGCGACGCGCGCGCGGGCGGCTTCGATTTCGGCGATGAGCGCTGCTTTTTCCGTATCGGAATTCGTCATGGTTTCTCCTTCTCCAGCCATTCGCGGTCTTTTTGAAATTCCGCCGTCGTGAGCGGGAAAAACGGACGTCCGCCACGCGCTTTCAGGATCATCCCGAGCACGAACGCAGTGGCAAGGTGGGCGGCTCCCACGATGAGCGTCGCCCACACCCAACCGTATTCCCCCATCGCCTTCGCAAGAAGGAATACAATACCGAGACAGAGAAACAGCCAGCCGAACGCCCCGGCAACGATCACGGCTCCCGCGAGAATGATTACCTTCCCCGCTTCGCCCGCGGCTTCGCGGCCTTCGATTGATGCAAGCCGCATCCTCGCAGACGCGTACTGCGCGCATGATGCGAGGAACACCTTTAGCTGCCGGACAATGCCCGCCGAGTCCGCTTCCGGCGGTTGTCCATTATCGCTCATGGCTTTTTATTTCCTGCAGAGCAGGCCGATGACAAATCCCGCACCAATTGCAGTCAGGACGCTCTTAGTCGGGTTTGCGCGGACGTAGTCCTCGGCTTCCTTCTGCCAGTCGCTCAGCTTGCCTTTCCATTCCCCGGCGATGGCGTTGGCGCGATCGCGAATCTCCCGCGCGGCCTCCGCGGCGGCGTCGCGTACATCATTCGCGGCGGCGCGGACGTGTTCGCGGGAGGATTCGAGGTGTTCATGGCTGCCGTTGCCGGAATGTGAAGATGTTTCGCTCATTTTTCGCGGAAGACTATACGGGCTTTCGTCAGGTCGTAAGGAGAAAGTTCAAGTTCCACTTTATCGCCCGGAATGATGCGGATGAAATTCTTCCGCATTTTGCCCGAGATGTGTGCGAGGAGTACGTGACCGTTGGCAAGTTGCACCCGAAACATGGTTCCGGGGAGGACGTCTTTCACGATGCCGGTCGTTTGGATGCAGTCTTCTTTTCCCATTTCGGGGTGCGACCTTAGCGCCATGCCTCGGATATTTCAAGCCGCGAAGCACCGCAAAACCCTTCCTTCCCTTCCAAACGAAAACACTCCGATCATCGGGTGACCGGAGTGTCTGACGGGAACAGCTATTTCGGACTGCACGCGGCGCTCCTGGGGCGCCACGCAAAACCCGGGCAGTTAGAGCTTCGACTCGTAATCAACGAGGCGCGTCAGCGCGTCGAGGAAATCCCGGAATGCGCTTGCGGGCAGCATGACCGTATCCCGCCGACCACCGACGTCCTCGGTGATTTTCAGGAAACGACCGCGCTGGTTTTCTTTGAGGTCGAGGAAAAACACCTTGCGGTCGATCGTCACCTTTTCCGTGGCGATGGGTTCGCTTGGCATTCTTGGGCCGGGGTTATCGTGCAGTTGTTCGTCTCTTGGTGTCATGAATTTACCTTCGGTGAAACACCCGGAAACCTTCCGGTTGTTCAATGTTCAGGGTCCCGCAGGCTAATCGCCCCAAATGACTGCGCAACAGGGAAGATGGATTTTTTTCGAGATATCGGAAACCCCATCTCTGACTCGCGGCCACGGTTTTTTCATCGTGCGTACGCTCGACACGCCTGCCCGAACTCCCGACTATCCGGCGCATGTCACGGTTTATTGAGTCGGTATTTGAAAAACTAAAGCGCCACCCGAAACGCATTGTGTTCCCCGAAGGCACGGAGCCAGTCGTCCTCCGCGCCGCGCGCGAATTCTCGCGGCTGAAACTCGGCACGCCCATCCTCCTCGGCAAGCGTGCCGAGGTCGAGGCCGCCGCGAAGGCCCTCGACGTGGACCTCGACCACATCGGTATCGTGGACCCCGAGACCTCCTCCGAGCTCGAGCAATTCATCCCGCGGCTCGAAAAACTCAAACGCTACCGCAACCTCGGCACCTCGGACGCGCGCGAGATCCTCGCAAAGCCCAGCTACTTCGCGTCCATGATGGTGCAGCACAATCTCGTCGATGGCCTCGTCGTCGGCGCGGGCCTCACCCCGGCGAGCACGCTGCGTCCCCTGCTCCAGCTCATCAAGCCGCTCCCCGGCGAAAAGATGATCTCCAGTTGCCAGATGCTCGACCTCAGCAACAAACGCTACGGCGAACGCGGCGTGATCCTGTTTGCGGATTGCGCCGTCATCCCCGAGCCCACCGTCGAGCAGCTCGCACGCATCGGCCTCCAGACCGGCGAAGTCTGCCGCCAGCTCACCGGCAACAAACCACGCGTCGCATTCCTCAGCTTCTCCAACAAAGGCGGCTCGCAACTTCCCTGCGTGCAAAAAGTCGCCGCCGCCGCTGCGCTCGCGAAAAAAATGGCGCTCGATGCCGGACTCGAAATCGAGATCGACGGCGAAATGCAGGCCGACACCGCACTCGTCCCCGACCTCGCCTCGATCAAAGCCACCGACAGCCTCGTCGCCGGAAAAGCCAACGTCCTCGTCTTCCCGGATCTCAATAGCGCCAACATCGCCAGCAAACTCGTCAAATACCTCGCCGGCGCCGAAGCCTACGGCCAAATCCTCCTCGGCCTCTCCAAACCCTGCGCCGACCTTTCACGCGGAGCCACCGAGGAAGAAGTCCTCGGCGTCGCCGCCACCGTCGGCCTCCAAGCCATCCGCTACCGCGAACTTTATCCCGAGTAAAAAACCACATGATCCGTCACACACTCGCTCTCCTCATCGCCACCACTGCGCTCGCCCAGCAAGCACCCAAGCCGCTCGCCGCGCTGCGCATGCCGCTCACCATCGCCGATTTCAAAACACCCGAGGTTAAAATCGACATCGAAGGCGAAGCCACACCCGCCACCAAAGCATGGGCCGAGGAAGCCGCGCAACACGTCCGCGAATGGTGGCCCGTCGTCGTCCGCATGCTCTCCACGCAGGACTTCAAAACGCCCGATCAATTCGTCCTCCATTTCAAACCCGAGCTCAAAGTCCCCGCCTACCGCACCCCCGAGGGCCTCTTCATCAGCATCGCATGGATCACCAAACGGCCCGACGACTTCGGGATGGTCATCCATGAAATGACCCACGCCATCCAGGACTACCGCCGCACCCCGCGCGACGCCGGCTGGCTCGTCGAAGGCATCGCCGACTACATCCGCTACTACCACTACGAACCCGAATCCCCCCGCCCGCGCTTCAATCCCGACAAAGCCAGCTACCGCGACGCCTACGGCACCACCGCCGCATTCCTCGCCTGGGCCATGCACAAATACGACCGCCGCCTCGTCCGCGAACTCGACGCCGCCCTCCGCCGCGCCGACTACAACGATGCCCTCTTCGAAAAACTCACCGGCAAGCCCGTGGACGCCCTCTGGCAGGAATTCATCGCGACGGTAAAGCGGTGAGCTCTATATATAACCCGACACGCGCGGTTTGAGCCGCCTCGCCCCTCTCCAGTCTGCCCGACCGCCCAACTTCGGCGAAGGGCCGGACTGCACCTTCCGCATACCCGCCACTCGATTTTCGAGCTCTCAAATATCGCAAATTTGAGAAAGACTGTCGTTTTTTGACCACCCGAAAACTTTCTTCTCTGTAACCGAGGGTGTATTTATTTATCCGAACTTTTGACGATGGCCCGAAAACCAGTTTTTCATGCACCCGCATTTTTGAGGATGGCCCGCAAACCGGTTTTTCATGCACTCGGACTTTTCAGAATGGCCCGAAAACCAGTTTTCCATGCACCCGGACTTTTCAGAATGGCCCGCAAACCGGTTTTCCGTGCACCCAGACTTTTCAGAATGGCCCGCAAACCGGTTTTCCATGCACTCGGACTTTTCAGAATGGCCCGCCAACCGTTCCGCCATGCACCCGGACTTTTCGGGGTGCTTCATCGGCGATGCCGGACGCTAAAAAGAAAAGGCGCACCCGGTTTCGGATGCGCCTTTTTTTGAAAGTGGTTGCGAAGTCTTACAGGCCTTTGCTGACGATGTACTTCACGAGGTCCACGCAGCGGTTGCTGTAGCCCCACTCGTTGTCGTACCAGCT
>SXWH01000004.1 GCA_005791535.1 Verrucomicrobiaceae bacterium | reverse complement strand
TGCCGAGGAGGTTGTGCGGGCGCAGAGCGACTTCGTAAACCGGGAGCGTCTCAAGAAACTCCGCATACGCCGCGACAGCAGAATCCCCACGCTGCTCAAGCGCGAGTGCGATGGAGTCATCCGGCCGGGAGGCCCGGAAAAGGCCGTTCAGCACGAGCCGTTGGTTTGCGATTCCCACGCCAGCCAGTTCATCGCGTGTACGCCGCGCCTCCCGGAGCGCAGCCTTCTGAGCACGGCTCACCAGGACCATGGTCGCCCGTTTTGCATCAGCCAGCGCGGCGACTGACGACTCGTAAACGGACCGCTGCTGCTCCAGTCCCGCCAGCGGCCCGAGACACGAAGTTCAGGTGGTATTGTGCTCAAAGAATCCCGTCCACGCCCTTGGAAGCATCAGCAACCGAAGGGTGTGTCCTGTGGGAGCTGTGTCGAAAATCACGTGGTCAAATCCAACGGTGGCCGAGTCATCCCCGAGCAGCCGCGAGAATTCGTCGAATGCCGCAATTTCCGTCGTACACGCACCCGAAAGCTGCTCCTCCATGCTTGCGAGCGCAGCGGGCGGAAGAACGCCACGCATCGGCCCGACGATCTTCTCCCGGTATGCACGAGCCGCCTCCTCAGGATTGATATTCAGGGCCGATAAACGCGCCACGCCGGGCACCGCGGTCGGGGCATTCCCGAGGCGCACCCCAAGAACTTCATCGAGGTTCGACGCGGGATCCGTGCTCACGAGAAGCACGGTCTTTCCCAAGTCAGCAAGCGCTATTGCCACCGCGCAGGAAAGCGACGTTTTCCCGACTCCCCCTTTTCCAGTGAAAAACAGGAACCGCGTCGCTGCATCCAGGAGCTGCCGAACCGGAAGTGCGCGGCTCACGACTCGGCCCCTTCCTTTATGCACCGGAGACTCCACTCGACGCGCTTGTCGTGGTCAGGATACGCGCCCTGCAATTCAAGCCGGCCATCGATGAAAATCAGCGGCAACTTATCGGCACCCTCCTTTTCGAGAAAGGATTTCACCTCCGGATTCTGGACGAATGCGAGAGGCTGCTGCGCAAGATTGAAGCGCTGCACCGTCACGCCGTGGGATTTCAGCTGATGCAGAAACCCCGCGAACTGCGGAAGGATGGGATCCACCGAGGGACCGCACACGCCGGTCGAACAGCACATCGGAGGATCGTAGATTTGGATGGTTTTCATAAAATAGCGGGGTCAATCACCTTCCGAGTGGAACTCGTCGAGACAGCAAAAGACGTTCATCAAGCACGGACGCCGGAGGCTGTAGAAAATCTGCGTTGACCTGCGCTCGTCGGACACAATTCCAACATTTCGCAATACGGCCAGATGCGCGGAAACCGTGGACATATCGAGTCCGACCAATGCCGTCAGGTCCGCCACACATCGCTCACCCTCGGAGAGTGCGTCGACGATCAGAAGCCGGTTCGGATTACTCAGAGCCTTAAAAACCTCCGCAGCACGCCGGAAATCCGCCGACTTCTTCACGGTCTTTTTTGATGTACCCGCTTTCATACTTTGATACTTTGCAAAATAACCAAGTAAAGCAAGGTATTTCACGCAGTATCGGGCGATTCATCATCGACTCGTCCATTGCAAAGCCGATACGGTGGCTGTGTGAATCGACCGTTGATTGCGCTCAGCTTGCTGGCTCTTGCCTCCCCGCTTTCGGGACAGGCTCCCGAGCCACAGCTCAATCCGCCCACGCCCGTTTCCGAACCGCAAAACACACCTGCTCCACCCCGGCCGCGCACGGTTTCGATTGTGGGAACGGTTCGCTCCGAGGACGCAATGAGCGGCTTTGAAGAGAACACCGCCACAACCCGGCGAATGGTCGCCAGCGTCGTGAAAGCGGCGACGGGAAAAGCCACCAGCGAAGACGCATGGCGTTCCCTAGCCGGTCCCGATGACCGCGTGGGAATCAAAGTCACTGCCTCCGGAGGACGCTACTTTTCCACGCGACGCGGAGTGGTAGTCGCGGTGATCGAGGGGCTCAAATCTGCGGGCGTTCCGGAGAAGAACATCTTTGTCTGGGACCGCGATGCAGCGGCATTGAAGGAAGCGGGTTTCACTCCCGAGCGAATGGGATGTGAAGTCCGATCGATTGCGCAGCCAAAGGATTGGGAACGCGACACGCCGCTAATAGCACCTGTGCTCGGCCAGCTCATTTGGGGCGACGCTCAATTCACAGAGCGGCTCAATGCGCTGAACCCTGCCGAGAGCGATCAACTCAGCTCCAAGAGCCATCTCTGCCGCATGCTCGCGCGAGACGTCACCAAATGGATCAATATTCCCGCTCTCAGCGATGCTCCCGGCACTGGAGTTCACGGAACATTCTACAGTGCCGTCGTGGCAAACATCGATAACTGGCGACGCTTCACAACGACCGGTCCCGATGGGGCAAATGCCCTTCCTGATTTATACGCAGACCCACGAATTGGCGGAAAATGCGTGCTCCACATCCTCGACGCGCTCGCCGTCACCTACGCCGGCGGACCCGCGGCAAATCCGCATTTTGCAACCGTCCACTCCACCCTCTACGCCAGCCGCGATCCGGTTGCGCTCGACGCCTTGGGAGCGCGCCTGCTCGACGGATGGCGCTCCGCCGCAAATCTCCCGGTTTTGGGCGCAAAAGTAGCTTGGCTACAAGGTGCCGCAAACATCGGAAACTTTGAGGAGTCGATGATCCGACTGGTGGCAGGAAAATGAACGCCAAACTGAACAGCCCGAAGTTAAACACCCGCCTTTTGAAAGCGGTGTCGCGGTCGTTTTACCTGAGCATCCGGATCATGCCCGCGAAACTGCGGCCGGCCATCGGCGTAGCCTACATGCTTGCGCGGACGAGCGATACGATTGCAGACACGGAAAGCGCGCCACCCCAGGTCCGCCTCCGCCGACTCGCTGAATTCGAGCGCATCATCAAAGGCGGTGCCACGCCACAGGCGATCACGAACATTCAGCGCGACATCCGTCCTGACCATCCCGGGGAGAGGACCCTGATCGACACGATGCCGCAGGTGCTGGAGTCGTTCCAGTCACTCGACGGCTGGGAGTGGAAGGAAATCGCGGATTTGATGACCAGCATCATCCGCGGCCAAAGCATGGATCTCGAAACCTTTCAGCAATCGGGACTCATCACCGCCCTGCCCGATGCAAACATGCTCGAGGACTACATCTACCTCGTCGCCGGTTGCGTCGGCGAATGGTGGACGCGCCTTTGCCTTAACCGCCTTCCGCAATACTCGAAAATCGACGACGGCGAACTTACCGAACTTGGAAACAATTTTGGCAAGGGCCTGCAATTGGTGAACATCCTGCGCGACATCCCCGCCGACCTCGCCGCGGGACGATGCTACCTGCCAGACAGCGAACTCAAAAACGTCGGGACCTCGGCCGAGGCACTCGCCGGTTCCCCAGCCGAAGCGGAACCGGTATTCGACGTCTGGCTTCACCGCGCTCGCGAACTTCTCGATTCCGGCCGGCACTACATTCTTTCGATCCGGAGCCGCAGGACGCGGATGGCATGCTACATCCCGTGGCGCCTCGGAGTCGAAACCCTCGATCTGCTCGAAAAGAATCCCCCGCTCTCCTCTGGGAAAAAGGCAAAGGTCAGTCGCGGAAGCGTCCGCTCGGCATTGTTCGCGGCATTCAGCGTCGCGTTCAGCGACCGCCGGTTGATGGAGGCGTAAGCCTGAACGTTACGCGCGCTTCGCGAAGCGTTCGCCGACGAACTCCCAGTTGATCACATCCTGAAACGCCTTCACGTAATCGGCGCGGCGATTTTGGTATTTCAGAT
>SXWH01000068.1 GCA_005791535.1 Verrucomicrobiaceae bacterium | reverse complement strand
GCGGCGTCCAGCCAAGCGCAGCTTTCGGGATCCAAGCAAGCCGACCTATCGTGCCGCCTCGCCTTTGAGAAACCCGAGCAAGTCGGCGATGTCCTGCGGCGACATTCCCTGCTCCAGTCCCGTCGGCATGAGCGAAGTCGGGAGGGCTTCGAGTTTGGTGACATCGGCGCGTAAAAGGACGGTTTCCTGCGCGAGCGGTCCACGCAGCGTGAGGCTCATGGGCGTTTCGCTGGCGATGATTCCGCTGAGTGTGCGTCCGTCTTTGGTAGTCACGAAATATGTGGCAAAGGCCGGGGCGATTTCCGCATCGGGAACGATGATGTGGAATAGGATGTTTTCCTTCGTCTGCCCGCGGATGTCGAAAAGGTCGGGCCCCACGGCGTGGCCTTCGCGTTCCAGTCGATGGCAGATGGCACAGGCGTTGCGAAATAACTCCGCGCCGTGTTTTGCGTCGGCTTTCAGTGCGAGCGCGGCTTTTGCGGACTCAAACGCTTTTTGACGATCCGGAGCCGCGCTGGTGCCGAGGAGCTTCTCAGCGCGCTCGCGGAGGTCTTTATTTTTCAAAAGCACCGCGCGACGGGATGGATTCACGGCGCTCGCGGGCAGACGGCCTTCCTCAATCGCATCAAGCACACCGGCGTGATGCGCGGGATTTCCGAGAAGTTCGGCCAGCAACAATTCCCGATGCGACGGCGATGCCGCCGCCCACACGCCGGGCGCGAGCAGGGCTTTGGCGACTTCGGGTTTTGCAAAGCCAGCGAGCGCACGGACAGCAGCGGCGCGCAATTCACCCGCGCCATTTGCGGCGACAGCGAGCAGCGCTGGCGAAGCATCGGGCCAAGGAATTTTGGTAAGCGTTCGGATGTAGGTGAGGCGCTCGTATCCCGGACGTGCAGCATCGAGCGCTACCTCGCCGAGCCCTCCCAAAATGGCTCCGAGCCACTTCGAATCGGATGCGGGGTTCAGCACCTCACCGGAACGCTCGACGCTTCCGAGCACAAGTGAACACATCACGGCACCGAGTCCCTCGCGTCCGAATCCCGCAGCGCCACGCACCTCGCCGAGCGCCGCTTTCAAGGCCGATACGGACGCAAACGAACGCCCAACGCCGCGCAGAAGTTCGCAAGTCCCCTCGCCCACTTTCTCCGTCGATTCAAAGAACGAGCCGAGAAACTCCGCCTCGCGCCCTGCAAGAGAACTGAGCACCGCCACACGCGTCCAGCGGTCACCGGCATCCTTCGCAGCGATCACCCCGAGCGCTGGCGCGCCTTCGGGAATCTCGCCGAGTGCCAGCGCCGCCCAAAAGCGCACTGCGGCATCCGGCTCCTGCGCGAGCACGGAGGGATCGGGCATCCAGTCGCGGGCGTTCCTATTTTCCAGCCACAAGCGCAGCACCAACGCACGCTGTCGCGCATCGCCGGAATTCCACGCTTCATTCATTGCGGCGGCGTCGAGTTTACCGGCGCGAGCTTTGGCAAAGAGTTCATCGGTCACGGCAGGCTTACGCGGCTTTTCCTTTCCCTTCACCCGCCAGATCCGACCGAGCGATTTTCCCGTCTCGAAGTCCGTCCGTTTCCGCACTTCCTCCGGGAGATAATCGGGATGCTCGATGACCTTTCGCGTCATGTCGCAAATGTATAGCGCGCCATCCGGTCCGGCACTGAGGAAGACGGGGCGGAACCAATCATCGCGCGAGGCAAGGAACTCCTTCTTCTCAAAATACGGCGTCGCACTGAACGTTCCGCCCGCCGGCTCCAGTCGGTCGAGATGCACGACATTTGCCGTCGGGTCGCACGAAAACACATGACCGTCGTATCGCGCCGGAAGCGAACCGCCGCGCCACACATGGACTGCGCACGCCGCGCTGAAGAAGCCCTGATGCGAGTCCGCGGTCGTGATGTTTGCGCTCAGCGGATAAAGCCGCGCCGCGCCGCCGGTGCTGCGCATGAGCGTATTCGGAATCAGCTCCGGGCAATTCTGCACCGTGTCGCTGAACACAAGCTGCGGATTGCGCCGCAGCCATTTCGGATCGAGCACCACGTGCTGCGCCTGCACGCGATTCATGCAGATGAAGCGGTTGCCGTAGGCATCAAACGACATCCCGTATTGCGAACGACCCGCGACATTTTCCACCGCGCCACTGTCGGGATTCCACCGCAAGTCGCCCGTCATCTTCACGCCGTTTACCTCGCCGCCGCTCAGTCCCGCGGCAAAGTAAATCCAGCCATCCGGCCCGAACGTCGGGCAGTTCACGCGGAGCTGTGTGCTTCCCGTCGTGGCAAATCCCGTGAGCAAAACACGGCGCTCATCAGCCACGCCGTCGTCGTTCGTATCCTTCAAAAACAGAACATCCGGCGCGCAAGTGACGATCACTCCGCCGCGCCAAGGGAGCACGCCATTTGGAAAAGCGAGTCCTTCGGCGAAGGTCGTGCGCCTGTCCATCCGGCCGTCACCGTCCGAATCCGAAAGCAGCGCGATGCGTCCCTGCGCTGGCTCCGTTGTATTCGGATATCCTCGATTCTCCGCCACGAAGATGCGCCCGCGTTCATCGAAAGCCATCGCACACGGCGATTCGACGAGCGGCTCTGCGGCGACGAGTTCCATCGTCAATTCCGCGTCGGCGAGGACGAATGACGCCGCGCTTTCCGCAACGGTGCGGCCGGCAGCGGCGACGATGGAGCATGCGCATGCAAACGAGATGGCGCGGATAATCATGGGCATCAAATATACCCCGAATGTTGCCGCGCAGTAGAGGAGAGCTTCCGGGATCTCCAAACCCGCGGCATTCGTCATTGCCCGCGAGCCCGCGAACGGCCATTTCGAATCATGGCAGTATTTGTCGAAGCAATTGAGAAAGGCGGTTCCGGCCGGAAATTCTGGAGGGTCAAATCCGGCGGGGAATCGCATATCCTCATCCACTACACCGAAGAACGTGCGGAGAACAGCCACTACGTGGAAATCGGGCACTTTCTCGAATCCATTGGCGTCCGCGTTCCACGCGTTTTCTTTCACGGTCGCGAGGATGGCATGATTCTCATGGAGGATGCCGGCGAACTGGACCTCTGGGCGTTTCGCGATGCGCCGTGGCTCGAGCGTCGCGCACTCTACCAACGCACGCTGGACCAGGCGCTTATGCTCCACACCCGGGCACACACCAACGCGAACCGTCCGGAACTTCAGCCGGAATTCAACGCCGCGCTTTACCAATGGGAGCAGGACTATTTCCTGGAGCACTGCCTTACGCGCCATTTCGGCCTGACCGCTGACTATGTGGACCACCACGTAAACCGCGCCCGGCTGCGGGAAATCGCGGAGCATCTCGCCGCGCTGCCGCGCTGTCTCGTTCACCGCGATTTTCAAAGTCAGAATGTAATGGTTCGCGATGGCGAGGTCTGTCTCATCGATTTTCAAGGCCTTCGCCCCGGCCTCGCTCAGTACGACCTCGCGTCGCTGCTTCTCGATCCTTACGTGACGCTCTCGGAGCCCGAGCGGGACGAACTGCTCGCACATTACCTCAGCGGACTGCACGGTGCAGGCGCACGGGAGAAAGCAGAATTTATGGCGACTTTCGATTTGTGTGCGATGCAGCGTCTGATGCAGGCACTTGGAGCCTACGGAAAGCTCGGACACAAAGACGGCCGGACTCACTTCCTGCGACACATCCCGGTGGCACTGCCGCGACTGGCAAAAGTGCTCGCCCGCGTTCCCGGACTCGAGAACTTGCACGCGCTTCTTCGGGAGCTCGCTGCTCGCACATAGCGCGGCTACTTCGACAAAACCCTGTAGCGGCCATCCGGAAGCACCGAGAACTTCGGGATTCGCCGCCGCTTCTCGAAGTAATCGTATGCTGGCTGAAGCTGTTCCCAAAACGGCTTCAGCGCAGCATTCTTTGCGACTTCACCATCGCGCCATTGCACCCACGAATCGCCCGACATACGTGCGGGGAAAAGATGCACGGTAATCGGCTTCTGCAGCGTATCTGATGCAGCGAGGTAGAGGTGCTCGACCATGTCATCCCCCATCGGGAGGCATCCGACCGTGACGGTGTTTCCGTGGATGAATATGTCCGTTCCCGGAGTCTTTGGATCCGAAAGGATGCGGTCGGCGGCATTCGGATAATTCAGGCCAAGCGAGAGATGGAACAGGCTTTTGGGGTTAAAGCGGTCGATCTCATAGAATCCTTCCGGCACCTGCATATCGCCCTCCTTGCGCTTCGG
>SXWH01000067.1 GCA_005791535.1 Verrucomicrobiaceae bacterium | reverse complement strand
GGGAGGCCGCCGGTGCCGGGGCCGGTGGTGTCGTCGGGGTCGCGGGGTTCGTTGGCGTCGTAGATGTAGACGACGCCCCAACGGCGGCATTTGGTGCGGAAGCTGCCGGGGTCGCGGTCGTGGCGGTAGTGGAATTCGACGGTGTCGCAAATGTCCACGGCGAGGGCCTGGGCTTCGGTGTAGAGGGCCTGGAGTTGTTCGCGCTGGGTGTCGGTGTTTTGCTGGGCGTCGGAGTTGTTGCGGAGGGCGCTGATGAACTGGCTGAAGATGCCGGCGCATTCTCCGGCGCTGGGGAGGGCCATGGGGATGTAGGCGGGGCCTTCGGCGGCGAGGCGCTGGGCTTCGCCGCGGACGATGTGGTCGAGGGCGGTCTGGACGGCGGCGTAGGTGGAGAGGTCGGGGATGGCGGTGTCGTGAATACCGCGTCCGTAATACGCGCGGGCGCCGGCGGCGAAGGTGCCGCGGGTGATGCCGAGGTCGAGGACCTGGTTAAAGTGCGAGGCGAAGAGGGTGGCGCGTGCGGCGATCTGCGCAAGGGCGCTGGAGAGCGGGGCTTGCGCGGCGAGTGCGACGTCCACATCGGTGGCTTCTTTGATGATGCGGTTGAGCAGGCTGGCGGGGTTGGACGGGTCGAGCTTTGCAAATTGCTCGGCGGTGATGGCGCGCTCGGAGGGGGTGGGAGTGGCGATGTATTGGTCCCGTGCGGTGACGAGGGTGCGGATGACGGAGGCGATGGTGTTTGGAAGGCGACGATGTGGCATGGTGTTTAAGCTATCGTGAAGGTCCACGAATGGCGTAAAAGTGGTGAAAAAGCAACAAAATCGTGATTTTGTCGCAAAACCGGCCTTTTTCACACCGAAGAGACAAGCCCCGGCGGGAAGTCGGCCCCTACGGGATTAAAGAGGCCTAATCTCTGCAGCAGGCAGCCCTCTACGGGATTAAAGAGGGCATCCTGCTGGAGCAGGGAGGGGTCTTCGGGATTAAAGAGGGCTGCCTGCTAGAGCAGGGAGGGGTCTTCGGGATTGAAGAGGGCTGCCTGCTAGAGCAGGGAGGGGTCTTCGGGATTAAAGAGGGCATCCTGCTGGAGCGTTTCGCGAGGTTAATTCCCGTTTGGAGGCGAGGCGTGCGAAGGAGCGGTGTTGTTGTCCGCAGATTTCGCAGATTTTCGCAGATTTCGCACGCGGTTCCTTTCAATAATCTGCGCGAATCTGCGCAATCTGCGGAAGAAACCGCGGCGCGCAAGGGCGACGGCGGCGGCGATTCTGCAGCGTCTCTTTTTTATGGAAGGAGATGGGTTCCGGGAGGTGTTTTACAGGAGGGACGGGGCTTAGCGGGGCTCGGGGGCGGGTTTTCCGTCGAGGTTGAGTTTTTGAATCCAGACGTTGCGGAAGCGGACGGGGTTGTGGTGGCCCTGGAGTTTGATGGGGCGCGGCTCGGGGCCTTCTTTTTCGCCTGCGCCGGTTTTGCCGGTGATGGCGTAGTCGTCGTGGATGAGCTGTCCGTTTTGATAGACGGTGATGCGGGCGTTTTCGGTCTTTTTGCCGTCCACAAACCGGGCGGCGCGGAATGCGATGTCGTAGGTCTGCCATTCGCCGGGTGGTTTGCCGACGAGGCGGTCGGGCTTTTTCTGGCGGTAGATGGAGCCGCCGTAGCTGGCGGTGTATTCGGCTTCGGGTATGGCGTGGGAGTTGTGGATTTGGACTTCGTAGCGGAGCTGGATGTAAACGCCGGAGTTGCCGTCGGCTTCGCGGTCCTTGGCTTCCTTGTTTTCGTTGACGTTGAACTCCACGTGCATGCGGAAGTCGGCGTAGTTGTCCTTGGTGATGAGGCTGTCCCACACCGGCGAGGCGGTGAGGATGCCGTCGGCGAATGTCCACTTTGTCTCATCGCCGCGCTCAGGGACGAGCTGATGTGCGTCGGGCCCGACGAGGACGATGGCGTCGGCCGGGCGCTGGGTTTTAGTAATTTCGATGACGCCCTTCGTCGTGCCCGCGGGCGCAGCAGGCTCGGCGGGATGCGCGGCGGTGGCGAACGTAAGAACGAGTAGCGCGGAAGCGAGGAAGCGGTGCATTTTAAAAAGGTGGTGTGTGGTGAATGGCACCGGTGCGGGCGGCTGCAAAGCTTTGTTTGCGATGCGTTCCGGCCGCTTGAATTTCGCAGGGTGTTCCGATATCCGTGCGGGTGATGAAACGATTCTGCCTTGCTCTGTTCTTCGCATTTTCAACGGTCGCCGGCGCGCAGTCGGTGGAGGTGTTGCACGAGTGGCCGCAGGCCGGAATTGCCGGGGCGCCTGCGGGGGATTTGCTGGTGAACGGCGCGGACGTGATGGGGGTGACGAATTATGGCGGGTCGAGTGATGTGGGGTATATTTTCAAGCTGACGGGTGGAACGCTGACGAAGTTGCGGGATTTTGACGCCTCCGGCGCGGCGCCATTCGGGGGGCTGACGCTCGGGAGCGATGGGAATTATTACGGCACGACGTTTGTCGGCGGGCTGGGCAGCTTGTTCGGATTCCCGAGGACGGGGAACGGAACGATCTTCCGGATGACGCCGGCGGGTGCGTATTCGACGTTGTTCAATTTCAGCACGACGGCGAATCCGGTGGGGACGCTGGTGGAGATTTCGCCGCTGGTGTTTGCGGGAATGACGCAGCATGTGGTGAGCAGTTCGAGCGGAGGGACGGTGTTCAAGTTTGACGCGAACGTCGGGGGCACGGGCTTCACGGTGTTGAAGTCTTTCAATGCGAATAACGACGGGCGGGGAAGCGTCGGGCTGATCAAGGCGTCGGACGGGAAGCTGTACGGCACCACAACGCGGGTGATATTTAAAATGGACGTGGATGGCGCGAATTACACGGTGCTGCGGAGTGTGACGTCGAGCAGTGATCCGCTGGGATTCGGCTTCACGTATGGCGTGACGGAGGGCGCGGACGGGCGGCTGTACGGCATGGCGCACATGGGGGGCGACAACGGGAAGGGTGTGGTCTTCCGGCTCGACAAGGACGGTGCGAATTACACGGTGCTGCATCATTTCAACGGAACGGACGGGACGGGAACGCAGTCGAACGCAGTGAAGGCGCGGCTGCTGGCGCACAGCGACGGCAACATTTACGGAGCGACGCGCAACGGCGGCGCATCGGACTACGGAGCGCTGTTCCGGGTGGCGCAGGACGGGACGTTTACGAAGTTGCGGGATTTCCCAATCGGCGGGCCTTCGGGGCTGACGGAGAATGCGGGCAAGCTGCTGTTGACGGTGAACAACGCCGACAACCGCGGAGCCATTCACGAGGTGACGACGGCCGGCGCGTTGACGACGCTGTATGGCTTTTCGGACGTTCTCGGCGCGAAGCCGGTGGGTGCGCCGTTGCTGGCGGCGGACGGGCACATTTACGGCACGACGGCGGAGGGTGGCGGCGAGGATGGCGGGACATTCTGGCGGAAGCGGAGCACTGGGGAATTCGAGGTACTGGCGAGCTTTCGCAACGATGCCGCACTTCCGGATTCGGGGCTGATCGAGGCGTCGGACGGTGCGTTTTACTTTACGTCGGCGAGGTCGTTTGTCTCGCCATCGGGGACATTGCTGAAGGCCACGACGAATGGAGTGATCACGGAGGTCGGGAGCATCGGGAGCCGGTCGGGCGGCGTGGTGGAGGGCCCGGACGGAGCGCTTTATGCGGTGCGGGATGACGGGCGCTTTATTCGAATGACGAAGGCCGGGGAGCTGTCGATTTTGCGGACGTTTTCCGGCACGGCCGGAACGGGTGGATACGGCCCGCCGGTGCTCGGCGACGACGGCGCATTTTACGGAACAACGACGGGCGGCGGAGCAAATGGGCGCGGGACTTTCTGGAAGTTTGAGGGAACGACGGCATCGGGAACATTCACGGTGCTGCGGTCGTTTCAAGCGTCGGAAAGCGTGGGCGGTCCGCTGGTGAAGGGCCGCGACGGCGCGCTGAACGGACTGCTGAATTTCAACGGAATCGCAACGCATTACCGGATGACGACGGCGGGGACATTTACGGCGCTGGCGGCGACGACTGATTACGCCACGCAGGGCGAGCCGATTCCGGTGGCGTTGGTTGAGCGGAATCTCGGGAAGTTTTACATCCCGCATTTTATCGGACCGGGTGCGTCGGGAACGGTGCGGAAGATTTTTGAGTTTGGCGGCGGAAACGCCGGGCCATTTATCACGCTCGCACCGAGTCCGGCCACGAGCGCGACCTACTCGATCGCGCAGGGGTCGCTGGCCGGGGGCATTTCCCGCGGCACCGACAGAAACTTGTACGGAGTCCTGCCGGACGGTGCGTCCAGCCTCGGCTCGCTCTACCGCATCGTTATGCCCGCAAGCAGCGATCCGCTTCCGTCCGCTGCCACGCTGGCGGCGACAAACGTGCAATCGCTAAGCGCCACGCTCAACGGCGAGGTGACGCCCAACGGCACGCCGGTTGTCGTGTTCTTCGAATACGGCGCGACGACAGCCTACGGAAAACGCACGCCGGGCGTCCTCATTCAGCCGGGTGCGGCGGCGACGATTGCCGTATCCGCCGAGGCCACGGGCCTAGTGCGGAACGCGGAGTTTCACTTTCGCCTCGTCGCCGAAAACGATGGCGGCACGTCCGTCGGGGCCGACCAAAGCGCGACGACCACATCAAACAGCGCACCGCGCGCCGTGACGGACACCGTGCCGATTCGTGCGAAGGAGGTGCTGACGATTGCCGTGCTGGCAAATGACAGCGATCCGGATGGCGACGCGTTCACGATGGACAGCTTCACGCAGGGAGCGAAAGGCGTCGTGACCAGGGTGGGCAACAATCTCGTCTATACGCCCGGCAAGGCCTTCGCGGGCAGCGATTCGTTTACATACCAACTCAGCGATTCGCTCGGCGCCACGTCCACGGGACAGGTGTTTGTTCAGAATCCGTTCCTGATTCTCGGAGGCAGCTACTCCCCGATAATCGGCGACGATGACGGCGTCATGACATTGAAATTGTCATCGGCAGGCGTGCTCACGGGAAAGGCGAAAGTGCTCGGGAAAACCTTCACGATTAAAGGAGTCGTCGGGCTTGATGGACCATTCACACAGCGGTTCAAGCGCAATGGTCTCGCGGATCTCGTCGTGACGCTGAACTTCACGAATCCCGGCCAGATCCCGACCGTGAGCGGCACGGTCGCGGGTGGACCAGCGGAGCAGTTTCCTGTGAGTGCCGACTCCCGTCTGGCTACGACGCTGCCTGCGTCTGCGCCTGCTGGAAAATACACGCTCGTTCTTGAGCCCGGCGCGGGAGTTCCTGCTGCGCTGGATGCGTTCGGTTGGGCGGTCGGCACGCTTTCGCCGAATGGTTCGATGGTGATGATCGGCCAGACTCCCGACGGCAAACCCCTGTCGCTCTCGGCGAAAATGCGTGTCGATGCGAGCGTGGTAATTTTCAAAACCGCGCCGGCACCAGCTTCGTCATTCGTCGGCGAGTTTGCTTTCGCCGATGCTGCGCAAAGTGATTTCAGCGGCTCGATGAAATGGACGCGCGCCGCGGTTACGAAAGGGAGTATCTTTACCGGCGCGATTGACACGACGCTTGGAATCAAAGGCTGCAAGTTTACACCGACTGCGAAGAACATTCGCACGCTCAGCTACACAAATTCCGCCGCGGCCACCGGCCAGCTCCTTCTGGAGGACGGCGAACTCGCGGCGTCGATCACGCGGACATTTGCAATCAGCACGACGGACAAGGCGACGCTCGCGCCGGGCGAAACGAGCCCGGAGGTATTGAAAATCAGCCTCATCTCGCGGGGCGATGGTCGATTTGAGGGAACCTTCAAACACCCGGTGCTCCTGAAAAATCCGACGATCAAGTTCCGCGGTGTGCAATTGCAGACGGTGGTCGGCGGCACGGGGCCGAACAAGGCGTTTGGCCTCTTCACCACACCTGCGGACGCGGGCAGCTTCACATACACGCCGCAGTAAGACCGTCACCTCCGGCGCGGCGCGATTCATTTACCCCGGATAAGGTAGCGCACGAAATGAAGAAGGCCGGCGAATTTGAATGATGGGTCGGTGTAGTGCTCGATGACGTAAAACGCGAAGTAGTAGAAGCGGCACGCTCCCCAGATGGCGCAGGCGAGTAGAATCGCCGTGCGCCAGTCGGGATGGAGAGCAAGAATCTGTGCGCTGGCGAGGATGGCGATGAGGAGGAAGAGAAGGCCTTTGATTTTGATGACGCGCGGAGATTTGAGGTCTTTCACGACGGCAATATCGACCGACTTTCGAGCGTCGTCGCCGGGGAACTTTCATCGAACAGGAATTTCACGCAATGCGGGCGTTTCGATAGTCGAGCAAGGCCGCCAGCGAAACCATGGCAATTCCCGTGAGTTCGAGAAACCAGTTCATTCGAACACCGGCTACCGCGTGTTTTAGAAACACGTCGACATGGTGAAATGAAATGGCGCGCACGACGATAAACGTGAGGAGAAATGCGAGACCGGCGCCGAGCAGTGGGGACTTTTTCCAGAAGTCGCGGAATCGCACAGTCATCAGCACGGTCGTAGCGACGGAGATCACGAGCACCCCGATTACAAACCACTTCTGGAACTCGCGCCGTTTCTCATACCACCCGTATTTCCAGGCAAAGACGCGGCCGATATCGGTAAAGAGCGATTGCAGGTCGAGTTGCTTGTTCACGCAAAGCAGCAGCATGAGCACAGCGATCGCTTTCCAAGTTGCACGGCTCGCGCCTGCGGCGCGGGGAGCGCTTCCGGCCTTCACCGCGGCGATTAGAGCGGCGAACGCCGCCATCGCGTAGGCGAAGACGGTGAACCAGCCCATGAATGTCGGGTCGCCGATTTCCGGACGCCACCGGATGTGTTGGAAGAACTCCATTGCCGTTTCATTTCACTCGAAAGACGGGAGAATGCGAGGATCAAGAATTCGGGGCAGCAACGCTGGGTTCTTTTGTCGAGCTGGCTTGACGGGCCGCCGGTGGTCTTTGAATCCGCCGAATCGGAAACTCAGAGCGTCGCTTTTCTACGAATACGAAAATTTTACGCGGCGAAATTCGGCGGTTGTGTGTATGAGTTGGGCGTGATGACGGTCATCATGAATCCAAGCGCCCATAGCGAGCGCGCACAGCGGAGCCTCGACGCCATCCGGCGTTTTGTGGCAGGGGCGGATCTGCAATTTACAACGGGCCCCGGCGATGCGCGACGGATGGCTGCGGAGGCCGCGCGGGCAGGTGCCGAAGTGGTGGTGGCTTGCGGAGGTGATGGAACGGTGAGCGAGGTCGCAAATGGTCTTGTGGGAACGACGACCGCGCTGGGAGTGATGCCGATCGGCACTATGAATGTGTTTTCCAAGGAACTGGATATCCCCGCGGACCTCGATGCAGCGTGGCAGGTGATCGCATCCGGCGGCGTGCGGGAAATCGATCTTCCGGAGGCCAATGGCGCGCATTTCATCCAGCTCGCCGGAGTGGGGCTCGATGCGCAGGTGGTGAAGGAAACGACGTGGGAGTCGAAGAAACGGCTGGGGCCCCTGAGTTACATCATCAGCGCAGCGCAGATCGCTTCGCGGGTGCCGCCGGCACTGCGAGTGGACACGGGCGGTGCCGTGCACGAGGGCTCGTTTGTGCTGATTGGCAACGGGCGATACTATGGATCAAAGCTGGTGCTTTTCCCCAATGCTCGGCCGGATGACGGGAAGCTCGACGTGCTTGTTTTCAAGAATCTCGGCTATCTTGACATTGCTCGCTATGTGGGCGGCGTGCTGATCGGGCATCATACGGACTTGGCGGATGTGGAATATTTCCAAACTTCCGAGATGGAAGTGACATCTGCTGCGCCGGTGCCTGTGGAGCTCGATGGGGAGTTGTTTGGCGATGTGCCCGTCCGCTTTCGAATGGGCGCGCGGCTGCGTGTGTGCGCACCGCAGGGCCGGATATTGAACGGCGAATAAAGGCGCCGGCCGAGGGGCGGGAACTTTTACCAGTGCTTTACAATCCGGCCTGCGACTCTGCCGTTGATGCCTAGTTTTACCTCGCGTGCTGAAGGCGATCCGCCGACGGCCAATTCAAAAAAACAAAACACACAAAACATGAAAACAATCATCACTACATTCGGAGCTCTGGCGCTCGCCGCCTCGCTCGCAATCGCACAAGACAAGCCTCCGGGCGAAGGTCCCGGGAAGCCCGGACGCCCCGGCGGAGAAGGCAAGCGGCCTGATCCAGCCGAGATCTTCAAGAAACTCGACGCCAACGGCGATGGCGGAATCAGCCTCGATGAGTTCAAGGCTGGGCCGATGGCTCAGAAGGATCCCGCGAAGGCGGAGGAGCACTTCAAGAAGATCGACAAGGATGGCAATGGTTCCGTGAGCCTTGATGAATTCAAGGCCGGCCGCCCTCCGCGTCCGCCCGGCGGCCCCGGTGGTCCGGGAGGCCCCGGCGGCGAAGGTCCCGGTCGCGGCAAAGGCCCCGGTGGCCCCGGTGGTCGTGTTCCCGGCGGACCGAAACCTCCGCAATAGTCTGAACGGCATTTAGCCAGCGCGGCGCCGCATTCGGGAAACCGGATGCGGCGTCTTTCTGTCGGGCATCAGCACTTGCAGCACCGCTTTTGAATGGATACTTCACAACGCAAATGACGCGCATTTTTGCCATCCTCGCAGCTTGCCTCGCGGGCACATTAGCCGTTTCTGCTGCGGAGTATGAACTCGATGCGGCACCGCATGATTACTGGAAACGCCCGCTGAAGGATCCGTTCACCAAGTTCATCAGCGACGTCGAGTCCGGCCGCGTGAAGCTGGATGGAAGTGGCGAGCTCCCCTACCTTGTCTCGCTGCTGAAAGCGCTGAAGATTCCCGTGAGTTCGCAGATGCTCGTTTTTTCCAACACGAGTTTGCAACTGCGGCTAATCTCGCCGCGCAACCCGCGCGCGCTGTTTTTCAATGAGGATGTGTATGTGGGCTACATTCCCGGCGGGCGGATGGAGATTGTATCGGTGGACCCGGAGGCGGGCGGAATTTTCTATATCTTCGATATTCCTCGCGACGGCAGCGCGTTTCGCGCGGAGCGATCGGATCGCTGCATGAATTGTCATGCAAAAGAGGAGACGTTCTATGTTCCGGGATTGTTTGTGAAATCCGTGGTGCCGCTCCCGACGGGCGGCAGTTTGCAGGCGTTCCGGCAGAAGCAGAGCGGTCATGCCATCCCGTTCGCCGAGCGGTTCGGCGGCTGGTATCTCACGGGAAAGCACGGAATCACGGAGCACTGGGGCAACGCGCTCGGCCGGAATTCACCGGAGGGCGGGCTGCAAAAGCTGCCGCTGGAGCCGGGGAAACTGTTCGATTACGGGCGCTATCCGGTCGCAGGAAGCGACATTCTTCCGCAACTAGTGCACGAGCATCAGGTGGGGTTCGTGAACCGTGCGCTCGAGGCCACTTACAAGACCCGCGAGCTTCTTCACAAGGATGGAGGCAAGCCCTCGGCGGCTACGAATGCGGCGCTGGATGAGACCGCGAAGAGCTTCGTGCGCTACATTCTTTTCGCCGATGAAGTCCCATTGCCCGGCGTGGAGGGTGATTCGGCGTTCAAGTCGGAGTTTCAAAAAGCCGGCACCATGATCGGAGGTGCGTCGCTGCGGGAATTCGACCTGAAGACGCGCATGTTCCGAAATCGGTGCAGCTACATGGTCCACAGCGCGATTTTCGCAGGCATACCGCGGGAAATGAAACTGCGGGTTTACCGGCAGCTTGCTTTGGCGCTGAGCGAAGCCCAACCGGCGAAGGATTACGCTTACATTCCCGCAGCGGAGAAGCGCACGATTCGCGGAATCCTCAAGGCAACGATGACCGACGCGCCGGCGGGTTGGTTTTGACGTTCCGGCATTTGCCGCCATACATCGGCGGTATGCAGCAATCCCATCTCGACGATCTTTTCGCTTTTATCCGGTTTCCCAGCGTCTCCACTGAACCGCGCCATAAGGACGACGTTGCCGCGTGTGCTGCGTGGCTTGCGGGAAAGCTGACGGCAATCGGGCTTCAGGCGCAGATCCATGCGACGCCCGGTCATCCGATTGTGACAGCCCGCAACGTCCACAAGCCCGGCCGGAAGACGGTGATGATTTACGGACATTACGACGTGCAACCCGTGGATCCTGTGAATGAGTGGACGAACCCGCCGTTTGAGCCGGTCGTTCGCGATGGAGTCATCTACGCACGGGGTTCGACGGACAATAAAGGGCAAATCCTCGGTCACGTCCTCGGGGTCGGCGAAACCGTGAAGGAAAAGGGCGATGTGCCGGTGAATTTGATCTTCCTCATCGAGGGCGAAGAGGAGGTCGGCAGCAAGAATCTCGAAGCATTTCTCACCGCGAACCGGGACCTTCTGAAATGCGACATCATCGCTATCAGCGACACCGGAATGGTCGCTCGTGACACGCCCACATTTACCTACGGGTTGCGCGGAATCGCCGCGATGGAACTGCGTGTGAGCGGACCCTCGACCGACCTACACAGCGGAATCTACGGCGGAGCGGTGATGAATCCTGCGACGGCCATCGCGCGCATCGTGGCGTCGCTCCACGGGCCGGACGGTCGCGTCGCGGTGCCGGGCTTTTACGACGATGTCGTGGACCTGCAAACGTGGGAGCGCGAAGCGTGGCAGAAGCTCCCGTTTGGCGACCGCGAGATCCAGTCGGTGACGGGTGTGCCTGAGCTTTTCGGCGAGGCGGGATACAGCAACGTCGAGCGCACATGGGCGAGACCGACCGCGGAGGTGAACGGTATCTGGGGTGGCTTTCAGGGCACCGGAAGCAAGACCGTGATTCCGCGCGAAGCGTTTGCCAAACTCACGTTCCGTCTCGTTCCGAACCAGCGTCCGGCGGACGTCATGGCGAAGGTGCGTGCTCATTTGGAAAAGCACACGCCGCCCGGAATTCGATTGGAAATCACCGTGGGACACAGCGGCGAGCCGTATGCGACCGACCCGCATTCCGATTTCGGAAAAGCCGCGCAGCGGGCGCTCGCAACGGCATTTCCCGGCCGGGAGCTTGCGCTCATCCGCGAAGGCGGGAGCATTCCGATCGTGAATACATTCAAGCGCGTGCTCGGTGTTGAGACGCTCCTTCTGGGGCTTGCGCTGCCGGATTGCCGCGCGCATGCGCCGGATGAAAACTTCCCGGTTGAGAACTTCGTCGCGGGCATCCGCCTCAACCGCGCACTGCTGGAAGAACTGGCGAAGTAATCCGTGAGCACGGCCGGACGGTTTGCGCGATGGTTTGGCAGCAGCCTGCTTTCGCTGTGCTTCCCGCCGCGGTGTGCGATTTGCGGTGCCGACACGGCATCGGGGATTCACTTGTGCGGAGCGTGTTCGGAGGAGATTGAGCGTATCCGCGAGCCGTTTTGTGCGAAGTGCTCCACACCTTTTCACGGCGCAATCACGGAGGAGTTTGTCTGTGCGGATTGCAAAGAGCGCGGGCAGCATTTCGAGTGTGCGGTCGCCTGCTATTTGAGCACGGGGCCGGTCCGCGATTTCATTCACGGATTCAAGTACCAGCGCAGGACCTACCTGCGACACGCACTCGCCGGCTGGCTCGCGGAAACACTCGACGAGCCCCGCATCGCATGCCGGCCTTTCGATGCGTTCGTGCCGGTGCCGTTGCATCACGTGCGACGCCGGGAGCGGGAGTTCAACCAGGCGGAGGTGCTTGCCGGGATTGTCGCTCCGAAGTCGGGCCGGCCGGTTTGGAATGCGCTTCGAAGAATCCGAAGCACACCCACACAAACGCGTCTGGATCGCGCCGAACGCATGGAGAATCTGAGCGGCGCGTTCGTCGTGCGGAAGCCCGCACAAATCCAAGGGCGGCACCTTCTGCTTGTGGACGACGTATTTACGACGGGCAGCACCGTCGAGGAATGCAGCCGCGTCCTTCTAAAGGCAGGCGCGGCTTCGGTGCGTGTGATCACGGTCGCGCGGGCATGATGTAAAAAATGTCACTCTCCGCTTGCGCGCGGAAATCACGGGGCTTTACTTGGCACTGTTATGTCTGATTCGCATGCCGATGATCCCTGGGACGAGTTCCGGTGGGAGCGATTCCTCCAGGAGCAGGAGCAGCGCACCGAGAAGTACATGGAGCTGTTCGACAAGTATATGAACCACCCGCAGCGCGACGAAATGATCGCGAAGGAAATGGGCTGGAAGCACATCGTCGAAGATGAGGCCGAATGGGAGGATGATTTTGACGAAGCCGATTGCGAGGAAGATGAGGATTTCGAAGAGGAGGGAAGCGAGCCGGCCAAACCTTTTAAATTTGAGCGAAACCCGCTCTATCGGGCTGCCCTCGCATTTAACGGCGAACTCGATGAACTCCTCGACCGTCTCCCGCCCGCTGCGCGGGAGCACCCGGCGATGAATACGCTGGCGACGCAGGTCACGCTGGCCACGGCGAAACTGGCCGCGGCTTTGAATGATGAGGATTTGGAGGAAATCGGCATGAACATCGCCTACCTCAAGCGCGCGCTCCACGCGCTGAATACTTCGCTGGATGCGGTGGTGCAGCTCGGCGAACACAACGTGGTCGATACCGAGACCGTCGAACGCCTTCGCAGCGGTGTTTTTGCCATCAGAAACGACATCGTGACGATAACGGGCGAGTACCGCGCGGAGTTCCGGCGGCGGCATGGAAATTCCTGAGCCCGTGGCGCGCAGGATGGACGCGGCGGCTTGTGCTGTGTAGCGTGCGGTGAAATGGATAGTGAATTGGGCAAAATAACCGAGGCGATTTTGTGCTCGTACCATGCGGGTGGCGGAATCAATCACGTGGACGGGGCGAACCTGCCTTCGAAGCGCGCGATCGCGTCGATTTGCGAGGATTTGCTCCAGTTGCTCTTTCCCGGTTTTCACGACGCGGAACCAATCCACAGCACGCATCTGCCCCGGGTCACAAGCCACCGCATCTACAGCATTGCGGAACGCCTCGCGGAGGAGATTTGCAAGAGCCTGAGGCTGGACGAGCCGGATTGCCCCAACGCACAGGCTACAAAACTGGCGCATGATTTTCTCGGTGGCCTCGTGCGCGTGCGGGAACTGCTCCGGACCGATGTGGAGGCCGCCTACCAGGGAGACCCGGCGGCGGGTGCGACGGACGAGGTGATTCTCAGCTACCCGTTCATCGAGGCCATCGCGATCCAGCGCAGTGCGCACGTTCTTTACGCGCTGGAGGTGCCGATCCTTCCGCGAATGATGACGGAGTGGGCGCACAGCCGGACCGGGATCGACATCCATCCCGGCGCGCACATCGGGAGCCATTTTTTCATCGACCACGGCACCGGAGTAGTCGTCGGCGAGACGAGTATCATCGGGCAAAACGTGAAGCTCTATCAGGGAGTCTCGCTCATCGCGAAATCGCTCGCTGGCGGCCAGAGTTTGCGTGGGCAGAAGCGGCACCCGACCATCGAGGACAACGTGACCATTTACGCGAACGCGACGATCATGGGCGGCGACACCACGATCGGGGCTGGTTCGACGGTGGGGGCGAGTGTGTTTCTCACCCACAGCGTGCCGGCGCGTTCGCTGGTGCTCGCCGAGGGCATGGGAGTGAAGGTTCTGGACAAAAATCGCGCCGTAGCCGGTGCCGACGATTGGGTCATTTAAAACCGCGCGGGCTCGGGCTTGAGAATTCCACCCGTGCCGCTACGATTCGCAGCATGTCGCCCAATCGATTCTTCACTTTCATCATCGCCGCCGCGCTGGCCACGCCGCTCGCTGCGCAGCAACCGGAAGGTGTTTCGAGCATCAGCCGGCCGGGTGAACCCGAGGTCCGGAAGCCTGTTGTCATCGCGCGTCCGGCGGGGACAAACGCTCCGTCGCACGTGCCGGCGATTTCCGCCCCTGCTTCTCCGGATGCCGCTCCCTTAAAACCTGCCCCGGTCGCTCCTGTGACCATTCAGCCCACATGGGAGACGCAGAAGCTCGCGCGCAGCTACACATTTTCCATCCCTGCTCCTCGCGGGCAAATCACGGATCGCAACGGTGTCGCGCTCGCGCGAAACAAGATGGCCCAGAATCTCGCGATCATCTTTCCGACACCGCCAAAGTTCAGTGACGCGGAAGCGCAACGCTTTGTCGCGGATCAAACAACGATCGCCTCGCGCCTGCTCGGTCGGCCCATCACTGTGGAGCCGGAGCGGGCTTTGAAGCATTATCGCAACCGGGGAATCGTCCCGCTCGTCATTGCGCTGGATTTAAACGCGACAGAAATCGCAGCCGTCCAGCGCTCCAATGCGGCAGGCTTGATGCTGCAGGCTGTTTACCAGCGGCAGTATCCGCTTGGTAAAACCGCGAGTCACGTCGTTGGCTACGTGGGCCGTGTGGGAAATGCCCTGACCGGGCCGGTGGAAAGCAACGAGTTGCTCTGGCCGCAAGTCGAAGGGCGGGACGGATTGGAACTCACATTCAACGAACAGCTCACGGGGAAGAACGGCACGCTCTTTGTCTCCTATGATGCCGAGGGACGGAAATCCGAGGAGCGCGTGATGGTTCCGCCGACTCCGGGGCAGAACGTAGTGACCACGATTGATTTGAAAATTCAGCAGGCCGTGGAAGCCTCGCTCATCGCCGCGAAGAGGCCGTCGGCAATGGTCGTGATGGACTGCAACAACGGTGAGATCGTCGCGATGGCATCGACGCCAGCCTACGACCCGAATGTGTTTGTCCCCTCGATTTCAAAGGCCGAACTTGAGGCGCTTGAGGATCCGGAGAAAAACAACCCGCTTTATCCGCGGGCGTTCCGCGCCGCCTATCCTCTCGGGTCGGTGTTTAAGGTATTCGTCGGGCTCGCGGCCATGAATTCGGGGAAGGTGGAGCCCGATGACGAGTTCGGTGGTGAAGCCTTCCTGACGATCGACGGTCGGAAATTCTGGGACCATACAAAGAAGGACACGGGGCCGAAGAATTTCGTCGGAGCGTTGACGATGAGTTGCAACACCTACTTCTACAAGATGGGCATGAAGGCGGGTTTTGCGGTGCTCACCGACTACTCGCACAAGCTCGGATTTGCATCGAAGACCGGCATCCCGATCAATGCGGAAGAGGATGGATCGCTCAACGATGTTGAGACGATTTTGAAGATCGATAAACGCAAGGCTGGTCTGGGTGATTTAGCAAACTCATCGATCGGACAGGGCCTTACGGCAGTGACGCCTCTGCAGGTTACCAAGGCAATGACGGCAATTGCGAACGGAGGCACGGTTTATCAACCGCGTCTGGTGCTCCAAGTGCAGGGTGTGGATGACAAGGTGACCATCGGTTACGATGTGCGCGTGCGTCATCAGTTCACGATAGACAAAGAGGTGATGACTGCCCTGCGGAAGGGAATGGAGGCAGTTGTATATGGCAAGGGTGGGACGGCGCACGCGGCGCAGAATCCGACGTACAAACTCGCCGGAAAAACCGGCACTGCGCAATGGGGAACTGGAAGGAAGGAACGGGTAGCTGCGTGGTTTAGCGGTTACGCACCGGCAGAGAAACCGAAGTGGGCATTCGCATGTGTTTACGAGGGATTGCCGGGCAATGATTCTGTCCATGGAGGCACCCATGTGGGCCCAATTATCAGTCGGGCCTTGAAGAACTTTCCGAAGATCGAGGTCGAGGAAAAAACCGATGGCGCCAAAAAGAAGAAGCCGCGGAAGCGGACCGACGACGATGAGAAGGTCGGGACATCGGATGACGATAACGATCCGCCGCCGCGTCCACGCCGTCGGCGGGCTGAGGCCGACGAGGTTGTGCAGTAATGGAGACGGCGTTTGTTCTCGGTGCCGGACTTGGCACGCGACTCCGGCCGCTCACCAATCGCCGACCCAAGCCACTCATCCCACTCGGAAATCGTCCGCTCATCACCTGGGCATTCGATCACTTGATCGGCTGCGGCGTGAAGCGGTTCGTCGTGAACACGCATTGGCAGGCCGGACGTTACGCCGAGTTTTTCCCGGAACGTGAATGGCGTGGCTGCCCGATTGAATTCGTAAATGAAGCG
Organism: Verrucomicrobiaceae bacterium; assembly: GCA_005791535.1. Lineage (GTDB taxonomy): Bacteria > Verrucomicrobiota > Verrucomicrobiia > Chthoniobacterales > Chthoniobacteraceae > SXWH01. Next base: position 16,153 of record SXWH01000067.1, on the reverse strand, counting down.
CCGGAAGTTCTCGAAACCGCCGGCGGCATCAGGAACGCGTGCGAGCAAATCGGTGGCGGCCCGTTCGTCGTTTATAATGGAGACATTCTCAGCGACATCCCGCTTGAGCGGGCGCTTGCGCATCACCGCTCCTCTGGCAACGAGGTGACGCTTGTTCTGCGAACTGTGGGCGACAATAGGAATGTGACTTTTGATCCAGTGAACGGGCGAATCATCGACCTCCGTCGCGCATTGCGTCCGGATCTCGAACCCGCATTTCTTTTTACCGGCATCTATTTCGTTGAGCCTGAATTCATCCGCCGCATCCCGCCCGGTGTGAAGCTGTCTGTCGTGCCGGTTTTTCACGACATGATCCGCGAGGGTGCAAAGCTCGGTGGCATCGTTCTCGACGACGGCGCGTGGCGCGACCTCGGCACCCGCGAGGAGTATCTTGCAGCCAACCGTGCCGTGGCAGGCGAGGGAAATACGATTCACCCGACGGCGAGCGTCGGAGAGGGCGCGGCCTTGCGTGAATGTATCGTTTGGGAGCGTGCAACGGTGGCGCCGGGGGCAGTGCTGGAGCGTTGCATCGTGACTGATGAAGCGCATGTGGACGGCCCCCATCGGGACGAAGATATAGAGCCGGACGCGGCATAGTCTTGCACTCGGGCGGTTGAAGACGCAATCAGTGGAGTGATGCAAGTACCGCTGCTCGATCTCCGTGCGCAATATGCGCCGCTCAAAGCCAAGTTTCTCGCTGCCATCGAGGAGGTGTGCGATTCTCAGGCGCTCGTCCTCGGTCCGAAGACGGAAGCCTTCGAGCGTGCTGTATCCGAGTACTGCGGGGCGCCGCATGCGATTGGCTGCAGCAGTGGAACGGACGCGCAACTGATGCTGTTGATGGCACTCGGAATCGGACCCGGCGATGCCGTCATTACGACACCTTACACGTTTTTCGCCACGGCGAGTTGCATTGCGCGGCTCGGTGCGCGCCCGGTCTTCGCCGATATCGATCCGGCGACTTACAATATCTGCCCGTCGTCGGTGGAGGCTGTTTTAAAAAAGACGAAGAACGTGAAGGCGATCATTCCCGTGCACCTCTACGGCTGCTGCGCGGACATGGCGGCACTGAAGGTGATTGCCGAACGTTACGGAGTGCCGTTGCTGGAGGACGCGGCGCAGGCGCTTGGCGCGCAGCATCCACTCGGCGGCGCTGGCTCCATCGGAGAAGCAGGCTGGTTCTCGTTCTACCCCACGAAGAACCTCGGTGCATTCGGAGATGCCGGCATGGTGGTCTGCCGCGATGAAGCTCTCGCGGCGAAGCTCCGGGCCTTCCGGAATCACGGAATGGAAGTCCGCTACTACCACAAGTATGTCGGTGGAAACTTCCGCATCGACGCGATTCAAAGTGCGGTGCTCCACGTGAAGCTTCCTCATCTCGACACATGGAGCGCGGGTCGCCGCGCGCGTGCGGCGACTTACCGGCGTCTATTCGCGGCGGCTTCGCTCGACCGCTGGTTCGTGAACCCCGTCGAGCCATGGAGCGGAAGCGGTCTTCCAAATCATCACATCTACAACCAATTCATCGTCCGTACGCCACGGCGCGATGAACTGCGGGCGTGCCTCGGTGCCTCCGGCATCAGCACGGAGGTTTATTACCCGCTGCCACTGCATTTGCAGGAATGCTTCCGCGATCTCGGTTACAAAGTGGGCGACTTCCCGGAGTCGGAGCGCGCCGCTGCTGAGACGATAGCGCTTCCCATTTTCCCAGAAATCACGGACGCGCAGCAGGCCTACGTCGTGGAGAAAATCGCCGCGTTTTTCCGCTAGAACATGCAAGCGTACCTCGACCTCCTCCGCCTCGTTCTCGACAAGGGTCGCTTCAAGCCCGACCGCACCGGCACCGGCACCTACAGTGTCTTCGGCGCGCAGACGCGATTCGATCTGTCCGCGGGATTTCCTGTTCTCACCACGAAGAAGCTGCACCTTCGCAGCATCATCCACGAACTCCTTTGGTTTTTGAAGGGCGAGACGAACATCCGCTACTTGCGCGAGAACGGAGTGACGATCTGGGACGAGTGGGCGGATGCGGAGGGCAATCTCGGACGCGTCTATGGAGCGCAGTGGCGCGATTGGATTACTGCCGACGGACGCCACATCGATCAAATCGCAAACCTCGTCGCGCAGATTAAAAAGAACCCGGACAGTCGGCGCCTCATTGTCAGCGCATGGAACCCCGGCGAAGTCGATTCGATGGCGCTGCCGCCGTGTCACGCGATGTTCCAGTTTTTCGTGCTCGAAGGACGCCTGAGTTGCCAGCTCTACCAGCGAAGCGCGGACTTGTTCCTCGGCGTCCCGTTTAATATCGCGAGTTACGCGCTGCTTACGCTGATGATCGCGCAGGTGTGCGGACTGCAGCCCGGTGAATTTGTGCACACGTTTGGCGACCTCCACTTGTATGCGAACCACCTTGAGCAGGCTAAGCTCCAGCTCACCCGCGAGCCCCGACCGCTGCCTGTGATGAAGCTAAATCCCGAAGTCACCGACCTGTTCGCCTTCCGCTACGAGGACTTCACGCTCGAGGGCTACGACCCGCATCCTGCAATCAAGGCACCGATTGCTGTGTAGGCGTTTCGAGAGCCGGCGGTTTTGACGCGGAATCCTCCGGAAGTTTTCCGCCGGTAATCGCGTGGTCCAGTGCCTTTTCGAAGTTCATCTCCTTGATTTGCTCCGCGAACTCGCGGTCGTTCGCCAGTGCCACGACTTTCTCGTTTTTCAAAAGACGGAGGTAGCTCTTCTTCTCCAGAAGATCCGCCACGACCGGGTCGTTTTTCAGGGTCGTTAGCTTCGGATGATGCGCCAGCGAGGCCACTCCCGGATAAAGGAGGAATCGCTCCACAGCGTCCTCACTGGAAACCATGATACCGAGCTTGAAGAGCATCGCATACACGTTTGGCGGAACGCGATCCACCTTGTGCAGAATCTCACCCGTCTGGCCTTCATTCAGCGCCGCGTTCAGCTTTGCGAGGCCCTTCACGATCGCACTCGGTTCCTCGGGTGCGAGAACTCCGGGAGCCGGTTTTTGACGCAGCGCCTCCTGCCCGGCCTGCGCCACCTGCACCTGCGAGGACGCGATCGTTCCCATCATGCGAATGGCGTAGTAGCTCGCAACGAAGAGCATCAACCCGAATGAAAATCCGAGTATTGCACCGAAGGTACCGGAGCGAATTCGGTTGCCTCGTTGGGCGATGTCCTTCGTCTTTTTGAACAAGACACTGCTCAAGCCGTGGATGGCAAAATACGTGAGCAACCCTGCCGCGACTCCTCCGATGATCTCGGTGAGCATCTCCGGGTAACCGAGAAACGCAAAGGCCGGCATGACCGTCTTTCTCCCGAAGAACCCGGCGGCATAGGCACCCGCGACGGCGAGAAGAGTCATTCCCTGACGGCCCACGCCCTGACGCCAGCCATTCCAGGCGAGCAATCCGGCGACGATCCCGCTGCCGCCCAGATAGGCGAACTTCAAGGTATCGGCGCTCAGTTCACTCATTTTGAAAGCAATGTCAGACAGTGCCGCACTGGCCGCGCTGGCGAAGTGCGTGGTCGCACAGGACAAGCGCGGTCATGGCCTCGACCATGGGCACAGCACGCGGAAGGACGCACGGATCGTGCCGTCCGCGGGCCTTGAGTGTGGTGTTCTCGCCCGTGGTGGAAACCGTGTCCACTTCGTGAAAGATCGTCGCAGTGGGCTTGAACGCGACGCGGAAGAAAATCGCCTCGCCGTTGCTGATGCCGCCCTGAATGCCGCCGCTCCGATTGCTCCGGGTGCGGACTTTTCCGTCGCGCATCTCGAAGGCATCGTTGTGTTCGCTGCCGCGCATGAGCGTGCCGGGAAAGCCGCTGCCGATTTCAAATCCCTTCGTCGCCGGAAGCGAGAGCATCGCCTTTGCGAGCTCTGCTTCGAGCTTATCGAAAACCGGCTCGCCGAGACCCGGAGGCACGCCGCGCACGACGCACTCGATCACGCCGCCGACGCTGTCGCCTTCGGAACGCACTTCCTTGATGAAATCGATCATCCGTTGAGCCATCGGCGCATCCGGACAGCGGACGATGTTCGCCTCCACATCCTCAAAACGCACGGTCTCAGGGTCCACTTCCGCAGTCAGCGCGTGGATGCTTTTTACGTAGGCGACGATCTCCAGATTCGGCGCGAGTTCCTTCAGCACTTTCTTCGCGATTGCCGCAGCCGCGACGCGCCCAATCGTCTCGCGGGCCGATGCGCGTCCGCCGCCCTGCCAGTTTCTCACGCCGTATTTCGTCTGGTAGGTGTAGTCCGCGTGGGATGGCCGGAAAGCCGTCTCCATCTCGCGATACGCGTCCGGGCGCGCATCCTTGTTATACACAATCACCGCGATGGGCGTTCCGATGGTCCGGCCCTCGAAAACGCCACTCACGATTTTGCACGCATCGGCCTCGTCGCGCGGAGTCACGATCTCGCTCTGTCCCGGCCGCCTGCGGTCGAGATCGACTTGAATCTCCGCCTCCGTCAACGCCACGCGCGGCGGACAGCCGTCCACCACGACGCCCACCGCGCCCCCATGGGATTCACCAAAGGTGGAGATTCGGAAGGCATGGCCAAAGAGACTCGACATAGGCCGGAATAAAGCCGCCCCGCCGCGGCCTCGCCAAGGAAAAAGGCGTTATCTCAAAGCAGATCGCAAGCATCGGTCGCGAGTCTGGTCGTTGGGGCGTCACGATCGTTTGCGCCCGCAGGATGACAAACAACCTTTCGTTAACGTAGCGAGTCGGAGTTTGCACTTCGGCTTTCCCACGCTAACCTGTCCCTCGTGAAACGTCGCAACTTTATTCTCGCCGCCGTAATCCTTCCATTTATGAGCATTCACTCTGCCGAACCCGCCAAGCCTGCCGCCGTACAATCAGTCGTGATTGGAGGCGGATGCTTCTGGTGCGTTGAAGCCGTCATGCAGCGTCTGCCGGGCATTAAAAAGGTCGTCTCCGGTTACTCGGGCGGTCATGTGAAGAACCCCACTTACGAGCAAATCTGCACCAAACTCACCGGTCACGCAGAAGTGGTGCGGGTGGACTTTGACCCAGCGGTCGTGAAGCTGGAGACGGTGCTCGATGTTTTCTTTGTTTCGCACGATCCAACGACTTTGAATCAACAGGGTGCCGATAAAGGCCCGCAATATCGCTCGGTGATTTTTTACGCCGATGACGCGCAAAAGAAGGCTGCCACCGAGGCCGCGGTCCGCGCGAAAAAGGAATGGGAAGACCCGATCGTGACTGAGATCTCGCCGTTGAAGGAATTCTACCCGGCAGAAGATTACCATCAGAACTACTACAACCTGAATAAGGACAGAAATCCCTACTGCTCCGTAGTCATCGGGCCGAAGCTCGCAAAGCTCGTGAAAAAGGGCGTCATCAAAGCGGAGTAGCGGCATGCCGAAGTCGGCGAAAAAGAAATCGCCGCGCAAACCGGCGAACTGGGTCGCGAGGCGAGATGGTTGCCGCCCTGCGGAGGTGAGTGTGCTGGGCATCCCATTCGCCGGCCATCAGCCGGGCGAGAAAATGCTGATCTCCTCGCCCGCGGATGTGCACAGGCAACTCCGCAGAATACGAAAAGGGCAGTGTCTTACGCCTGCGCAGCTTCGCGAGCGACTGGCGGCAGCGGCGTCTGCGGATTTCACATGTCCGCTGACAGCCGGAATTTTCCTCCGAATCGCAGCCGAGGCAGCATGGCAGGAGCATGAAAACGGTGCCGCCATCGAAGACATCGCTCCGTTCTGGCGGGTCGTCGATTCATCACACCCGCTCGCAAAGAAGCTCGCATGCGGAATTGATTTTATCCGGACGCGCCGCCGCGCGGAAGGGCTTGAAGAGTGAACCGGGGAGTCGGCAGATCGCCCGACCATCCATGGGCAGAAATGAGCAAGATTAAGCCGGAGCGCAGTGCGCCAGCGGGATAGTAAAAGTCATGCACCTACACATTGCACTCCTCGCCTCGCTGGCGGCGCTTCCCTTGTTTGCCGAGGACTTCCAAGGATCGGATCATCCTCTCGAGTACGATCACGACCCGATCAAATACAGCGACACCCAACCCGCCGACGCGATCGCGGCTTTGCAGCAAAAAATCACCAGCGGTGAGGTGAAACTCGGATGGGACGAAAAGTTTGGTTACCTTCCCGCCGTGCTCGATGCGCTGAAAGTACCGCGTTCTTCGCAGATGCTCGTCTTTTCGAAGACCTCACTCCAAAGAAAACACATCTCGCCCGACAACCCCCGCGCCCTCTATTTCAACGACGACGTTTACATCGGCTACGTGCCCGGAGCGCCCGTGATGGAGATTTCCGCAGTGGATCCAAATCTGGGCGGCACATTCTATTTCCTCGAGCTTGAGAACGTCCGGAAGCCGAAGTTCGTGCGCAGCGCCGACTGTCTCTCCTGCCACGGCGGGCAGCGGTCTTTGGGAATTCCCGGGCACTTCGTAAGAAGCGTTCCGACGGACAAAGCTGGTGAGCTTCTCACGCTCGAAGAAGTCCGCGACATCAACCAGTGCACGCCGGTCGCCGATCGTTGGGCAGGCTGGTACGTGACCGGAAACTCGGGACCGCACCGCGGAAATCTCGTCGGAGAAAAGGACCTCGCTCATTACAAAGAGGACCCTTTTGCAAAAGCGAACGTGCGCGATTTGAGCAGCTACTTCGACGAATCGAAGCACATCGCCAAAGGAAGCGACATCGTCGCGCTGATGGTGCTCGAACATCAGGCGCACATGCACAACTACTTCGCACGACTCAACATCGAGGCGCGTCAGATGATGGCAGCCTACGGCCACGTCCGCTACATGCGCAGCCAGGTAAACGCATTCCTGCGCTACCTGCTGTTCACCGAGGAAAGCCCGCTGCCCGTTCCCGTCAGCGGCAATCCGGATTTTGTGAAGGACTTCACAGCATCCGCGGTGCGCGACAGCAAGGGCCGGAGTCTGCGCGATTTCGATCTCAAGACGCGGATGTTCAAATACCCGTGCAGCTATCTCATCTACAACCCCGCCTTCGACGCGATGGCCGCGCCGATCAAGGAAGTCATTCTGCAAAAACTCCACGACATCCTGACGGGCCGTGAAACGGATGAGCAGTTCGCAAAAATCCCGGCGGGGGATCGGAAGGCGGTCCTGGAGATCCTGCTCGAAACCAAAAAGACCCTCCCCGACTACTGGCGGGCCCCGCAGCAGAAATAGCAGCCCGACTTTGAACGTCGACGGGCGGAAATAGTCAAAAAGACGTCATGCTTCCTGCCTTGCCGATTCGAAATCACCCTGCCACTTTCCGCGCTGTGAAATATCTCTCGCTCCTCGCCATGCTCGCGCTGACTGGATGTCAGACATTTACCCACATCAGCGTCACCGACCTTCAGGGTGACCCAATCTCGGATTGGGTCGCCGAAGGGCGCGTGAGGAAAGTGCCGGAGGGCTATTTGATCAAAGCCGTCGAGCGCCGTACGCCACCACCTTATGCAACCGAGAACCGCTACCCAAACGGTCGTGTCGCGACAGTGGTAGGGCCGAACATCACGCTTCAGGAAATCGAAAAGCCGGAGTGGATTAAGGAACTCGAGGTCCACTAACGGCGATGCGCAAGGCGTCCGCACTGCTCGCATTCGCCCTGTCACTTTCAGGCGGATTTGCAGCGGCGGACGAAAAAACCACAGTCGAGAAGATCAAGTTCCGCGACGCAACTGCGTGGCGGATTTCCGACGGGGTCACGGAAGCCGTAATCGTTCCTGCCTACGGCGGACGGCTGATGCGCTACGGAAAAGTCGGCGGCGCAAACTGGCTCTGGACCGGCCAACCCGAAGAAGTTGGTGAATACATGCGATGGGGCGGCGACAAGACGTTTCCAGGCCCGCATTCAATGTGGCATTTCACCATGCCGCGCGCATGGCCGCCACCTGCTCCGGATACGACCGAGCACGCAATCGAGGTAAAGGAACGCTCGGTCGTGACAACGAGTCCGCCGTGGGAGGCTTACGGAGGCGCACGCGTCGTGCGCGAGTATCGCTTCGAAAAGGGCGAACTTGTGATCTCGCACCGGATCACTCCCGTGCCTGGAAGCGCGGTGCCGGTTGCAGCGTGGGTCATCACTCAGTGTGAACCAGCCGTTGCATACGTTCCGCTCCCGCGCGAGTCGCCATACAAAGACGCGTACGTCTGGCTTGGCGGAAATCGCGATGCGGCGCAGATGCGTTTCGCATCGCCCACCCTGCTCGAAATCACGCCGAAAAAAGGTGCTGTTTTCAAACTCGGTTCGCATCCGGAACGCCCCGCGCTTGCTGCTGTGCGGGATGGAGAACTTTTTCTCCAGCGCGCCGAAGTGGAGGCGCGTGTGAGGAACCCGAAGCCCGGCGAGCCCGCGACACAGTGGATTCCCGCCGACCCAAATTCACAATATCCGGAGGGCACAAACGGTGCCGGACTCTCGGTGGAATACTACCACCACAACCTCCCGCCGCCGCGCCAGTACATCGAACTCGAACTCCTGTCACCGCTCCGGCCCGCCCGCGAAGGTGCCGCGTTCCAGACCCGCTGGAGCCTGCACACGCTGCACGGAGATTCTCCAGCGGACGCAGCGGCGAAAATCCTCGTAGGCGGCAAATAGAGCGTCTTCGCAATGCCATCGACCGCCGAAATTCTCGCCGCAACCGCAACACGCCCTCTCCCGCCCGGGCACCGCTGTTTCATCGTGCAACTTTCCCGGCTGCAGCCGTGCCTTGAAAAAGCTGCCGCTGCACGCGTTGCGGCACCGGCACTTTATTCAACACCCGCCCGACAGTGGCTGTTTCAACTTCAGGCGCTCTGCCGAATTTACAAAAAGGCGCAGGACAAAAAGCCGTTCAAGAAGATGGCGGAGCCGATCAAAGCGCTCGAGGATCAACTCGGTGCAGTGGACTACTGGGATGGCTGGAGGAAAGCGGCGGTGGGTATGAAGGATTTCCCGTCCGTGATGCTGGCCGGAATCGAGCGTCATCTCCGCACGGAACTCGATGCGCTCGAAACCATTCTGCGCGATGGCGCGTGGCTGGCAAACGACTTAGAGCGGCTCGCCACAATGCTCGAAGAACTTGCAGAAGTGGACTGGCATGAAGCGAAAAGGGATCGTCATGACGTGCGGGATTTCCTCGTGGAAGAACTGCAGGAATTGGAAAGCGCGTATCACGAAGGCGTGTTCGATTTTGAAGAACTCGAGGATGGCGTCCACGAGTTCCGCAGGAAAATCCGGTGGTTCAGCATCTACGCTCAAAGCCTCGAGGGGCTCGTGCAACTCAAGCCGATAGCGCGTCCAGACGCCGTGCTCCGTCGGTATTTGACCACAGCCGTCGTGGAATCGCGCTTCAACGCCCTACCACCGCCCCAAGTCGGAACGCAGCCGCTGCGATTCGAAGCTCCCCATTTCTACGCGCTAAGCTGGCTGATCGCGGAACTGGGCATCATCAAGGACGATGGGCAGAAATGCGTGGCATTTGCCGGTCTCGCCGAGGAATCCGGATGGAGCGGTTCAATTGCAGGGCTGCTTTCGGATGTCCGGAATCCGCTGGATGCGATTCCGAAAACGGTGGAGGAAAGGGTGCGGGAGTTTGTGGACGAAGCCGGCGTGTTGAGGCGGCTAGCAAGCGATCTTTCGGGTACCTGATCCTGCCGCAGAACCACGGGCTTCGAGCAACCCTGCATCACTCTCAGCCAACCAGTGGTGAGCCGGCACGCCCGCGGGGTGCTATCCTTTGCAAATGAATAACGAAGAGATTCCCGGAGCCATGTACGAACCCGACGACACACCGGAATCCCATCCGAAGCGAAACCCGGAAAGCCAGCCGGTGAGCGTCGAGGAATTGGATCGCATTCCCTTCTTTCACGGACTGAGCGCGGAGCATCTTGCGCAGGTCGCGCGATACTCGAAGCGATCCCATTTCGAACCCGGTCAGGCGATGCTCCGGCAGGGCGACTTGGCGAACCGATTCTACATCATTACCTCCGGTCGTGTGCTGCTGGAATACAACGCGGCTGGAAAGATGGTGCCAATTCAGGATTTGCGGGCGGGCGACCCACTCGGATTCTCGTGGTTCTTTTCGCCGGACAATCTTCATTTCACAGCAACCGCGCAGACTCCCGTGGAGGCGATTTTCTTTTACGGCGTGCTGCTGCGGGAAGAGTGCGACTTTGATCCGGCGCTCGGCTACGAATTGATGCGGCGCACGGGAGAAGTCATGCTGCGGCGCATGGAAGCAATCAGCGGCAAGCTCGCTCAGGCGATTTCGATTTAGGCCTTCAGGCGGGGCGCGCTGAAATTAGGCACGGGAGCGGCAAGCCAGCCGGAAAATTCCTGAACGTGACCGTCAATGATCTGTTCGCATCGCCCGAGTTCGGTCTGGCGGACGCGGAGGCCTTGATTGGCGTTCTCCTGCAGTGAATCGATGTCGTAGAGATAGACACCGTCGAGGTCATTTACGCTCGCTTCGAAATCCCGGGGAACCGCGAGGTCGATGCAGAACAGCGGACGATCCGGACGCAGGGCCATGAGCGGTTCCAGTTTCCGTTTCGGGACGACAGCGTGCGGCGCGCCGGTTGAGCCAATGAGAATGTCGATCTCAGCGAACTCGGCGTCCCATTGATCGAAGTGAATCGCCCGACCGCCCAGGGATTCAGCAAGTGCGGCGGCGCGTTCGAACGTGCGGTTTGAAACGAAAATGGCTTTTGCGCCGCGGGATTGAAGGGACTTGGCAGTCATCTCAGCCGTCTCACCGGCACCAAGAATCATCACATTGCAGTGGTCCAGTTTGCCGAAGATTTTCTCTGCAAGTTCGACTGCAACACTGCCGACACTCACCGCTCCGCGCGTAATGCATGTTTGAGTGCGAACCTCCTTGGCGACATTGAACGCGCGTTGAAACAGTTTGTTGAGGCAGCGGGAAGTGGCCCCATCCGCCTGCGCTGCGGAATACGCTTTTTTGACCTGCCCCAGAATCTCTGTCTCGCCGAGAACCATGCTGTCGAGCCCGCTCGCAACACGGAATAGATGACGGATGCCATCGTCTCCACGATGGCGGAATAGCGCGGAACCAGCGGACTGTCCGGCACGTTCCTCTGCAAAAGCTTCCAGCATGCGTATCGCCTTCGCACCATCCTCGGCGGCGGCGTAGTACTCGACGCGATTGCATGTCGAAACCACAACCGCTTCACGCAAATCACCCATTTTCGCAAGCGTCGCGGAGACTTCGCCGAGATGGATATCGCCAATCGCGAATTTCTCCCGAACCTCGACGGGAGCAGTTTTGTGACTGAGACCGATGCAGACGATTTCCATCACCGGCTGATATGAAAGTAGTTCAGCGCGCCAAGCGTGGACAGCGCGAGCACGAAAGCTCCGACAGCCATCCACGCAAACCGTCGCGGGGAGAACGTCCGACGCCAACGCAAGACGAGAAGAATGCCGTACGGCGCCCACACAAATGCCGAGACGATTAGTGTCGCTTTGTAAAATGAAAGCAAACCCGCCATGAGTCCTGAGAAAAGGCCTGCCGATAGAAGTACGAACCCCGCCAACATCACACGCTGCAACGCAATCGAGAGATCGGCAATCGGCGGCAGGGAGTGAAAAAACGAGTTCAGTCGGTGTTTCTTTAACAGGCGCTCCTGAACGAGGTACATGACGCCAGCAACGCACGACAACGCGAAAGCGCCGTAAGCGATCAAGGCGAGCGCCGCATGAAGCTCCGGCCAGAATCCAGCGCTGGGTTTTGCTTCAGCGGGCAAACCAGCGGATGGCAATAGCTGTGCAACTGTCTGCAAAAGAAAAACGAGTGGGGCCGTGAACGCGCCGAGCAACGAGAGCCGGTATGTCCCGCCAACAACGAAATACAGCAGCAGAATCGCCCAACAGAGGAACACGAGAACTTCAAACAGATTGGTGAGCGGACACCGGCCGACGACCTGGCCGCGCAGATGGAGGAAACCCGTCTGAAAAACGAAACCAACGGACATAATGGCCAGACTCCAACGCGAAGGCCGCAACAAGCGCGCACCCAACGCATACATCGTGTATGCGAAGCCGAAGAAAAAACATACGGTCGAGGCCAGCAGGAATGCGCGCTCCATTAGATGCAAGGTTGCGATTTTGCGGTTAAATGGGAAGCGGCTTCGTTCACCAGTGTGAATCGGGCAAACATCCCGTTGAGGCGGAATCCTCCTCCCGCCTGCATCCTTTGCTTATTTGTGCACGACCGCGGCCGCGGGTCGCTCGGAGAGCTGGTCGAGGACGGGCGCGGGCCAGATTCCGAGAACAAAGACGAGGCCGGTCAGCGCAACGGTGACGATTCTCGTCAAGGGACCGACCGTGACAGGCGTCCGGTCGTTCGGTTCATCCCAATACATCGAGGCGATGACCCGGATGTAATAGTAGAATCCTGCACCCACCGCGACGATACCGACACCAATCAATGCCCACTGCTTGGAGGCCACGGCCACCTTGAAAACGAGGAATTTTCCCAAAAAACCAGCCGTCAGCGGAATGCCCGCGAGACTCGCAATCGCAACAGTCATGCAAAATGCGAGGACCGGGTTGCGTTTCGCAAGACCAGCGAAGTGGCGAATGTCGTCACCGCGGGATTGGCGCGAAACCGTAACCAGAATGAGGAACGACAGCAAGGTCATCACGAGATATCCCGCAAGATAGAAGCTGATGGCTTCCTTCGCGCTCGATGCGTGCGTTCCCATTGCAGCGCATGCGACGAGGAGATAGCCCGCATGTGCGATACTCGAGTAAGCAAAAAGCCGCTTGAGATTATCCTGCGGCATTGCCGCAAGGTTCCCATAGATAAGCGTGAGAATCGCAAGCAACGCCAACACCGCGACCACCTTCGCCTGAATCGCCGGAACTGCGAGGAATACGATGAGCACGCGAACAAGGACGATGAAGCCGGCAGCCTTGCTGCCGACGCTAAGGAAAGCCGTAACGGGCGTGGGAGCTCCTTGATAAACGTCCGGCACCCAAAGCTGGAAAGGTGCGGCGGCAATTTTGAATCCGAGTGCGACAAGGATAAGCATCACACCGAAAAGCAGCGCTGTTTCATTTCCAGCCAACGCACCACCGGGTGCAAAGCCAGCGACGAGCGCGTCCTTCACCTTGTCGAGGTGGGTCTGGCCTGTGAGTCCGAAAATCCACGTGATTCCATAGACGAGGAATCCAGTGCTCAGAGCGCCGAGGATCAGGTATTTCACGCCGGCTTCGAGCGATTGCTCGTGCCGCCGCATATAGGCCACCAGAATGTAGAAGCCGATGGTCACAAGCTCCAGCGCCACAAAGATGAGAATGAAATCCACCGCGGAAGCCATGAACATCAGTCCTGCGCAGATAAACACCGGCAGGCTGTAGAACTCGCCTGTCCCCCGCCCTTCTTCCACGCCCGGGATGAACTTCGCCAGCACGGTGCGGTATTCGAGCGCCATGACGAGAACGACGGCGGTAGTTACGAGGGCGATGCGCTTAAAGAACATTCCCGTCGCGTCCACCGAGTAGAAGTTCCACATACTCCCGGCAGGAATCTGGGACGGAGGTTGTATCGTGAAAAACGAAAAACCGGTTAGCGCGAGCAACACTGCTATCGCGTAGCGCGCGAGATGCGACCGGTCCGCGGACTTGCTGAACGCCTCGGCAAAAATCATGAACAGTCCGAGGAGCAGGACTGAAACTTCAAGCGTGATGGCAGGGATGATTTGTTGCATGGCCTATTTTCCAATGAGCGCCTCCACGCTTGGTTGAATAAAGTTGAGTAGCGATTTGGGCCAGAGGCCCACAATGAGCAGTGCAGCGAGAAGGAGGATGACGCTCGAGCGAACACTGCATCCGGGGTCTTTGAACGAGGCCACATTTGCATTTGGTTCGCCCTGAAAAATCTGACGGTAAGCGCGGAGCATATACACCGCGCTGATCACAACGCCCCACAGTGCGAAGACAGTCGCGAACTGTGTAGCACCAAAATGCGTCGAGCCAGCGACAGTTCCGGATTTGAAGGCCCCGAACAGCACCATCATTTCGCTCGCGAAGTTTGCAAAGCCCGGAAGCCCGATGCTGGCGAAAGCAGCCATTCCGAACGCGTAGCCGAGGAACGGCGCTTGTTTCGCAAGACCGCCTAGACTGGTGAATGCGAGGGATGGATTGTTCTGCCGGATGTATCCGCACATTGCAAACAGCGCCGCGATGCTGAGGCCGTGACCGAGCATGAGAAGCGATGCGCCGCTGACACCGATTGCATTTCCCGCGGCGATGCCGAGGAAGATGTAACCCATGTGCATGACGGACGAGTAAGCGAGCATCCAGTCGAGCTTCTTCTGCGCGATGGTAACGAGGCCGATGTAGATGATATTCGCAACGAGCAGAACGAGCAGGAGATTCATCCAGACTTTCGCTCCTTCGGGCAGCATCGGAACAGCGATGCGAATGAGACCGTAAAGACCGAACTTTTTGAGCACGCCGGAGTGGAGCATCGCCGCCGGTGTCGGAGCACTCGCGTAGGCTGGCGCGGCCCATGAATGGAATGGGACAAGTGAAATGAGGATGCCAAACCCGATGAGCAGCCAGATGTATATGCTTCCCTGTTCCGCTGCAGGGATGAGCGCACGGGACTCAGCCATCTTGAGCATATCGAACGAGCGCGCACCTTCGGGGAACGCGAGATACAGTTTCGCAAGCCCGACGAGCAGCACAACGCTGCCGACTGCGAGGTAAATGGTGATTTTCCAAGCCGCGACCTGCCGTGCTCCGGTGCCCCAAATGCCAATGAGGAGGAAGGTTGGGATAAGTGCGAGTTCGTGGAATGCGTAAAAGAAGAACAGGTCCGTGGATGCAAACGCGCCCGCCGCGCCGCCACTGATGAGCAACACGCACGCATAGAAAAGATTCTCGCGCTTCTCGATTTTTGGCGTCACCCAGACGGCTGCGACGGTGACGAGAGCGGTGAGGAGCAGCATCACGAGCGAGAGTCCATCAGCCCCGAATGCAAGGCTTAGTCCCCATTCAGGAGCGACATCCCATTTTGAGCCGAAGTCGAAGCCGCCGGGCGTTTTCGGTTTATAGCCGGCAAGAGCGACGATTGTCAGAGCAAATTGCGTCCATGCAGAGAGCAACGCGCTCTTTCTTGCGGGCGCACCGAGCGCGATGACGATCGCGTTTACGATGGGCAGCAGGACGATGAAATTAAGAACGTTCATTTAGTTCTTCGATGTGAAGTGGACGATGGCCGCGACGACGGCGACGACGACGAGAGTAACAAGCGCGTAGAGCATCCAAGGTGTTGAAGCGGCCATAATCAGCGGAATACGACGTAGTAGATGAGGCCCACGACCCCGAGGCCGAAGACGAAGGAGTAGCCCTGGACATTTCCGAATTGCAGGAGGCGGAGGACGAAGCCGGTTCCCCATGCAGCCATGCCGGCGAGTCGCACGACGCCGCTGATGAGGCCATCTATCGCGTTGGCGATGTAGGCGAAAACATCCTGGGTTCCAGCGACGATCGCTCCGTAAATTTCGTCCAGGTAGAACTTGTTGCGGAAAGCGGATACGGAAATCGGGTCCTTGTCCTTGCCATTGTAGAGCGAAAACGCGATGGCGGTGCCGACGGCAAATGCGATGGTCGCCGGGATGGCGATGTTCCAATGGAAATGCTGGTGCGCCGAGAAGAACCATTTCTCCGGGACAAAACCGGCGATAACGCTGAGCAGGGCGAGAATCAGGAGCGGGACCGTCATCCGGGTGGGGCAGTCATGACCGTGATGCGCAGCCTCGGTGCGTGGCTTGCCGAGGAACGCAACTACGAAAAGGCGGGTCATATAGAATGCGGTGAGGACCGCGACGCAGAGGCCGATGATGTAGAGCGGCGTGCTCTTTTCACTCGCTGCGGCGAGAATGGAATCCTTCGACCAGAATCCCGCCAGCAACGGGAATCCCGTGAGCGCCGCGGTGCCGATTGCGAAGGTCACGGTCGTCTTCGGCATATGTTTGGATAGGCCGCCCATTTTCCAGATGTCCTGCTCGTGATGCAGCGCGTGAATGACTGCACCTGCACCGAGGAAGAGCAGCGCCTTGAAGAATGCGTGCGTGAACAGGTGG
>SXWH01000066.1 GCA_005791535.1 Verrucomicrobiaceae bacterium | reverse complement strand
GGCGGCGCGAAAGTGAACGACAAAATCGCCGTCATCAACCGCCTGCTCGAGAAGGCGGATACGATCATCATCGGCGGTGGAATGGCTTACACCTTCCGCAAGCTTGTCGAGGGAATCACGCTCGGCAAGAGCCTCTACAAGCCGGAGTGGGAGCCGATCGCGCAGGCGGCGCTCGACAAGGCGAAGGAGCGCGGCGTGAAGCTGCTGCTGCCCGTGGATGCGATGATCACGGATGCTTTCGATTTCGACGCGAAGACCGTGGGCAACACGAAATACACCGAGGTGAACGGCAACATCCCCGACGGTTGGGAAGGCGTGGACATCGGGCCCGAGAGCGTGAAGCTTTTCGCCGCGGAAATCGCGAAGGCAAAGACGGTGATTTGGAACGGACCGATGGGCGTCTTTGAAGTGAAGGCGTGCGCAAAGGGAACGTTCGACATCGCACACGCCATCGCGGCGAACACGAGCGCCAAGACGATCATCGGCGGCGGCGACAGCGTGAAGGCTGTGAAAAAAGCGGGCGTCGGCGACAAGATGACGTTTATCAGCACCGGTGGCGGCGCATCGCTTGAACTGCTCGAAGGCAAGGTCCTTCCGGGCGTCGCAGCGCTCGCGGATAAATAAGGCGCACGCGACATTTCAGAACTCAAGCGGGACGATCGAAAGGTCGTCCCGCTTCTTTTTTGCGCTTCAATCGAAAATCTTCCCGGGATTCAGAATCCCGAGCGGATCGAGTGCGGCCTTCAGTTTTTTCATCAAGCCGAGACTGGCCTCGCCGATGGCCGCGGGCAGGAAGGGCTTTTTCGCGATGCCTACGCCGTGCTCGCCGGTGATGGTGCCGCCGAGGCTGATTGCGAAGTCGAAGATTTCCTTCATCGCGATTTCGACGCGGGCCATTTCATCGAGGTTCTTTTCATCCGTGAGGAAGGTCGGGTGAAGATTGCCGTCGCCCATGTGGCCGAATGTCCCGATCTTCAGCCGATGCCGTGCGCCGACTTCCTGCACGAAGCGGATCATCTTCGCGAGCTCGCTGCGCGGCACGGTGGCATCTTCGAGAATGGTCGTCGGCGAAACCCGCGCGAGCGCACTGAATGCCGTCCGGCGCGCACTGGCAAGTCGCGTGGATTCCTCGGCATTCTGCGCGACCTGCACGTCCGTGGCCCCGCACTGTCGCGCAATCGCGACCATCTGCGCGGCTTGGTCATCCACCGCCGCAGGATGGCCGTCCGCCTCCATGAGCAAAATAGCCTCGGCATCGCGGGGCAGTCCGATCTTTGCGTAATCCTCCACGCAGTTCAGCGTGATGCGATCGAGAAACTCCAGCGTGCACGGAATGATTTTCGCGGCGATGATCGCCGACACCGTATCGGCCGCCGCATCCATCCGCGAAAACGTCGCGAGCATCGTCTTCTTCGCCTGCGGACGCGGCACGAGCTTGAGCAGGACTTTGGTGATAATTCCGAGCGTGCCTTCGCTGCCGATGAAGATGTCCTTCATCGAATATCCCGCGACGTCCTTCACGCATTTGTTGCCGAGCCAGACGAGCGAACCGTCGGCGAGCACGACCTCCATTCCCATGACGTAATCGCGCGTGATGCCGTATTTCAGCCCGCGCAGCCCGCCGCTGTTCTCCGCGACGTTGCCGCCGATCGTGCTGATGCGCATCGAGCCGGGGTCCGGTGGATAAAGCAGCCCCGCGGCATCGGCGATTTCGGCGACCTTCGCGGTGACGACTCCGCATTCAACGAGAATGGTGAGGTTCTTCTCGTCGAGCTCCAGCACGCGGTCCATCTGCGTGAGGCAAAGAATGACGCAGCCGTTCACCGGCACGCTTCCGCCGCTCAGGCCCGTTCCGCTGCCACGCCCGACGAGCGGGACGCGATGCTCCGCGCAGTAGCGTACGACGGCCTGCACTTCCTCCGGCGTGCGCGCCATAACCACGGCGACCGCCGTTCCGTGCAGCGCGGCGGTTCCATCGTAGCCGAATGCGAGAAGGTCCTCGCGGCTGTGCAGCACGCGTTCCGGAGCGATGATTGCGGCGAGGTCTTTGACGAGGTCAGGCATGGCAGCGTGTGTAATGGAATCGGCGGCGTGGGCGAAAGGAATCTTATCGCGCGGCGCGGGAGTTTCCGCTTTGGTCGCGCCATGATCAACCGCCGTCGTTTTCTCCAAACCACCATCGCCACCGGAATGCTCGCGCCCTTTGTCCATGCGATCGAGCCGTTCCAACGCAGCGCGCCGCGCTTCCGGCTCGGGCTCGCGGCGTATTCGTTCCGCGATTACATGGCGCACTCATCTTCGAAGCAGGACCCGGTGGATGGCCCGCGTACGCTGACGATGGAGAAGTTCATCGACCATTGCGCCGAATGGGGCGTCGATGGCGCGGAACTTACGAGCTATTATTTCCCGAAGGACGTGACGAACGAGCAGTTGCTCGCAATTCGGCGGCAGGCGCATCTGCGGGGCGTGACCATCTCCGGAACGAGCGTGGGGAATACGTTCACAAATCCCGCCGGTCCCGAGCGCGACAAGCAGGTGGCCTACGTGAAGGAATGGATCGACAAGGCGGTGCTGATGGGGGCGCCGCACATCCGTGTCTTCGCGGGCTCCGTGCCAAAGGGCGGGACTCTGGAGCAGGCGAAGAAGGACTGCATCGAGCAGCTTGAGGAATGCGGCGCGTATGCGGGAGAGCACGGGATTTTCCTCGGTATCGAGAACCACCACGGAATCGTCGCCGAGGCCGATGATCTGGTGGACATCGTCAAAGCGGTGAAGTCGCCGTGGGTGGGCATCAATTTCGACAGCGGAAACTTCCAAACCGCCGACCCGTACGGCGACCTCGCGAAGATCGCGCCGTATGCGGTGAACGTGCAGATCAAGACGGAAATCAAACCACGCGGAGCGGCGGAAAAGACGCCCGCGGACCTCGGCCGGATCATCAGCATCCCGCGCGCGGCGAAGTATCAGGGCTTTGTGACGCTCGAATACGAGGCGAAGGAGAATCCGTGGAAAGCCGTGCCCGCGGTGCTCGCGCAACTGCGTCCACTGCTCGCCGATTCCGCCGCTGCGCCTGCGGCTGCGGCTGATGAAAAATGGGAATCGCTTTTCGATGGCAAGGGCCTCGGGAAATGGAAGGAGACGGACTTCGCAGGCAAGGCCGACATCGCGGTGAAAGACGGTCAGTTGATTCTGCCGCAGGGCGGCGACATGACCGGCGTGAATTTGGAGAAGGCGCCCGCAACGATGGACTACGAGGTCGCTTTTGATGCGATGCGTGTGCAGGGCGACGACTTTTTTGTCGGGTTCACTTTCCCGATTGGTGAGAGCCACGTGACGCTGATTGCCGGCGGTTGGGGCGGAACGGTCACGGGCATCTCGTGCGTCGGCGGCGAGAACGCGAGTGAGAACGAAACGACGCAGTTTAAGAACTACAAGAATGGGCAGTGGTACGCCGTTCGCGTGAAGGTCACGAAGGAGAAACTGGAGGTCACCATCGACAAAGAGAAGGTCGTGGATTTGGAACTTGAAGGCAAAACGCTCGGCATGCGCGCGGGCGAAATCGAGATTTCAAAGCCGTTCGGATTCGCGACGTGGCGGACCACGGGAGCTTACCGGAATATCCGCTGGCGGAAACTTTAGGAAAGGCGACCGGTCATCCGGTTTCGCCAAAGGGCATCGCTATTCTCCGGCCGGGCGCGAAGGGGCGTCGCCGATGAAAAGCACTTTGCCGATGGGGAGCGGTTCGGTTTCCTCGATGCGGTTCAGCCAAAGGAGGAGCTTGGGATCGCGGCCGTGTTTTCTCGCGATGGAATACACTGTTTCACCGGCGGCGACGACGTGCGTGTTTCTGGCTGGAGCAGGGGATTCGGTGCG
>SXWH01000065.1 GCA_005791535.1 Verrucomicrobiaceae bacterium | reverse complement strand
TGGAAGTCGCGACCCACCTTTCCGAGGCTTGCCAGCAGCGGATGGCCTTCCTCGATTGATAAAGCATCCGCCGAGATATTCCGGCGCTCGCACCAGCGAAGGAAGCGGGCTTTTTCCCGAGTGCTTTTGACATCCCCCCAATAGTGCCGCGTCGGCGCGAGCATGAACAAATGAACTTCCCTGTGGGTCGATAAAACTTCCAGAAACTCAAGATACGTGGGTGCCAGCGAACTAAGTCCGAAAATAGAGCAACGCGGCGCGGGTGGCGCTGAAGCGAGTTGGGCGGCTCGTTGCAGCAATGCAGCGGGGTGCAATCCACCGCGGGTAATTGACTTCCAGAGCTTGCATTGCCAGCCGTGCGCGGGGTCGGATTTGCCGGCATCCCATTCGCGGAGCATCTGCGGACGATGGGCGATGTAGCGATCAAAAGTGGCGGCTAGTTGCTTGCAGATATCCCATTGTTTACGGGAATCGCCCTCGGCGTAGTCTCCGAGCGTTTTGAACTCCGGGAGTGGAAGCAATTCATCGAGGATGGAATGGATTCGCCAAGGGAGAAATTCCCTTTCAAGGAACGCGGGGACCGCAAGGGCGGGGAGCAATCGTGACAGTTCGGCAGTCGCGAACTTTGCCGGAAACGGAAAGCGAATGTTCGCAGCAACGCCCAACTCTTCCGCGAGGGTCAGGGCGAGCCATCGGCTCATTCCGATACTCTGGGTTACCACCGTCTCGGCTTCGAGTGGCGGAAGCGGCTTGCTTCGCACAAGGTCTGCCAGAGCCGCGGCGAGCGATTCCAGACGGTTGCTGGTGTGTACGATTAGCATGCCGGGCTACATCCACTTCTTTCGTTTGAAGAAATAGATCTGTCCTGCGGCGATGAGTGCCATGACGCCGAGGACCAGAGGATACCCGTATTTCCAGTGCAGTTCCGGCATATTGGCAGGTGCGGCGTCGCCGGCGGTTGTAGTGGGTTGGAAGTTCATTCCGTAAAGACCCACGATGAATGTGAGCGGAATGAAAATCGCGGAGATGACCGTGAGGACGCGCATGATTTCATTGGTCCGCAGACTGACGCTGCTGAGGTACATCTCGAAGAGCCCCGTCGTGACTTCGCGGTATGCTTCGATGAGGTCCATAATCTGGACGGTATGATCGTAGAGATCCCGGAGAAAGATACGGGTTTCCTTCCGGATGACCTGCGAGTCACTGTGGAGCATCGCGCTGACGACGTCGCGCTCCGGCCAGACGAAACGACGGAGTTGCATCAGCGTCCGCTTGAAATTGTGAACGGTTCCCACGGTGCGCGGGTTCGGTTTGTTCAGAACTTCATTTTCCATCTCCTCCAGCGCTTCACCGATGATCTCGAGCACCGGGAAGCAGTGATCCACGATCGCGTCGAGCAGCGCGTATGCGAGATAGTCCGGCCCCATCTTTCGAACGTAGCCGCCTCCGACGCGAATGCGCTGTCGCACCGGCTCGAACACATCCGTTTCGTGGTCCTCCTGAATGCTGATGAGCACATTCTCGCCGACGAAAATGCTCACCTGCTCGCCGCAGAGGGTTTCGGTGCCCTCATTGTAAATCATTTGGGCGATGATGAAGAGATGGTTCTCGTAGGTTTCAAATTTCGGGCGTTGGCCGACGTTGAGAACGTCCTCCAGCGCGAGAGGATGGAGATTGAATCGTTCGCCCAATGCCTTGAGGAGATTCACATCGGCCAGGCCGTTCAGTTCGATCCAGAGAACGTTCCCTTTCATTACCTCGGCCGGGAGCTCCGAAACGCTGCGAATGACCGATTCAGAAATATGATCGGGACCGTATTCCATGAACCGTAGAACCGGCGTGCCCGCTGCCGATGGCAGGGGATTCAAGGTGGCCGGTGCGGTGCCCGGTCGTGAGTAGCGCTTCTTGAACATTTGCGGCCGACAATAGCGGGCCGGTCAAGCGTCTGGCGACTTCGGATTTCTGTCAAAAGCGAGCGGCGGTTTCACCATGCAGAATTCTCGTTCTCCTTTTCAGCGTCCGGCATAATGGGAAGTGATGGAGGTGTCTTCCGATTCAGAACTTATTGAAGCGATCCGCTCGGGACAGCGGGAGCTTTATGCTGAGTTGGTGCGTCGTTATCAGAGTGACGTCTGGAAGGTGATGGCCGCAATGTTGAGCGGTTTTCACAGAACGGAAGACCTCGTCCAGCAGGTATTCATCAAGGCATTTGTCGCGCTGGACTCATTCGACACTGCCCGGGAGTTCGGACCGTGGATTCGCACGATGGCTCGCAACGAGGTGAAAATGGAGTTCCGCCGAATTGAGCGGGAGGGACGGCGGCTGGATGTTTATCAAGAATTGCTGCTCGTTGAGATGGCCGATCAGTCATCCGATGACGTTCGCGCTGAAATGGAGGATAAACTCGCGAGATGCATCGAGAAGCTTGGCGAGCCGATGGCCGATGTGATTCGGCGGCGCTACGTGGATGGCGAGGAGTTTGCACAAATTGGTGAACGTTTATCGCGATCTGCGGATGCCGTGCGTGTCATGCTGAATCGGGCGCGGGCACTCTTGAGGGAGTGCATCGAAAGGAGTCCGGCATGTACAGAACGACCGAGCTAACACTGCTGCTGGTGGATGGAGAGATTTCCTCCGAGCAAATCACGGAGTTGATGGATCTCGTTTCATCTCCGCAGAACCGGACGGAGTGCCTGGCGCTGATGAAAGTCGAGGCCATGCTGCGCGGACTCCGGAAAGTCGACGCCGTTACGCCGACCATGAACTGGCTGCAGTCGGAAATGGAGCGTCGGATCGTATCCGGCGTGATGTCGCGGATTCCCGTTTCCGTTAGCCCGGTGCGTCCTGCCGTGACTGTCCGTTCAACCGTCGCGCGGAAGGCACGGACATGGATGATGGCGGCGGTGGCTGTGGCTGCTCTCGGGCTTGGGGCGGCGTTTCTTTTCAAGACAGACGCCGTTCCTATCGGAGAAATCGTTTCGCTGAAAGGGGACGTGCAGATTCTTGTGGAGGGGAAGAAGCGCGCGGCGAAGGCGGGCGAGGTGATTCGTACGGGGGAGCGTTTGCTTGTGGGGTTTGAGTCCTCGGCAGACGTCCAGTGGACGAGCGAAAACGCACGGCTTGCCGTTGCTGAAATGAGCGATCTTTCGTGGGCCGACGCGGAGGTCTGCGAATTGAAGTCCGGCGGTCTCAGTGCCGATGTCGTTTCCCGCGCGGGGAAGCCGCCGCTTTTCTTTAAGACTGCCGATGCCACGGCTCGGATCACGGGAACAAAGTTTTCGCTCCACCGCAGCGGGAATGCGACGCAGTTGCGCGTCAGCGAGGGGCGTGTCGTGCTGTCCGATTCCGACGCTCGTGGTTCGGCGGATGTCGCCGCGGGTCAGTTTGCTTCCGCATCGGATGCCGCGGCGCCGGTTTCGCGCGATTGGCCCGGTGATGGAAAGGGCATCGGGCTGCTCGGGGAATACTACAATCACAACTACCAGAAGATGGACACCGAACCGCCGGCTTATGAGCGGGTGGATTCCCGCCTGCGATTCCAATGGGGGAAAGGTGCGCCGACTCCGGTGACGCAATCGCATCCCGAGCACTTCGGTGTGCGTTGGACGGGTTACATCGAGCCCCGGTTTACCGAGAGTTATACGTTTCTGCTCGTTGTGGATGACGGCGTAAGAATGTGGATAGACGACCGCCAGATTCTGGACGCATGGGACAGCAATAACGCGAAGAAGTTTTACACCCAGCCCGTCGAACTTACTGCCGGACGCAAACACAAAATCCGCGTCGAGTATTGTGAGCGAACGATGCAGGCGAACGTCTCGCTCTTCTGGCAAAGCTTGAGCCAGCCCATCGAGGTCGTTCCGCAATCGCAACTGTATCCGCCGGAGCGCCCGAATCTTCCTCCGCCCGGTGAACTGCGGGCCCGGTCCGACAAACGCTGACGGGCCTGCCGGCTCTCACTCCGTTCAAAATTCCCACACCACCAAACATGAAATCCATCCTCACCTCAAAAACAGCCGCAGCCCTCGCGTTTGCGGGGCTTTCCATCGCATCCAGCGTTTTCGCTCAAAGCACGTGGACCGGCGCAGGCACCGATGCAAACTGGAGTTCTGCCAACTGGGATGCGGCTCCGGCAGATGGCGCCGTGCTGACTTTCGGCAGCGGATTCGTATCCGGTTCGGTGATCAATAACGATCTGAGCCTCACGTCGGTGGCTTCCTTGACTTTCAATACGACGCTGCCTGCCAGCGGGCTGACAATCACTGGAAACAGCATCACGCTGACCGGCGGTTTGACAAACAACAACGCGACGGCCGGGCGACCTGTCACTGTTTTGAACAATATCGCCGTAAGTGGTCCGCAGACCTGGAGCACGGCGGCAAACGTCAATGCCGTGACGAGTTTGAATGGCAACCTCAGCGGGAGCGGCGCGATCACTATCGGTGCCGCAATCGCATCCAACGGAACGAATCTACCCACTTTACGACTCGGCGGAAACAACAGCGCTTACACAGGAACGATAACGCCGGGAACCGACTCGGGAATCATGCTGATGTCTCCGTCCGCGCAGACGGGCGGGCTGATTGATCTGAGCGGCAATAACCGGAATCTCTGGCTCAACACAAACTCCGCGGCCACGCCTTACACGTTCTGGACCGGTAACGCCACGCCCACGGGTGGAAACCCGATGGCGGTAAATTTTCGCAATGCGGGAACGTCGGGGATATTTCTCGGAAATGGTGACGTTTATTGGAATCCCACGTCTTCCGGGAACGACTACGCTTGGGACGCAGCGAAGGCGGGGACGAACGCGGAAATCCGAATCAACGGGAGCAACGACGTTGTTCCAACCCCGCCCGCTCCGGCGCAACTTTCGCTGCAGCCGTCGCCACGCACGTTGTTCTTTGGCAACAGCAGCGGCAGTCTTGTCCTCGGCGGAAGCCGTTTAATCACCAACGGAAGCGGCGGCACGAATCCATCGCGTGTGGTGATGAGTTTTGCGCTGAGCGACGACGGAACCGCCCGGCAGTTCACAACGAGCGCATCGCTTCTCACATTGACTCGGGCGGCGGGCGGAGGCGGAACTCCGAACCTCGGCGGCGCCACCGTAATCTCCGGGGGCGCGACATCGCTGACCGCGATGGATCGCATCTTTAACGGGTGGCTGAATCTGAGCGGAGGCGTGATTGTGCTGGATGGTCTGTCGTGGAATGATTTTACGGCGGACCGAACCGGTGGCTACCGGGCGTCAGCCGGAACTGCGGATACATGGGGAATCTCGGGCGGTGGTGGTGGCTTCGCTGCGCGCGGCTCCGATGTCACGATTTCGATCAACTCCGATGTGAATGCTCCGTACGGAACGATCACGGCCGGTGCGGTGTTCAATCGCGATTTCGCGCTCGGTGCCGGGGCTCGTGCCGATGACAAGTCACTCTTCGCAAACGGACGAATCGTCATCGCCCAAGGCACCGTCCTGACCGCAACTCGCAGCATCCGATTGAACGGCGGAAACCGGGAGAACGTATCGAACTGGACGATTGAAGGGCCGATCCACGAGATTAGCGGTGCAATCAGCGGCTCGTTTCCATTGAACATCGGCGGAGGTAGTACAACCGCCGGAGGAACGCTTAGACTCTCAAACTTGGGCAACTCGTTTTCCTCGCTGAACATCAATCCGTCAGGCGTCTCGCTCGCAGGCGGTGCCATCGTCATCGGAACCGACGACCTGGTTTTCGGCACCGGGGCAATTACGATCGGCACAGGAAACAATGGGGAAGCGGGGCTTCTAATGTTTGAAAATCAGGGTGTCGGAGAGAAGACATTTACGCGCTCATTCACCGTCGCGCATGGGGCGAACGCGTCAGCAGGTGAAAGCGGTTTCGGTGTGTGGGCTGGAAATGTTTTGTCGACCGGCGTCGTGACGATAACCGGAGCCCGCAGCACGCTGCCGGTTCAGGTTCAAGCCGGGCAGCTTTCGTTTGGCTCGGGCAGCGCTTTTCAAAACGACTCCACTGGCGGCACGCAGACTTACAGCAAGGCCGGGGCAGGAACGCTCGTGATTGATGGCAACGTCTCCTACACCGGCACGAACGCGAATCTGCAATGGGCACTCAGGCAGGGAACGCTCATCACAGCGACCGCAGCAAACAAGCTGGTGAACGGCACCGCTGCATTCGACGGCGACAACATCATTGGTGCCGATGGCGCGACTTGGACGGCAAGTACGGGCAGCGTCTCGGGCTGGATTCCGGTGTCGCGCACGTGGAAAATCACCACGGCCGACCAATCGTTCACGAGTGCATCAATGGTCTATGCGGGCTACACGACGGTCGATGTAGAAGCCGGCCGCACCTTGACTCTCGATACCGGCGCGAATGCCACATCGCCGTCGGAAGCCCGCGGAAACGCCAACACGACTCCACGCTGGGACCTCGTCAAAACGGGCGGTGGCACGTGGATCTTCAAGAATGGCGACCTTGCTTCGCCCGCAAGCAGCGGTCCACAAAACGGCGCGGGCTTCATACGAATCGATGCCGGTGTGCTGGACATCACGGGTGATTACGGGCGAGGATCGCTTTCTGTGAACGGCGGCACTCTGCTTAGCGGGGCCTTCTCGCCGTTCACGTACGGTGCGGGCTCGGGCGCGTTCACGTCCGGCATTACTCAGGTCAATCTGCTCGAGATTACGACGGCTGGCGGAAAGATCGGTGTTTCATCCGCGGCGACGGGCAACGTGTCGCGAACGGGCGGATTCTATTGGGACCAGACAGGCAGCAGCACCCTAACACTGGCAGCGCGCGACGGACTGAATCTGGTATTCTCAAACGCCAGTTTTCCCGATGTTCAGCCGGGAAATACGCTCGCAATTGAGCGGGACGGGACGGGGGCCGGTTTGGTGCAGGTTACGGACTCCGCAGTGACCATCAGCGGCACGCTGAGCGGTAGCGCGACGCTCCGGGCAGGAGCGAGCGGTCTTGGCTCGATGACAATTGCTGGAACCCTTTCGCCGAGAGCCACGCCCGCGACCCTCGATCTTGAAGCTTCGCTGAATTTTGCCTCCACCGGTACTCTTTTGATTCAGATAGGCGGGGCTTCAGCCGGAGATGGAAACGGGTTCTACGATCAGGTCAACGTGACGAATGCGACGGGCAGTGTTTCCCTCGATGGTTCTGCGACACTCTCGCTTTCTACTTTTGGCGGCTTCGCGCCATCGCCGAGCGATATTTTCTATATCCTGACGCGTGCCGACTCCGCCGCGTTTGCATCGACGTTCTCCGGCGCGCCGGAGGGCGGCACGGTCAACTTGGGTGGCGGTTACACCGGCAATATCACCTACCTCGCCGATTGGACCGGAGTTCAGGCAACCAGCAATCTCACTGGTGGGAACGATGTGGCAATCTTCAACGTGATTCCCGAGCCCGGAAGCGCCGCGCTTTTGCTCGGTGGCTTGGCACTGCTGGCGGGGCGCCGTCGGCGGAATTGATTTTACTATGATACGACCATTACTCGTCGCGACCATCGCTGCTGCCTCAATCGCACACGGGCAAAGTGACATTCTCGCTTACGCTGGAGGCAAGGGAAACGTCCGCTTCACCTGTGTTCATGCACTCACCGAAGGCGCAGTCCTGATTGCGGGTGGCGCGGATAACCTCGACTGGCTTCCGGCAGAAACAAAGCGCGTCGAACTTGGCGGAACGCCCGCCACGACCGGCTCCGGAAAGACGGCGTTTGTTCTGCTGGTGCGTCCCGATTTGAGCAAGGTCGGCACGGCGCTCGCCGTTCCGGGTGGAGTTGCGAAAAGCATTCGTTGGATCAAAACCACCAATGTTCCCGGCGCAGCAACGGGTGATGTTTTCATCTCGGGTGAAAATGACGGTGGCTATTTCGTCGCGAAACTCGACCGCAACTTCGTAAGCGGCGTTCCGTCGAAGCTGGCTTGGTTTTATCAGGCGAAGGCAAAGAAGGACATCGCGGAAAAGCAGCCTTGGGACGTCGGCGGTGACGGACGAGTCGTGCTCGCGACTGGTGAGGCCCACAGTCAGGATTGGGCCGACGTGCAGCGACTGGATCCGGACGGAAAGCCCGGCGTCGTCGAGCATTGGCGGAATCATTGGACGGAATCCGGCGGCGACTGGCAGGGCACGCCTGCTTCTGCCAATCCAAATGGGAAATCAGTCCGCTCGGCGCTTGTTTTCAAAATGACGAACCGTGGTTCGTTCCGCTCGTGGACCGACGAGGATTACAAGGCGCAGACGCCCGATGGTAACGGCGGAACAAAGCAGGGGCGCTGGCCGTGGGACTATTACTTTTCCGGTCCGTTCAATGTCGCGGAGCCCGCAGCGAGTCCCGGCGGGCCCGGCTATACAGGTTACAAATGGGGCCGGAATCCAGTGGGGCATCCGCAGGCGATCGTTGTGGATCGGCGCAACAACGACATTTTCCTCGGCGGAAACAATCAATCGAGGCTCCCGGACGGTGAGCCCGATTTCGAACCGTTCGTCATCGCGTTCGCAAAAGACGGGAAACAGAAATGGTGGCAGCGGCTTTACAAGGAGACGCTCCAAAACTCGACGCCCGATCAATACGTGGACGGCCTTGCCATCGACTACGGTGCCGACCCGGCGCTGGTCGTTCTGGCACGCTGCCACGGAAACAACGTCATCAACTTCTGGCCGGGAAACAAGATTGAGCACCCGAAGAACCCAAAAACTGCATTTCAAAATCAGTTCACGGGGAAAAATGGCAACATCCACATCGGCTGGCTCGGCAGGATGACGCTCGACGAAGGCACGATGCTCCATGCCACTTACGTCGCCGAATGGACTGATGCGGCGAAGCTCGACGGCAAACCACACCCTGACGCAATTATGGATGGATGGCCTTCGCCAAACGGCGGGTGGCCCGATGTGAATACGACGCGCTGCCAGCCTTCATTGCACGTGGATTCAGGCGGGAGCATTTATGTCATCGGCACGGGGCGGCGTGTAATCACAACGAGAAACGCTGCTCAAAAAATGCCCAAAATCGGCGAGGGTGAAAGCAAATGGACCGACTTCGTTCGGGTGTATGATCGCGAGCTGAAGACGCTGAAATACAGCAGTCTTGTCACCGGCGTCTGGGATCCGTCTGCAAAAGGCGCGCCGACAAGCGATGTGAAGCTGGAGGGTGTTTTTCCAATCAAGGGCGGAGTTTTGGTGGCCGGCTACGCGCCGCTCGCGAGGGACGGCAGCGTGCAGCCCGGTCCAGATATGCCGGTAAAGAACGCACCTCCCTGGGCCGTCAAATCCCGTGCCGCTGAAATGGGAGTCATCGGCATGCTCTATTTCCGCGAGTAGCCTAAGTTCGCTTCGCACCCAGACTCTATTTTCCAAAGAACGATATGAATCCGAACATCACCCGCAGAACATTCTTTCGTGGAGCGACGCTCGGTGCCGGAACCGTGTTGCTGGCACCGTTTCTAAATCAACTGTCTGCTGCGCCGGGCAGCGCGAAGCCGAAGCGGTTCGTTTTTGTGATCGAGGGCAACGGTTTCAGCCCCATGCAGGCGCAACCGTCCACGATTCCGCGGGCGAAGCATCCGTATGGTTACACAAACATTGACCGACTCGAAGACATCCCGCTCGCGGGGCATGAGCTCTCGGAGGCGACTTCGCCGCTCAAGGCGTTTCAGGATCGTTTGACCATTGTGCAGGGAATGAGCGGTCGCATTTGCGGCGGCGGGCACTCCAATAACTTCGGTGCACTCGGCGCGTATTCCGCAAAGGCGGGTGCGGCCGGTGAAACCATCGATATGGCGCTCGGGCGTGCTCTTCCCGCCATGTTTTCCCAAATCGGGCTCGGAATTTCCGACCGCCCGGAGCACACGGTGATTTACAATACCAGCGCCAGCGGTCCTGAGCGTCCGGCGCCGACGCGATGCCGTCCGGACCTCGCTTACGAGGAGCTGTTTGGCAGTGCTGCGGAGGGCGCTGCGAAGGAGAAGTTTCTGCGCCGCGGGAATCTGCTCGATTTCATGGCCGAGGATGTGAAGCGGGTGAGTTCGCGCATGAACGGCGAGGAGCGCGCGAAACTCGACGAGTATCTCGGCGCGTTTGAGGGATTGCGCGATCGGCATAGTCGGCTGAATGCGATTGGCAAAACGTTGCGCGAAAAAGGTCCGCTCGTAGGCGATAAGTATAAATCTGAAGTCGAAGCCGACCGCCTCGATGCGATGTTCGATATCGGCGCGGCGTCGCTCATTTGCGGACTCACCAATGTCGTCACTCTCGCGAGCGGTTGCGGCGATCCTTATTTCAGCGTCCGTTGGAAAGGCCTGGGCATTCCGCTGGATAAGCACAGCATCGGCCACGGCAAGGGCGTGGACAACAAGACTGCGGAGGAGCTTACGACCATCATCCGTCGATTTCACATGGAGCAGATCGCCCGGCTCGCGACGAAGCTGCAATCAGTCCGCGAGGGAGACGGCACTATGCTCGACAACACGTGTATCATCTACCTGAGTGACTCTGCGGAATCGCACCACAGCCGGTGCTTCGACTGGCCGATGCTCATCCTTGGCGATTTGGGCGGGCGGATCAAAACCCGCGGCCGTTTTCTATGCCTGCCCAAATACGCGGCGGAAGGACACAAGACGACAGCCAATTTCTTCCTCACCCTTCTCGAAGCCGCGGGCGCTCCGCGGAAGACGTTCGGGGTTCCGGATGGCGCGCTGCGTGACGTTGATACCGCAGGCCCAATTTCCGAACTGCTTGTATGAGTGAAGTTCGCCTACTGAACCGTCGCACGGTGTTAAAGGGCCTCACGCTTGGCGCGGGCGCAACGTTGCTTGGCCCCATGCTTCAGCGCGTCGCTGCGGAAAGCGCGGGAGTGATTCCTTTGCGCTTCGTCTTCGTGGTGCAAAGCAACGGAATCGATCCGAATCACATAATCCCGACAGGGCTCGAAACCCGCAGGGATAAAGAGCTGTTCAAGAACGAGGAGACGCTGACAGTGCCGCTGGCGGATCGGGCATTACCTGAACCCATCGCGGATCTGACGCCGTTTAAGGAAAGCCTCACCCTCATCCAAGGTCTCTCCGGACGCTCGTCGGAAGGCGGCACTGGCGGGCATTCGACCAATCACGGTGCCCTTGGGTGTTATCCGGGTAGTGCCGGTCCGATGGCGCAGACCATTGATTCCGCGCTCGGCGACGCGCAGCCGGGAATCATCAGGCACGTCGGGCTCGGCGTGCTTTCGAAGCCGGACCAGACGCTGAACTACCTCATTTCATGCGCGGGACCGGGGAAGGCAATGCCGCTTCAGTGCGCGCCTGAAAATTCATTTCGTGCCTTGTTCGGCAGCGCACTGGGAGGAGGCGACCGTGCGTCATTTGAACGAAGGACGCACCTTCTCGACTTTATGTCCGACGATGTTCGACGTGCCCGGCAGTCGGTCACGGGCGATGAGCGAACAAAGCTCGACGAGTATCTTTCCGCGCTTGAGACGCTTCACCGGCGACAGGGCGCGGTTGATGCGATCAAACCCCGCCTCGCGTCGAATGTGCCGAAACTTGATGAGCGATTCGCGAAGCCCACCGAGGTCAATCGACTGCAGGCGCAGTTTGAAATTGCCACGGCTGCACTCATTGGCGGACTGACCAATAGCGTGACGATTGCCAGCGGTGGTGGAGGCCAGAACTATCTTTCGTGGCCGGACCTCGGAATTCCGATTGATGGTCACGCTGTCGGGCACGGCAAGGGTGTGGAGGGTCTCACGCCGCCGGAGATTCACGTCAAAGTCCGGCAGTTTCACTGCAAACTAATCGCGTCGATGGCGGCGAAATTTCAGAGCATCCGTGAAGGTTCCGGGACCATGCTCGACCGCACGCTGATCGTTTATCTGAGCGATAGCGGCGAGGCGCATCATCCGAACCTCAAGCAATGGCCGGTTGTTTTGCTTGGAGGCATGGCAGGAAAACTGAAAGCCGGCGGCCGATATGTGCAGCTCCCTTTCTACGGAGCAAAGAAGCATCGCACTCTGGCTGGTCTTTATCTCACGCTCCTTCATGCAGCGGGCAGACCCCGGGAAAGTTTCGGAGTGCCGGATACAGGGCTGCGGGGCATCGACCAGGGCGGAATCATATCAGAACTGCTCGCATGAGGATACTGGCCGCCGTCTTTTGGATCACGTCGAGTGCGCTCGCGGTAACGCCCGCGGAGACTGCGACGCTGAAGAAGTTTCTCTCCGATTACTGCGTGAAATGTCACGGTGCAGAGAAGCAGAAGGGTGACATCAGGCTCGATGATCTTTCGGGCGATATGCTGGCCGAAGGCACTCGCTGGAGCGTCATTGCCGACCAGATTCGTCGCGGTGAAATGCCTCCGGACGATGCGAAAGCGCAGCCCTCGGATATCCAGAAAAAGGCTGTCATCTCATGGGTGCATGCCCAACTCGGCGCGCATGCGCAACGCAAGCCAAACCTTGGGAACCTCGTCCCTCACGATTTGCTGTTCGCGCCTGCATCGTCCGAGAAATCAGATGCCCCGGCAGCGCGGCTTTGGCGCTTGAGCCCGGAGGCCTACACAGGTTGGGTCGATCAGGTGGGCGGACGCGTGAACGGAATCGTCCAGCCTTTCACCGCGAACCCCGAGCGCGGCATCAAGGATTTCTCAAGCCTCGGGCGTGTGGACGAGCCGACGACCGAAATCCTTTTGCGGAATGCGGAGGCCATCGTTG
Source organism: Verrucomicrobiaceae bacterium (assembly GCA_005791535.1). Taxonomy (GTDB): domain Bacteria; phylum Verrucomicrobiota; class Verrucomicrobiia; order Chthoniobacterales; family Chthoniobacteraceae; genus SXWH01. Next base: position 12,510 of record SXWH01000065.1, on the reverse strand, counting down.
AAAAGCAGACGGGAACAAGGATCGAGGACGGAAAGGTGATTGGAAAGAACGACGCCGTTCGCGAGTTTACCGACTTGATAAAGAGTGACGCTTCGCCTTCGCGCGAGTTGCTTACAAAGGCTATCGACAGGCAGTTCCAACTCGCGATTGCCCGCAAGGCGGAGCCGGATGAAGTGCAGCGTTTGCTCGGTCTCTACGAGAAGTGCGCGCAAGGAGGGGATCACGCCGGCGCCTTGCGAACAGTGCTCACGGCCGTGCTCTTGCGTAGCGATGCGATGTTTCGGGCGGAGATGGGCGGGCCTGACGGCATGCTCACTCCGCGTGAGGCGGCGGGCGCGATCAGTGCAGCGCTGATGCACAAGCGTGACGGCGCGCTATTCAATGCAGCTGAAAAAGGAGAACTCACAACCCGCGAACAAATCGCCGCGCATGTCCGCCGCATCCTCGATGACCCGAAGATCCAAAAGCCGCGTTTACTTGGATTTTTCCGGGAATACTTTGAATACGACAACGCTCCGGACGTATTCAAAGACGAGCCGAAGGACTTGTGGCACCGCCCTGAACAGGCGGTTCTTGATACCGATCGCCTGATTCTTCAAATCCTTGCGGAGGATAAGGATGTATTCCGGACGCTCCTCACCACGCCGCTGACATTCGTGAATGTAAAAACCGGCAAGAACAAGGAAACGAAGCAGGAGGAATTCCAGCGCGCACAGGTACCAAATCCGCAAAACCAAAAGGGTAAGGCGCCAATCGAATCGCTCTACGGCCTCACCGACTGGACACCACAGCAGCCGATTACGCAAAGCCCGGGAACACGCATCGGAATTCTCATGCAGCCATCATGGCTCGTCGCCTGGAGCGAGAATTTCAACAACGACATTGTTCGCCGGGGGCGCTTTATCCGTGAACGCCTGCTCGGCGGCACGGTTCCCGATTTACCAATCGGCGTGGCAGCGATGATCCCGGATGACAAGACTCGCACTCTTCGCGACAGGGTGACCAATACGACCAAGGATGAACGGTGCTGGAAGTGCCATCAGCACATGGATGACCTTGGGTTACCGTTCGAGCAGTTCGACCATTACGGCCGAATGATGACGGCCGATCTTGTCCTCGACCCGGAGGCGACTTCGAAAAACGTAAACTACAAGGGCGTGCCGCAGGGCGATGTATACAAGCCCGCTCCGCTCGACACCACAGGTCGCATTTCGCTCACTGGTGACCCGAAACTGGATGGAGCAATCAAAAATCCCCACGAACTCCTGATGCGCATTGCTTCGAGTGATCGCGCAAGACAGGTGTGGATTCGCCACGTTTTCCGCTACTACCTTGGCCGGAATGAGACCCTCGCTGACGCCGCTACATTGCAGGCCGCCGACCGCGCGTATCTCCAAAGCGGTGGCAGCTACAAGGCACTGCTCACCTCGCTACTTGCGAGTGACTCATTTTTGAAGCGCCGCGTGGGCACGCCTCACTAGCGGGAAGATTGAGCCGCCGGGCACTTTGATGTTGGAATCAGGCTTGCAAGCTGTTCCATCACGGGCTCTATCAGCGATGGAATCTACCCTGTGAGCACGCAATCACGCATCCTTTTCTCGGTAATGGCTTCGGTGGCTTCGGCTTTATCTGTGGCACATGCTGATGATGCGTTCTTTGTCCGCCGCATCGCGCCTTTGCTCGCTGGAAAATGCGTGTCTTGTCATGGAAAGGACGAAGCGAAAATCAAAGGCGGACTCGATCTTCGTAGTCGGGCATCAATGCTGCGCGGAGGGGAAAGTGGCAGGCCGGCGGTGATTGAACGGATGCCCGATGAATCTCCGCTTTTCTTGGCATCTGCGCGCGTGCACGAGGACTGGGAGCCGATGCCTCCTAAGGAGGCGGATAAGCTATCCGCACAGCAACTGGAATGGCTTCGTGAATGGATCTCAAACGGCGCGCACTGGCCGGATGCAGCTCGGGTCGCCGAGATCGGCAAGGCAAACGCTGAGAAGTGGAGCGCGGAAGACGGTGTGTTCGTTAAGACCAGCGGCGGATTGTCGCCCGAATGGACCAACAGGCGTTACAAGCCGGAGGGCCTTTGGGCATATCAACCGTTGTTGCCCTCGAAGTTGATTCCGTTTCCGAAAGCGACTCCTGATGCTGATGCGCGGATTTTGATCCGGCGCGCTACATATGACCTCACAGGCCTTCCTCCCTCACCGGAGGAAGTCGAGGCGTTCGTGGCGGCGTACGCGTCAGGCACATCCGAAAGCGCTTATGGAGCGCTGATCGAGCGTTTGCTGGCATCGCCCCACTATGGCGAACGGATGGCGCAGCACTGGCTCGATGTCGTGCGCTACGCGGATAGTTCGGGTTTTGCGAACGACTACGAACGGGGCAATGCGTGGCGTTATCGGGATTACGTCGTGCGTGCGTTCAACTCGGACAAGCCATACGACCAGTTTATTCGGGAGCAAATCGCCGGCGATGAGATTGCCGCGGAGAACCCCGAGATGCTGATTGCGACAGGCTTTCTCCGGATGGGGCCCTGGGAACTCACGGGGATGGAAGTGCCAAGGATTGCGCGCCAGCGCTTTCTCGATGATGTGACGAACAGCGTTGGTGAAACATTTCTGGCACATTCGCTGCAATGCGCCCGGTGCCATGATCACAAGTTCGACCCGGTACCGACACGCGACTATTACGCGATTCAGGCTGTGTTCGCGACGACCCAGATGGCTGAGCGTCCGGCGAGATTCCTGAAGGAGGAGAATGCGGACGGATTTTCGGAGAGGCAGGTTCTCGAGCGTGTCAGGGCCGGGCACATCGCGGAATTGGAGCGACTCGATCAGAAGCTTCTGGAGAATGCAAAGACGTGGTTCTCGCAGAATAAGAAGGAGCCAACGAAATGGAATGAGGCGCTCGAGAAGGCTCGCGCGACCCCGAGGCAGAAGGCGCGGCGGGAGTTCTCGGATGTATTTTCGAGTGCCCGAAGCGCATTGAGTCGTCAGGGTGTTCCGGAAAGCGAGTATCCACCAAAACTGGTCGGCTTTCAGCCCGAGGACTACGGCAACGAGCGCGTCGCACGTAAAGGGCTCGAACGACTTCGCTGGGAATTGACGCGCTACGAACCGCTCGCGTTTGCCGTTTATTCCGGCCACACGCCGGACCTCAACACGGTCAATGCACCGCTCGCAATGCCGGCTGACAGGGCGAAAGGGGAATTGGAGCAGTCGTTCATTCTCGCTGGCGGAGATCCGTTTTCGCCGTCTGAGAAGGTTTTACCCGGGGTTCTGAGCGTGGCGGGTCATGCGGAGATTGCTGCCACAATTGATGGGCGTCGTCGTGCTTTTGCCGATTGGGTTGCAGATGCGAGGAATCCGCTCACAGCGCGGGTGATGGTAAACCGGATATGGATGTGGCATTTTGGCGAGCCGCTCGCGGGAAATCCAAACAACTTCGGCAGTACCGGAAAGCGTCCGACGGATTTGGCACTGCTCGACTCGATTGCGGCGAGGTTCATCGAGAGTGGTTGGAGCGTGAAGGAGATGCATCGCATCGTGATGAAGAGCGAAGCTTACAGGAGTAGAAAGTTCACACCGAGACGACTGACCGCCGAAGAACTGCGCGATTCGATGCTCGCAGCAACCGGAGAACTGAATCGCACGTTGGGCGGAATTCCGAACCGTCCGGAAATCAACCTTGAGGCTGCGCTTCAGCCCCGCATGGTGATGGGAACATTCGCTGCCGCGTGGGTGCCGAATCCGAAGCCTGAACAGCGCCATCGCAGATCGCTCTATGCCCTGAAGTTGCGTGGACTTACGGATCCAATGCTTGAGGTTTTTAATGCGCCGGGACCGGACTTTTCCTGCGAGCGTCGCGAGGCCAGTACGGTGACGCCGCAGGCTTTCTCGTTATTCAACGGACAGAACATTCACTCCCGCGCACTCGCACTCGCTGTTCGCGCGCTTCGCGAGAGCAAATCGGACGATGCCGCGATTGTTCGCTGCTTCAGCCTCGCATTGTCCCGCGCACCGAATTCGGATGAATTGCAGGCCGGTCTGGCCCACTGGCGTAAAATCGAGGCATTATTGCCGGCACCGCCGGCCCGTCAGCAACCTCCGCTCGAAGTCCGGCGCGAAGCAGTCGAAGAAAACACAGGCGAGAAATTCACCTTCACTGAAAGGCTCCATTCCAACGCCAATTTTGTTCCGGACACTCAACCTGCGGACGTGCCTGCCCGGACCCGTGCGCTCGCTGATTTGTGCCTTGTGTTGTTCAATTCCAACGAATTCGCCTATGTCTATTGACCGCTACTTCCCCTGTGCCGGTGCCCGTGCGCTGCATGTTCCGACGCGGCGCGACTTTCTCTATTCGATAGGTGCATCGCTCGGAAGCGTGGCGTTTTCATCGCTTCTAGCTGCGGAGGACAAAAAGAATCCGCTCTCACCGAAGCAGCCGCAACTTCCGGCCAAGGCGAAAGCGTGCATATTCCTGATGATGGAAGGTGGGCCGTCTCACATCGATACCTTCGACCCGAAACCAAAGCTCGGGGATATGCACCTCAAAGAGTTCGTCCGCGAGGGAAAGATGAAGTCGGCCATGGAAAGCGGGAAGCGTTATTACGTGCGCTCGCCGTTCGCTTTCAAGAAGCACGGTCAGAGCAGCGCAGACATGGCAGATAACTGGGTGCATTTGGCCCGCGTCGCAGACGAATTGTGCTTCTATCGCGGCTGTACGGTGGATTCAGTCAATCATCCGACCGCGATGTATCAAATGAATTGCGGGAATCGCTTTGGCGGCGACCCGGGATTTGGTGCGTGGGTTAACTACGGCCTTGGGTCACTCAATGCGGACCTTCCGGGATTCATTGTATTGCCGGAGATTTCTTATCCGCAGGGCGGCGCCGCAAATTGGAGCAATGGCTATTTGCCCGCTCACTTTCAAGGAACACCATTGCGCGCGAAGGGTTCGCCCATTCTCGATCTATCGCCGCCACCGGACGTAACACCCGAGCGACAGCGCGCAAACCTCGACATGTTGGCAACTCTGAACGCTGCGCACGCTTTGCAGCATCCGGGCCATGACGAACTGTCGGCGCGTATGGACAGCTACGAACTCGCATTTCGCATGCAGGCGCAGGTTCCTGAGACGTTGGATATTTCCAAAGAAGACGCCCGAACGAAAGAACTCTACGGCATCGGAAGGGATGCGACGGATTCATTCGGACGAAAGTGCCTGCTTGCTCGAAAGCTCATCGAAAAAGGGGTTCGCTTCGTCCAACTCTACAACGGCACGTGGGATTCGCATGACTATATCGAGCGCGCCCACGGAAACCTTGTCCGAGGCGTGGACCAACCGATCTCCGCTCTCATCAAGGATCTCAAACAGCGTGGATTGCTCGAAAGCACGCTGGTGGTGTGGTGCGGGGAATTTGGCCGGACGCCGGATAACGGCATTCGGGGTGGAGTCGCCTATGGACGCGACCATAATCCAAACGCCATGACCATCTGGCTTGCTGGCGGCGGTTGCAACGCAGGTCACACGATTGGTGCGACGGATGAACTCGGTATGGAAGCCGTCGCCGAACGGCACCACGTCCGCGACCTGCACGTTACACTGCTGCGTCTGTTGGGGCTCGATGACAACAAGCTCACGTATTACCACGCCGGACGGTTCAAGCAGCTCTCGCAGTTCGGCGGACAGGTTATCAACAGATTGATCGCGTAGGAACTTCCATGTTCCGCGGCTGTTCGCACCAAAACAAAAGCGCTGGAAGGTTTCGCCCTCCAGCGCTTCGTTGAGATATCGAAATCGCGGTTCTACTTCAGCTCCGCAAGCTTGGCCTTGATGGCCTCAAAGTTCGGCAGGTCCTTTGGTGTGGCGGTTTGCTCGGAATACTGAACGATGCCGTTCTTATCCACGATGAATGCCGCGCGAGCACTCGTGAGCCCGATTCCGGCGAGGCCGGGGAATTCGACACCGAAAGCCTTGGTGACTGCCTTGTCGAGGTCGCTGACGAGTTGGACCGAAATATTCTCCTTCTTCGCCCATGCCTCTTGCGCGAACGGGCTGTCGACGCTGACGCCGATTACGGCGGCGCCGAGTTCACTGTAGCCGTTGAGACCCTGCGTAATGTCGCAAAACTCCTGGGTGCAGACGCCGGTGAAGGCCAGCGGGAAAAAGAGAATGACAGTATTCTTCTTCCCGAAGTTCGCGGAGAGTGTGACATCAACGAGGCCGTTGGCGTCTTTGGATTTGAGTGTGAAATCAGGCGATTTGGTTCCTACTGCGATTGGCATGATGTGATGTGGTTTTGTTGATGGTTGCGTTAAAAATGAACCTTGGTTTTAGAGCGCGGGGCCTATTACGGCAATCGAATGTTTGAGGAAGGCAGTCCGATTCCAGAAACGCGGTGCAAATCGTGCGGGCCGGGTGGTTTGCGTCCGGGAATTGTGACGGTGGTTTAATAAATATGCAGAAAAATACCGTGCGCCTGTCTTTTTCCTCGCAAACCGAACGCTCCAAGAGTTATTTCAGCATATTGTAATGATCCGACGCGAATATTTGATCGTGGGCACTGGTGCCGCCGGAATGGCTGCATGCGAAGCAATCCGCGCCGTCGATAAGAAGGGCAGCATCATGATGGTGAGCGCCGAGCCTCATTGCGGGGTCCGGAGGCCGGACTTGATGGCATCATTGCTCGGAGCAAAGATGGCTCCGGTTGAGAAGATCACGACTCACGACAACGCGTGGTTTGCAAAACACAAAGTCGACCTGCGTCTGAATACGATGGTCACGCAGTTCAGCCTTGAGCAGCGTGCGGCGGTGCTGGCGACCGGTCAGGCGGTAAAGTTCGAAAAAGCTTTGCTGGCGACCGGCAGTCGTGCGCGACGTCCCGATGTAGCAGGCAACAAACTCGGTAATATTTTCTTTCTCCGGTATGCGCGGGACATTGCCGGCTTCCGCGAAGTTCTTGAGCTTGAGAAGAACTGTGTGGTGATCGGAGGCGGATTCATCGCAGCCGAGACAGCGGCTCTGCTACGAAAATTGAAGATGGGGGTCACGATCATGTCGCGCTCATCAGGGATATGGAGTCGATATGTGGACGCAGAGACTTCCGCGTGGCTGACGAAATACTTCGCGGAAAACGGCGTAAAACTGCAACTCGGACAGCATCTGAACGGATTTGAAGGGCGCACTTATCTCCAGCGTGTGCAAACGAAGAGCGGTGAACGCATCGATACGACACTTGCGATTTGCGCGATGGGAGCGGAGCCGAATCTTCAACTTGTTTCCGCATCCCCGCTGTGGTCACAAAACGGTTGTCCAGTTACGGAGCGTCTTGAGAGCGACGAAATCGGCATCTTCGCGGCAGGCGATATCGCGCTTTATCCAAACGCCCACATGGGCGGAATGCGGCGCGAAGAACATTGGGATGCGGCATTGGCGATGGGAGCCGTCGCAGGCCACAACATGGCTGCGCGCAAGATGATGGCTTTCCATTATGTGCCCTGGCATCAGAGCAAGGTTTTCGATCTCATGTTCGATTTTGTAGGCGACTTCACACGTCCGCCGACTCGCGTCGAATTGGAGGGAGACCGGGATAAAAAGCACAAGTTTGTTCTGAAGTGCTACCAGTTGAACCGCCTTACAGGTTACGTTTTTTGCAACGAAGACCAGAAGAAGGTGCAGAAGGCACGGGCCGAGTTCCCAAAGGTAAAGTAAAAGCCAATCAAACCTCGTCCACGGATTCGCGCCGCGGCGACGGGGGATTGCCGCATTGGTCGCATTCCCACCGCTTGTTCTTTGAAGCAAGCGTTAGAAGCATCCACGGAATGAGCCACAATCCAAGTGTGACAATGCTCGCGAGCGCGTGATAACGGTGCAGGGGAGCGCGGCATCGGAATGTCTGCTCATGCCCACACTGACCGCACCATTCGATCCGCTCCCTCCTGAAGTCGCCTTTAGGTTCCTGTTGTTTTTTCAAAAATCCCGGGCTTCGGGCGAGGGGATTGGGTTAATCCGCCGAAGATCCGCACGCTAGCGGTTCTCGTCATCATCTTCCTCTCCGTCCTCGTCCTTCCTGCCGTCGTTGTCCGCATCGTCATCGGCATCGTCGGCGAGACCGTCTCCATCGGTATCATCTTCGTTCACGTCGTCGTTTGCCAACCCATCGCCGTCGATATCGTCGTCGTTGCCGTTCAGAACCCCATCTCCGTCGACGTCTCTATCAGTCGAATCATCGCGGCCGTCACCATCGATGTCATCCTCGTCCGAGTCGTCATCCGCAAATCCGTCTCCATCGATGTCGGTCTCATAAATCAGGTCGTCGGCAAGACCATCGCCGTCGATGTCCAATTCGGCAAATGAGTCATCCGAAATCCCGTCGCCGTCGATATCGAGCTCGCCGTTCGCATCGTCATTCAATCCGTCGCCATCAATGTCCAGTTCGTCTATTGCGTCGTCATTTTGGCCGTCCCCGTCAATGTCTTCTTCGTCCGGAGCATCGTCCGCCAGACTGTCCCCGTCGATGTCATCCTCATTCGCGGCGGAGTCATTGCGACCATCACCGTCTATGTCCCGCTCAAGGAATGCAATGTCAAGACGCCGGTCGCCATCGATGTCCAGTTCCAAAGGTGAGTTATCGTTGTTGCCGTCCCCATCGATGTCGAGTTCCGCCATCGCGTCGTCAAGCAGGCCATCGCCGTCGATGTCCTTTTCAGCCATGCTGTCATTTGCAAGCCGATCACCCACATAACGCCCACGGAACGGACCTGATTTCGCCACGCCGCCGTCCACGTTGCGATCGAGTGCATTGGGGATGCCGTCATTATCGACATCGGGATCGACAATGTTCGGGATACCGTCCCCATCAATATCCGCAGGATCAAAGACCACCGCACGGGCAGGTAGCGCGTATGCGATCAAAACAAATGCGAGGCATTTGAAAAACATCGAGAGTTTTTGCGTGGAAAGCATGGTGGGCTACGGCCCGAAAACTACCATCACTCCAGCGAAGGGCAAACACCAAAATCACGATTCCCGAACGGAAAAGTTACCACTTTGAAAGTTGAATATTTGCCGCGGACTCGCTTCCAGTAGCTGTGTGCTTGAACTCAAAGACATTTCCCTTTCGATCGAACAACCTGATCACGAACAGTTCTTACTGAACGACGTCACACTTCGCATTCCGCGCGGCCACTTCTCTGCAATCATCGGACCATCTGGGTGCGGCAAGAGCACCTTGATGAAGGTGATCGCGGGCATCAAGGAGCACACAACGGGAACGATTCACTGGGATGGACGCGATCTGTCCGTCGATGGGGACATGGAGCCCTACGAAATCGGTTACGTGCCGCAGTTCAGTATCGCGCACGATTTACTCACGGTGGATGAGTGCATCGAAGGCGCGCTGCGGCTGCGTGTCGGCAACGTTTCAGGCGCGGATCTCGATGCGAGAATCGAGAAGGTTTTAAAGGATACGGGGCTCGAAGAGATTGCCGACCGCCGGGTGGCGATGCTTTCCGGCGGCCAGCGCCGGCGGCTCGCGATGGCGATGGAAATGGCGAGCCAGCCGCATCTGCTGCTGTGCGACGAGGTGACGAGCGGACTCGATCCGAAGAGCGAGGACGAGATTGTGAAACTCATGCACGATCTGTCGCGAACGGACGATCGGATCGTGCTTAGCGTAACGCACAGTCTCCAGCATGTAAGCCTCTACGACAGCGTCATCGTGCTGTTTCAAGGACACCTCGTTTACCACGGCTCGCCGGAATTCATCGTGCACTATTTCGGAATCAAGCGGGCGGAGGATTTGTATCCGCGGCTGTCCGAGCGGAAGGCCGAGGACTGGCATCGCTCGTGGCAAAAGCATGGGCCATCCTATTACGCGCAAAGCCGTCTGCCGGCGCTTGCGCTGCAGGCCGAGGTGGCCGCTTCTTCCGACGCAAGCGGGGTGAAAGACGCACCTGTCGCCGTGAGCGAAGAGGAGGAGCTCGAGCGATTGCGCAAAATCGTGGAGAACAACGCAGCCGAACCGGAAAAACCGCGGGAGAAAACGAACGCGGCACTGCCCGGAGCGTTTACGCAGTTCGGGGTCTTGCTGGCGCGACGGTGGAAATTGTTTCTCCGCGACCGCGGACAGTTGCTGCTGCAACTCGCACTTCTGATAGGCTTTCCGTGTCTCGTGGTCGTCTTCGCCTTTGATGGACTGCCCGACGTGAAAGGGCTGGGGGATTCGGCCAGCAGCATCGGTACGCTGTTTGACAAGGCGCGACAGGAAGCCTCGACGATCAAAAGCATCACCAAAGTGGGCAGCCTTGTATCGGGCTTGATTATGTTCCAGGTCATCCTCCTTGCATTGATGGGGGCAAACAACTCCTCGCGTGAAATCGCGGCTGAGCGGAATCTCTTCGAGAAAGAGAAGTTCGCCGGACTAAGCCCATTGGCATACATCGCAAGCAAGGTGACATTCCTCGGCACGCTGGTGCTCGCACAGAGCCTGTGGATGGCGCTTTTTGTGAATATGATCGTCGGCTTCCAGGGCAGCTTCGCGACTCAGGCCGCGAGCCTCGTTTTGGTAAACGCCGCAATCACCGCGGTGTGTCTGGGAATCTCCGCGTGGATGCGAAGCGCTGAACAGGCATCGCTGATGGGCATTTATCTCGTAGGATTCCAACTCCCGCTCAGCGGCGCGGTGCTTGCGCTCCCAAAAGTCATCGCGACGATCACACAGATCTTCATTGCCAGCTACTGGGGCTGGAGTGGGTTCATTCGGTCGATGGAGAATACGCGTTACTACGATGCGATGACGAACTACGGCGTTGTCCCGACGGAACCAGCAGGGCAGTTACTCTGCATCTGGGTCCTTGTTGCGCACGTCGCAATCGGCCTCGTGCTCGCATACACCGGCTCCCGAAATTCGAGATGGGAGTAGCTGCGGAATTGTGACTGCATACGCGCTGGCGATTGCGGGATACGCGCTCCTGATGCTTTCAAATCCGGTGCGCGGCAGTCTCCGCGACGGCTGGCTCTGCATCCGGAAATATCCGGCAATTTGGAAAACGCTCGCGTGGCTTGGATGCGCAAACGCGCTGTTTCATGCAATCGTCCGTATTTCCGCAGGCTGGCGCGGCGGCACGCAAGTCCAGTGGGCGCGGGCAGGGGGAACCATGCCGGATTCGGCGCCGGTTCTTTGGAGTATGCCGGCGAACGGCATTGATGAGAGCGTTAAATGCGCATGGATTCCCGCGTTCGAATCGCTGGCTGGGCTCTTTAATATAGCGGTAACGACATTTCCCATCGCCGTGTTTGCCGCAGCCGGTTTTCTTTTAAACCGCCACCGCCATTTTACGATCCTGCGGGCGTCCTTGCGGCGGCGCTTCGGATTCTGGCATTGGCCAATGATTGCCGGAGTAGTGATTTGCGCGGCCGCTGCTTTTTTGAAGGCGGCATACTATTTGAGCCCGCCGGATTTCCCGGATGAAAATTGGATCCGCCGGGCTCAGATTGTCGCATTGCTCGCATCGCTGTGGGAATATTTGTTCGGCCTGGCTGTTCAGGTTTTTCTTATCCTGCACGCCTACGCGTGGGTCCGGGGAATCACGTTTGAACGCGACGCGCTGGAGGATTTGAGCATCCGGCGCTTTGCGGCTGGAGCCAAATGGGCTGCAATCGTGATAATATCCGGTCTGCTGCTCATCGAACTTCCGCAGGTTTTGGCGAATTATTCGTCATGGCAGTGGATTTTCCCAAACGACCCGCAGCGGTCCGGAACTCGACTGAGGGCGGCTCGGATTTGCATCGCAATCGTTCTGGTTGCGTTTTCATCAATGCAGGCTTGGCTGGCGTTGCATGGCGAGACGCTGGGTCGGGCGTTCATAGCGCATCGGGATTTTCTAAAGCGGAATGCCGGTTCCGTAATGTGGTTCGTGCTGATTGCGGCCGTGCACTTTTGGCTGATGAGTTTCGGCAGGGCGGTGTTGCTCGCCGGGTTTGGTGAGAATACCGCGCTTGGCGTGACGTGGACGGTTGTATGGCCATGGATTGCCGGCCCGGTAGCGGCTTGGATGCTGGCAAGCTGGGTGTGCTTGTTTAAAAAGGTCGGCGGGTGAGCGAGCGTCTAAGTTTCCCTCTGTTCGACATTTCAGATGACATATATTGTATGATGTTGTTCTTATTCACATCGGAATGAGGCATTTCCATCGTTGTGAATAACTTGTGGAGAAACTTGCCGCAGCCGAATTCCAGAGCAAACGTACCGGACTTGTTCACAACCGTTCGGTCGAACCGCCGCAAACTCCGCACTGGTTACGAAAGTTTTTCGGACGCTCTTCACCGAACCTCGTTTGCCCGCAACGACCAATTGACCCAACATAGCCGCCACAAACACTACCCCGAATAATCGCCCCCAACTGTCAAACGGCCTTGGACTAGACGCATCCGCGAGAACCGATTGAGCAATAATGTCCAGAAATCAGCGCGCCCGCCGCGGCTCGAACGCGGAACCTGCGGTTTAGAAGACCG
>SXWH01000064.1 GCA_005791535.1 Verrucomicrobiaceae bacterium | reverse complement strand
GAAGGCCAGCCGGGCAGCGGCGTGACGATGAGGGATGTGGATAACGCAATCGCCGCCGAGATCACGGGCACGGCGCGGAATCCGAATACGGTCTCGCCATTAAATATGACCGTCAGCGATCCGCCCACGCAGTCGGAAATCCAGCAGCTCGCAGCGAAGATCGATGAGTTGATCGCGGCGCTGCTGCGGTGAAAGCAGAGCGGCTTGGAAAACCTGTCTTCCTTTGCGCTTAGCCCTGCGGTGAGTCTTCGCCGTCTTCCTGCGCGGATTCCCAGACGGTGATGTCGAGTTCGTCGATGGTGGCGGTGATGAGGGCGGCGGCGATGCGTTTCGTGGGGCCTTTGAGCACGGATTCCTGTTCGCTGATTTCGTCGAGCACGGCGAGCGCATCCTGCAGGACGTGGGGTTGCCGGCTTTTCGGTGTTTCGCGGGCGTCGAGCCGCCTGGTGAAGTCGGCCACGAGGCGGTCTTCGTCGATTTCGAGGCGGTCGAGCCCCTCGGGGATCATGACGGAGTAGAGGCGCGGCAGAACGGCGAAGAGCGCGTCCCATTCGTCGTCGCCAAGTTTATCGCCGCATGCGGCCCAGAGTCCGTCGAGGAGGTCGGCGGCTTCCTGGTCGAGCCATTCGATGACTTTTTCCGGGGACTCCGCGGCTTCGATCATGGTGCTGAATTGATCGAGCCGGATTTCGAGTTCGGGCTGTGTGATGAGTGTGACGGGCGGTGCGGATTGGCCGGACATTTGGCGGACTGTGGCGTCGGGCATTGCGATTGAAAAGCGGAAAGCCGCGCCGTAGCGTGCGCGGATGAATTATCCGGTATCCATCGAGCTCCAATGCCCGTTTTGCGGCGAGGTTTCGGACATCACGGTGGATGCGGCCGAGGGCGCAAACTCGCTGATCGAAGACTGCACGGTGTGCTGTCACCCCATCCAGCTCGTCGTCGAATGCGAGGATGGCGAGGTGATTGCCGTGGATATTTCCCGCGCCTGAACGCGAGGCGTGGAGACAAGAATTTTTCGCCGCCTCGTTGACATCGTCCGTGCGCGTTTCGATATTCGCACGAAACCATGAGCCTTGATTTAAACGACATTCTCAAGAGCTGGCCGCACGAACCCGGTGGATTGCAGGTTCGGCGAATCGAAGGCAGCGACGGCAAACCGAAAATCCAGCTCCGGCTGGACCTCGGACTCCTTCAATTTGAGCAGGATGGACGTCCCGACGGTGCCGAACCGCACGGGATGGAATCGCTGCTCGACTACCAGCGCCAGCGCGCCGAGACGGCGGAGAAGGCCGGGGAGCCCTTCCAGCTTACGGCCGACGAGATCGGCGAGCTGCAAAGCGAAGGCGTGCAGTTTTACCACCGCTACGTGGCGCTTTTCCAACTCGGCGACTGGCAGGGCGTCGCACGCGATACCCGGCGGAATCTGGAGATGTTTTCTTTCGTCGAGAAATACGCGCCGGACCCCGAAATGGCGTGGAGCGTCCAGCAGTTCCGCCCCTACGTGCTGATGATGAACACCCGCGCGAAGGCTTCGCTCGCTTTGGAAAAGGACGACGTGGAGGCGGCAATCGGGTTGGTGGAAAAGGGAATCACAACGATTCAGAAATTCCTGCGCGATGCCGGGCAATCGGAGCAACTCAAGGACAACACCGAGATCTCCTCGCTGCGCGAATGGCTCAAGGAATTGAAAAAGAAGCGCAAGGTGACGCCCGAGGAAAAACTCCGCCGCGAGATGGCCGCCGCCATTAAAGCCGAGGAATACGAGCGTGCCGCATCGCTGCGCGACGAAATCCGTGCGTTGCAAAACAAAAGTTAGCGGCTAAACCCCGCAACGATGATCCGCCAAATCGCACGACTTTCCGCCATTGCCGCCGCGTTGTGGCTGGCTGCCTGCGACAATAATCCGCACCCGGCGGCGCTCCGGGAGACGGATGACGACGGCACAAAATGGTCCGTCCGCTACCAGAACCTCCCCGAGGACCCGAAGTCGTTCGACCCGCAGTATTCGTACGATCAAATGAGCCGCCGCGTGATCGAGCCGGTCTACGACACGCTGCTCGAATATCACCCGCTCAAGACGGATCCTTACGAGGTCGTGCCGTGCATGCTTGCAGAGATGCCGAAGCACGAGGTGACCGCCGACGGACTGCACAGCTACGTGTGCCGCCTGAAGCCCGGTATTCTTTACCACGACGACCCGTGCTTCCCCGGCGGCAAAGGCCGCGAGGTAATCGCCGCGGACGTTCACTACATCCTCCAGCGGATGTGCGACCCGCGCGTCGAGTCGCCGTTCCTCGCTCCGTTTGCCGAATCGGTCGTCGGCATGGCCGAGACGAACGAAGCCGCGAAAAAAGCGGGCGACAAGCTCGACTACGACACGATGAATGTCGCGGGGTTTGAGGCGATCGACCGTTACGCCTTCCGCCTCCGGCTGAAAAAGCCCTTCCCGCAATTGCTCTACTGGATGGCGTTTCAGTGCATGTCGCCGGTCGCACGCGAGGCAGTGGAGTATTACGACGGGAAGGAACACGACGGGAAACTGCGCCCGGACTTCCGGAAGTTCTATGCGGTCGGCACCGGGCCTTATCGCATCGCCGAGTATCTGCCGCGGCAGCGCGTCCGGCTGGAACGGGTGAAGAACTACAAGACGACCGTATTTCCGTCCGACTCCCATCCGCCCGAAAAGGCTGAATTCCTCGCCAAACTCGCCGGCAAGCAACTGCCGTTTATCGACGAAGTGCAGATGACGATTCTCCGGGAAAACATCCCGATTTTCATCCTCACCCGGCAGGGCTACCTCGACGGCATGGCGGTAAACAAAGACTCGTTCGCCGCGATTCTCGGAGCCGAAAAGACGCTGTCGCCGAAATACAAGGAGCGCGGAATGTTCCTCGAAGTGGACCGCGAACCGAGCACGTTCTGGATCGCGATGAATCTCGATGATCCGATCATCGGGAAGAACAAAAAGCTGCGGCAGGCATTGTCCGCCTCCTACGACCCGGCGACTTATTCGGAAATCTTCATGAGCGGCGTCGCACCGGTTGCCACGCAGCTGCTTCCGCCCGGAATTTACGGATACCAAAAGGACCGCAAGAACCCCTACGGCTACAACCTCGAACGCGCGAAGCAACTGCTCGCCGAAGCCGGATACCCCAACGGTCGCGACGCCAACGGGAAACAACTCGAACTTACGCTCGAAGCAATTTCCAGCGGGAGCGAAGACCGCCAGCGCTCGGAATACGACCAGCGGCACTTTGAGCGACTCGGCATCAAGGTGAAGGTGAGCGAAAACACGTTTGCCCGGCTCATGGACCGCCAGGACAACGGCGAGTTCCAGATTTCATCGGGCTCCGGATGGGGCGCCGATTACCCGGACCCGGAGAACTTCTACATGCTGTTCTACAGCAAGAACGTTCCGCTCGCGGGCAAGAATTACTGCCGCTACCGCAATCCCGAGTTCGACAAACTATTCGAGCAAATGTCGGTGATGGAAAACTCGCCGGAGCGCCTCGCGATTATCAACAAGATGAGCGACATCATCGCGGAAGACGTGCCCGTGATTCTGACGTTCAACAAGCAGTTCTACACCGCCGTGCAGCCGTGGGCCGAGCGCACGCACAACAACCTGATGATGGAAGGCGGCATCAAGTATCTCGTAATCGACCCCGAGAAACGCGAAAAAATCCGCCGCGAATGGAACCGCGCGCCGCTTTGGCCGCTCGGAATTCTCGCGGCGCTGATCGCATTCGCGATTTTCCACGCGGTCCGCTGGAACAGGAGGCAAAATGCTTAATCACATCATCCGTCGCCTGCTTTACGCGGTGCCGATACTTTTCGGCGTGATGATTCTGACCTTCGTGCTCTTCCGCGGGCTTCAGTCGGCGCAGTTCATCGCGTCGCAAGCCGTCGGCGCGAAAGCTCCGCAGGCCGCGAAGGAGGAATTCATCAAGAAGGAGGGCCTCGATAAACCTCTCCCCGAGCAACTGGCGCGCTTTGTCGGTCGGACGATGCAATTCGAATTCGGCGAATCATGGAAATCGAAACGTGATGTCGGCGAAATTTTCACACAAGGAGTGGGACCGACCCTGCTGATTACGATTCCGGGATTTATCGCCGGTATCATCGCTGCGCTGGCGCTGGCGCTCTATCAGGTATTCGTCCGGAATTCGCTCGCCGACCGAAGTATCACGCTCGTCTGTGTCGCGATGATGAGCATTCCAACCGTGGTTTACATCATCTTCTGCCAGGCGGTCGTGGCGCTTCAGCTCAACTACTTCCCGGCCTCAGGCTTCGAATGGCGCGGACTGGAGACGGCGAAGTTTGTCGTCCTGCCGATCCTGATCATGGCGATTGTGAACCTCGGATACGATGGCCGGATGTTCCGCGCCGTCTTCCTGGAGGAAGTGCAACAGGATTACGTCCGGACTGCCATGGCGAAAGGCGTGCCCGGTGCGGTTGTGCTGGCGAAACATGTCCTCAAAAATGGCTCGATTGCGCTAATCACGCTCGTGGTTGGACAACTCCCCTCGCTCATCATGGGCTCGCTGCTCATCGAGAGTTTCTTCGGCATTCCCGGCATGGGCAACGTGCTGGTTCTCGCAATCCAGCAGGGCGATCAGCCGGTCGTCATGGCGAGCGTGTATCTCGGCGCGCTACTCTACATTTTCGCGCTCACGCTCACCGACATCCTCTACGCGGCGGCCGACCCGCGCATCCGCCTCAGCTAAGCCATGAAGGATTTTTTTGCACATTGGATGACCCAGAACTTCCTCGTAGTCGCGGGCATCGCGCTCATCGCGTGGATTCTCTGGAGCGGCGCGCATCATGAACGCTGGCAGCGCGCGTGGGTCCGCCTGCGGGCCGATCGCGGCGGCATGATCGCGCTCTGGGTCGTCGGCATTTACCTCTTCATCGGCGCACTGGAACTGATTCATCTGCCGAACGGAAAAGGAGGGCACCACAGCATTCTCGATGTCGCCTTTGCGAATCGCGTCGCGCTCGAGAAAACCTACAGCGCACCGCTGTCGGACACCCTTCTCTCGTCCGCATCCGGCGAAAAACTCACGGGAACGCACCTCCTCGGGACTGATACGCTCGGCAAGGACGTCCTCGTCGAAACGCTGAAAGGATGCAGCACGGCACTCGTCCTCGGCGGGCTTACGAGCGTGATCTACATCCCGCTGGGAACGCTGATGGGCATTCTCGCCGGATACTTCCGCCGGTGGGTCGATGATCTCGTGCAGTACATCTACACGACGATCGCGTCCGTTCCTTCGATCCTGCTCCTCATTTCGCTCATGATGGTGCTTGGCAAAGGGCTGTTCCAAATGTCCGTCGCCATCGCCTTCACAAGCTGGGTCGGTCTGTGCCGCCTCATCCGCGGCGAGACGATGCGCCAGAGCGAACGCAGCTACGTGGCCGCGGCAAAAGCCCTCGGGCAAACGAGCGCAGCGATCATGTCGCGGCACTTGCTGCCAAATTTGATGCACCTCGTGCTTATCAATTTTGTTCTCGGGTTCAGCGGCGTCATCCTCGCGGAAGCAACGCTCAGCTACCTCGGCGTCGGCAGCCCGGTGGGCACAGCGAGCTGGGGCAATATGATCGACGGCGGTCGTAGCGAACTCAGCCGCGACCCGCTGATCTGGTGGAACCTCACCTCGGCGACCGTTGCGCTATTTGGTCTCGTGCTTTCACTCAACATCCTCGGCGACTCGCTCCGGCGGGCATTTGATCCAAAACGCGGTTAGAAAAACACCACCATGCCACTCCTCGAAATCCGCAATCTTGCAATCCACTTCCACACCGAAGGCGGCGTCGTCGAAGCCGTGAAAGGCGTCTCACTTTCGCTGGAAAAGGGCGAGACTCTCGCAATCGTCGGCGAAAGCGGAAGCGGCAAAAGCGTGACCGGCCTGGCACTCACGCGGCTTCTCCCCGAGCCGCCGACAAAATACGCCGGCGGAGAGATTCTTTTCGACGGAAAGAGTGTGCTGGCGATGAAGGCCGACGAACTGCGCAAGCTCCGCGGAGGTCGCATCGCCTACGTGTTTCAGGAACCGAGCACTTCGCTCAATCCGGTCTTCACCGTGCGAAATCAAATTGCCGAGGCGATTCAGCTTCACCGCCCGGACGTGAAGGATGTGGATGCGGAGATTATCAAACACCTCGACCTCGTCGGCATCACCAACCCCGCCCAGCGACTCCACAGCTATCCGCATCAGCTCAGCGGCGGACTGCAGCACCGCGTGATGATCGCCATGGCGCTG
>SXWH01000063.1 GCA_005791535.1 Verrucomicrobiaceae bacterium | reverse complement strand
GGCTGGCACGGATTCATCATTCTCGGCTCCGTGTTTCTCGTCGTCACGGGTGGTGAGGCGCTCTACGCGGACATCGGGCATTTCGGCGTGAAGCCGATTCGCATCGGATGGTTTGCCGTGGCGCTGCCGGGGCTTTTGCTAAACTACCTCGGCCAGGGCGCGCTGCTGCTTCGCAAGCCTGAAGCGGCCGTAAATCCGTTTTATGAACTGGCACCGGAGTGGGCGCTCGTACCGCTCATCATTCTTGCGACGGCTGCCGCGATCATCGCTTCACAAGCGCTGATCACCGGGGCCTTTTCACTCACCATGCAAGCGGTGCAGCTTGGATTCTGCCCTCGTATCACGATTCGCCATACGTCCGCTGATGCGAAGGGGCAGGTCTACCTCCCGCTGGTGAACTGGGCTCTGATGTTCTCGTGCATCGGCCTCGTGCTGGGCTTCACCTCGTCGAGCAATCTCGCCGCCGCGTATGGTGTTTCGATTACGAGCACGATGCTCATCACCACGGTGTTGTTTTACGTAGTGGCTCGCTGGCGTTGGAAGTGGAACCCCTGGGTGCTTGGCGCGATGACGGCCGTGTTTATCGCGATCGACCTCGCGTTCCTTGTCTCGAACTTCACGAAGATTCTGCACGGCGGATGGTTTCCGCTGCTCGTCGCGGGTGCGATATTCATGCTGATGTGGACGTGGCGGAAAGGGCGCATCGCGCTTGGCCGCCGGATATCGGAAAAGGCGCTGCCGCTCGGCGTTTTCCTGCGCGATGTTCAGGAGCGTAACCCCGTGCGCGTTCCCGGAACGGCGTACTTCATGTCGGGAAATCCAGGCATCACTCCACACGCGCTGCTTCACAACCTCCGCCACAACAAAGTGCTCCACGAGCGGATCGTGATTCTGAACGTGCAGATTGACGAGGCGCCGCACATTCCGGAATCGGATCGATTGAGTGTGGATTGCCTCGCGATGGGCTTCTGGCGCATTTCGCTGCGGTTCGGATTCATGGACGATCCCGATGTGCCGGCGGAACTGTCGCGCATTGCCGGCGACGTGTTTCCGTATGACGCCGCAACGACCACATTCTTCCTCGGTCGTGAGTCCATCATCGCGCGGAAGGGCGCAGGCTGGTGCGGTTCGCTCTTCCCGTGGATGGCGAGGCTCTCCCGCGATGCGACGTCGTTCTTTCACCTGCCGCCTGGGTCCGTCGTGGAACTTGGCGTACAGGTCGAGGTCTGATTGCGCACAGCTCGCGAGGCCGCGATGGTGGGATCAGCCCGCCATCGCGGTCGCCGCGGCCTTGGACGGCCGGCGTTTCCAGGACAGCCGCGCCGTCCAGATCCCGCATCCGAGAAGGATACCCGCGGTGACCATCTGCCAGACCGGCGTATAATCCTGAACCGATGCGGTGAGTTTCGGCTTAAACATTTCGTTCGGAAGGTAAGTCACGAGGGTCTTTGAGCCGATCGCGAGGTTCTCGTATTCGGCGGTCGCCACTTGAATGTCGCCGGAGATTGTCGTCGGGTGTGCGCCCAATTGAATCGGCTCGCCCGCGGCTGCCGCGGCGTGCGGAGTTGGCGACATTCCGTTGTAGGAAACCGTGAGAAAATGGTGCTTGGTCTCGCGCCGTTTGCCTTTGCTCGTCCGGCTCTCGGTGATGCGGATTTCCTTCCCGGTCACGGTCGCTTCCGCCGCAACACCCTTTTCCTTGAACGCTGCGAAGACGTGCGCGTGTTCGGAGACGACTGCAACGAAGAACGCCGCGCCGAGAAGCGCGAGAATGCAGACACAAAGGTAGATCTGAGATGCGGAGACTTTGGATTTCTTTGTCATGGTAACGGATACCGGAAGCGAGCTGTGTGCTCCGCCTCCCACTCCGCGTTACTCACAGTTTTCTCGTCCCGAGTTTCCGCCCGACGGTTATTTTTCGTCCAAAATTCACCTGCTCTCACAAAATCCGCGGCCTTCGCGACGGCTACGAGATCCAGAGCGCACAGTAGACGCGCTGATCGATACCCTCAGGCTCGGAAACGGGCCGGCTATTTACCCTCCTTCGCCCACTGCTTCATCGTTGCGATGTTCTTCTCGACCTCGTCGTTGCCTTTGCCCACGTACACTTTCATGTCGCTGTCGTAGCGCGATTCTGTTTCGGGGCCCTGGTCTTTTGTTTCCTCCATCCATTGATCGAGACGGGCGCGGAGCGACTCAAGCGTGGCTTTGTGGGCGGGGTCGGCAGCCAGGTTTGTGGTCTGCCATTTGTCCGTGGTCCATTCGTAGAGCTCCTCGGCTGGGCGCGTGGGGCTGAAGAGAAGCCGCTCGGCGAGTGGGTCGAGTTTCCCCGACTCGTGCAGGCTGCGCAGTGTTTTCACGATTGTCTTGCCGTCCTTGTAGGCGTTTGGCTGAAGGTGCGGACGTTGCGGATGAAAATTGCGGATGTAGAGAAAGCGCTCCGTCCGCACGCTGCGGATGCGCTCCACCGTCTCGTCGCACCGGTCCCGCGCGGCGAAGACTTGTGTGCGCGGCTGGTAATCGGGCGCGAGGATGTTGCGGGCCTGCATCGCCTTGGGAATCTCGATTCCAGCGGCGGCGAGCGACGTCGCGGCCATGTCGATATGCTCGATCAAATCCGTGCGCACCTTTCCCTTCTCGATGCCGGGTCCGCGAACGATGAAGGGGATGTGCGTTCCTTCGTTGTACAGAAACTGCTTTCCGCGCGCATGGCTGATTCCGTGGTCGGTCATGAAAATGATGAACGTGTTTTCCAGCAGGCTTTCATGTTCGAGACGCGCAATTACCTTGCCGACGTGCGCGTCCGTTAGCCGCACCGAATCCAGAAAGGCAGCCCAGTCGCGCAGCAGGACTGGGTCGCGTGGATAGTATGGGGGAAGCGTGACTTTCTCCGGGTCCGTCGATGCGCCGAATTGCTTCGCCGCGGTTTCGAGCAGCTTGGTCGCCGACGCATCGGTGCCGCCACGAAGTTTCCCTCCGGCGAGCTGCACCTGCATGAAAAACGGCTGCCCGGGTTTTCTTCCTGCCCAGTCGTGCGAGTTATAAATCGCTGTGTCGTATTCAAAATTGTAGTCCGTC
>SXWH01000003.1 GCA_005791535.1 Verrucomicrobiaceae bacterium | reverse complement strand
TGCGCGGACGCTCTCATCGCCATTCACCGCCACAACCAGCGCATCCCCGAGCGCTCGAGCCTGCTGCAAATAGCGCACGTGCCCGACGTGCAGCAGATCGAAGCAGCCGTTGGTAAAAACGAGCGACTTTCCCGCCGCGCCCATCGTAGCGCGAATCGCGGAAAGTTCGGAAGCGGTCTTGAGCTTTTGCATCGCGCAGAAACTCGACTCCGTCGCACGGCGCGTCGAGTCGAATCATCCGCGACTCAGCGGCGCAGGCGGAAGAACTCCTGCGGCGCGCTCGGCGTGATGCTGACAGGGCTTCCCGAGACAGGAGCCGGATACCAATTGATGAGGTCGTAAGAACGCTCAAGAATATCACCGCTGCCGAACCAGTATAGCACGGGCTGTCCGCCGGATTTGGAGAGATTCAACTTCAGCGGGAACTCATTCACCGGCGTTCCGGTGAGACGCAAATCAAACGACAGGTCGCTGCTCGTATTGTTGTACTGATGAACTGAAACAGCGATCGTATTCACACCATTGTGGAGCAGCGCCACCGGGACCGTGAAGGCGAGTTTCGTGTTATCAGCAGGCGCACTGCTGATGTTGAAGTTAGCGTAGCTTGCGAGCGTGCCGGCAGGGTTGACGTTGGCGCTCCGTGCTACTTCAGTTCCGTTGACATACACGACAGCCCCGTCGTCGCTGGTAACTTCGCCGGCCACACTGGCAAGGATGCCAACGTCTGCAATCGTGAACGTGTTCCGGAAAAGAAACGAAGGTCCGGTTTGGGCGTTTGCAGCCACCGGATCGTAGTCAACGTTGGCAAAGGTCTGGTTCTCATCGCTGTCGCCAAACCCTGTGTGCGTGCGAACGGTCGCCCACGATGAATCGTCGAAGCCTTCATCCTTCCAGGCGGAACCAACCGTGCTGATGAAAGTGGCGAGAGAAGCCTGGGTAAAGTCCGTCTTCGCGCGCCAGAGCGAGCCCGCAGTTCCCGTGACGCCCGCGCCGCCGGTGCCGCCGGTGCCGTAAACGGTGTAGTTCTGAACAGGATTACTCGGCGGGGCCTTTACATACACCTGCTCGCCCGTGATTTCGCCATTCACCGCATTACCGAGCGCCACACGGAGCATGCCGTAGTTGCCGGGCGTGGGAACGGAAGCGGTGAATGTCTTGATCGTCTCGCCCGGCTGGAACGTGAGCGTGCCGCTGGCGAGCGTCGTCTCGCTTTCCGAGGCTGCATCCGTCTTTCCGAAAACCGCCCATCCGCACGAGACGACGTTTGAGCTGAAGGTGCTGAGTCGCACGGTGAAAGTTCCGGCGTAATTCGCGGTGTCGGTCGCAGTCTGATACGTGCTGATACCGATGCCGACATTCGAGCCCGGAACCGGCATGAACGCTGCAAGCTGCGCCGCGTGCGCAGGGTTCGCCGGATTCCACGTGGTGTTCGCCGGATGCCGCGAGTCCGGCTGGGAAATGAGGTTGTCGTGGACGTTGAAATACGGATTCCCAAACGAGTTGAGGTTCGTCGTCTGATAAATCCAGGCGTTCGACTGCGTGGGATGCCACTGCCCGCTGAACGCATCGCGGAAAAAGCTGTTTAGGATGATCGAATTCTTCACCTCGGCTGCTGCGTTGTAGCTGTAGCCGCTGCCGTAATTGTCGCCCCAGCGGACGCCGACCATGTTGCTCGTGAAAAGGCATCCATTGACCTTCGTGTGAGGCCCGTCGGAGGTGCCGCTGTTGCTGTAACCGGCTTCCACGCCCTGACCGCAATTCATGAAGACGCAGTTGGTAAAGTATACGTTGCGCTGGCCGGAGAGGCTATTGCCTTCGTGGTAGGTGCCTTCGTACCAGTTGTTCGTGGAATCAAAGCGAGTGGTTGTCGTGCCGCTGTCCGGATCCACCGTATTGAACGGGCTCGCGCCGCCGCTGCCGCCGGAGTCGATGCCGTCGTCCTTCGTAAAACCGATCACCGTGTTCGTGACCGAAAGGTCGCCCGCTGTGAGGTAGAGGCCGTCGTTGTCGTCATCGACGAAGTTTCCCGTCTCGCTGGGGAACTCAATGAGCGCAGAACGATCGATCGTCACCTTGCTGTTGTTCAGCTCGCCGCTCGTGATCGCGCGCTGGTAGAGGGTCCGCGAGAGATCAATCCACGTGTTGTTCCGCGAGTTCATGATCTGCTGGTTATCGATGCAGAAGCAGTCCGTGAGATGAAGCTGCGCGCCGATTCCGGGAGCCGTCCCCGCGCCCGCGACGAGGAAAAGCACCTGCTCGCTCTGGTGCGTGGAACCGCCGATGCCCGGGTTATTGCCAAACCAGTCATTGTCCTCTCCGGAGCCGGTGAAAAACGCCCACTGCGCGTTCAGTTGCGCGGCAGCATTGCGAAGCTCGATGCCGCCCCAGAGCTGGCCGGGCGTGTCCTGGCAAAAGACGACGGGGTTCGCCTCCGTGCCGTTCACATTCATGATGCCGTCCACGCGAATCTCCGCAGCGGAGCCGTTTGTCGCAGTGCCGGTGTACACTTTCACCACCGTGCCCTCGCCGACGGTGAGGGTGACGCCGGGGCTGACGGTGAGCCCGCCGGTGACGTGGATGCGCGAGTGCGCGGGCCAGGTGGTGTTCGATGAAATAGTGCCGCTCACAGCCGTGAAGACAGGCGCGGCTTCGAAATTGATCGCTGGATTTGCCGTGAGGCCATTCAGCACCGCGTTCACGTTCACCGTGCCGGCGGCGGTCGCGGCCGGTGCATTCACCGAGCCCCAGCCGCGGCGCATCTGCACTTTAGTCGAGGGAAATCCGCCCATGGCGACGATGCCGTTGAGGCGGACGGTTTCGTTCGCGCCATCCACGAGCTTGAACGCCATCGGCACCGGCATCCCGACGGGAAATGCGGAGGGTGCGATCACTTTGAATGTCTTCCCGGCAAAAGCCGACGGCGCGTCCTGCACGGTCTTGTATGGCGTGTGCGATGGGATTCCGTCCTCGCTGCCACCGCGGGCGCTGTTGGTAATAATGAAGCGTACGAGTTGGGAACTGACCAGCGCGCCACCGGCGTCCCTACTCTCGGCATAAAGCTCGTGGTAGCGAACGGACGTGAGAACCACCGCGCTGCCCACTGTTGTGGGAACTCCGTTGAGCGTTGCGGTCGTCGTCGTGCCGGGCACCGTGTCGGCGACAACGGTATAAGTCACGGTGTTGGTGTTCTTCGACTTGTCGGCAACACCAGTGATGGACACGGCCGCATTCGCGGACGCGACTGTGCACAAAAGGGACAAAAATAAGCGGATCTTGGAGTGGTTCATAAAGGCGGGTGATTGCGCATCCTTTCACATGCCGCCCCCGCGATCAAACGGCTTTCTTCTAACGAATCCGTTGGAAACTCGCAGACGCGCCGACACCGCGGTAGCCTCCGGATATGACCTTTCGCGAATTTGGTGACCCGCGCGGTGCTCCGCTCTTCTTTTTCCACGGCTGGCCGGGGAGCGCCGTGCAGGGCGGACTCGCACACGACGACGCACGTGAACTCGGATTTCGCGTGATTGCGCCGGACCGGCCGGGAATCGGCCTGTCACCATTCGTCCCGAATCGCGGGCTCACCGACTGGCCGGAGCAACTCGGGCGGCTCGCCGATTCCCTCGGCATCGGACGTTTTACCGTGCTCGGGATCTCCGGCGGCGGTCCGTACGCGCTCGCGGCGGCGTGGGGATTGCCGGAGCGGGTGATTTGCGCGGGCGTAGTCTGCGGGGCGCCGCCGGTTGCCGAATTGACCGACGCCGCACGGCTGCATCCCAGCTACCGTTTTCTGCTGTGGCTTTTCCGCCAAAGTCCGCTCACCGTGCGGGCGCTGTTTGCGGCGGCGAGGCCGGTGATGTTCTGGAAGCACGCAGCGCAGTTCCTCCAACCGCTGCGCATCGTGCTCCCGCAACCGGATGCGGAAACGCTCGCGGATTCCGGCTACTTCGAGGCTGTATTCGGCTGCCAGCGCGACGCCTTTGCAAATGTGGATGGCCTTTTTGCGGATGCCGCAATTTACGCGCGACCGTGGGGCTTCCGTCCCGAGGATATCCGCGTGCCCGTGCATTTCTGGCAGGGCCGCGAAGATGGGAATTTCCACCACACACTCGCCGCGGAACTCGCCGCGCGGATTCCGGGCGCGAAGTTCACGCTTGTGGACAACGAAGCGCATTTTTCGCTGCCCATCCGACGGGTTCGCGAGGTGCTCGCCTCACTCTCCGCTTGGCAAGTTCGCGCGAGCCACTACGTTCCCGCGCCCTATGTCCACATATAAGATCGCGGTTTTGCCGGGCGATGGCATCGGCACGGAAGTCATGGCCGAGGCGCATCGCGTACTCGACGTCGTTCAGAAAAAATTCGGTTTCAAGCTGGAGTGCACCGAGGCCCGCGTGGGCGGAATCGCCATCGATGTGGACGGCAAGGCGCTTCCCGACGCCACGGTGAATCTCTGCCGCGAAAGCGACGCGATCTTGTTCGGCAGCGTCGGCGGACCGAAATGGGAAAAGCTCCCGCCCAACGAGCAACCCGAGCGCGGAGCGCTGCTGCCACTGCGGAAAATCTTCGGCCTTTTCGCCAACCTCCGCCCCGGCGTTTGCTACCCGCAACTCGCCCACGCCTCGCCATGCCGCGCGGATCTGGTCGCGGGCGGATTTGATATGCTCTGCGTGCGCGAACTCACGGGCGGTCTCTATTTCGGCCAGCCGAAAGGCACGAGCACCGAGAGCGGCGAGCCCGTCGCGGTGGATACGATGGTTTACAAAAAGAGCGAGATCGAGCGCATCGCACACGTCGCCTTCCGCGCTGCGCAGGGCCGCCGGAAAAAGCTGTGCTCCATCGACAAGGCCAACGTGCTCGAATGCTCGGTGCTTTGGCGCAAAACGATGATTGAAATCCACGCGCAGTATCCCGACGTGCAGCTCACGCACATGTATGTGGATAACGGCGCGATGCAGCTCGTCCGGCAGCCGAAGGAGTTCGACGTCATCCTCGCCGAGAACATGTTTGGCGACATCCTCAGCGACGAGATGGGCGCAGTCGCCGGCTCCATCGGCATGCTCCCGAGCGCAAGCCTCGGCAACAGCAAGGAGGGCGGACTTTATTTCGGTCTTTTCGAGCCGGGCGGTGGTTCCGCGCCGGACATCGCGGGCAAGGGCATCGCGAATCCCATCGCGCAAATCCTCAGCGCGGCGATGATGCTGCGTTTCGCCCTCGGCGAAAACGACGCGGCTGCGGCGATTGATAACGCCGTCCGCAAGGTCATCGATGCCGGACTGCGCACGGGCGACATCTGGAGCGAAGGCTGCAAGCGCGCCAGCACGAGCGAAATAGGCGAGGCCATCGCCGCCGCGGTCGGCTAGACCGGCCCGTGGCACTGCGAGTGCTTGGATGTGGAGCAATCCATGGGAGCATTCGCGCCAGTCACAATCAAATCATCCGCACTCATCGCAGCACTCGCGATGTTGAGCGGCGTTTCCGCACACGCACAGAAGCCCGTCCCGAAAGCGGCGCAACCGGCGGGCGCCCCGCGTGCCGTGCAGCCAAAGGTCGAGCCCGATATCCTGTCACTCAAGCCGACCATCGTGCAGTTTCAGGAGGACGGACTTTTCACCCCGAAAATCTGCCTGAAAAGCCCGAAGGCCCGCGTGCTCTTTTCCACTCCCGGCGGATTTCAGCTCGACGAATCCGCGCCCACGCTGACGCTCGTCTCCAAGCAGGAACGCGCAGCGACCGTGCAGGCCGTCACTTCGCGGATTCCGATTCTTCCGCTCGACACGGGCGAACGGCGCAAGCAGGTGCGCGATACGATCATCGCCACCGCGCCCGCGAAGGCCGACCGCGTGGAGATTGTTTCCGAGAGCGAAAATCCGTTTCCCATCAATGGCTGGATGACGTTCCAATACACGATGAGCTACAGCCTTTACGGACAGACCTACCGCAAGCAGGTCGTGTTCGTCCGGCTCCACCCGTATCAGGAACTCCAGTTCACCGTGCACGCGCCCGACCGGAATTTCCCCGCCGCGGCCGGAGCGCTCGGCTCGATTTTGAATTCCTGGTACCGCGAGCCGCTCAACGCAGCCGCGCCAGCCGCGCCGGTCAGGGACTAGCGCCCCTACTTCCGCTTGTGGTGCCGATGCGCGGGGCCGTGGCCTCCGGTATCCGGGTCGGGGTCGGGCGTGCGCACCTTCGGGAGAATCGCGATGCTCCAGATCGCCGCCGCGAGAATCCATAGATACGAGGACACGCTCAGCCACTGCGGCCGCGTGGGTAGAAAATCGCCCGCCGCACGCATCACGGTGCCGATGAGAAGAAGCGCACCCGCGCCGAGCAGCGACGGCAGCCGCGTTTCGAAAAGATGCAGGTTCCCCGAGTGCCCGAGCACCACGCGCGTCGCGACGGTGAGTGTGATGAGCGTGAACCCGCCGAGAAACACCACGTGCAGTCCCGCGACCCGCTGTTCCGGCCACAACAGCGGGAAGACCAGCCCCGCGAAAATTGCCGTGAGCGAAAGCAGCACACTCAGCGGCACCGTGCGAAAAGGCGCCGGCGTTTTAAACACCGGCACGAACCCCAGCAGGCAGGCCGCCGTGGTGATTGCGCGGATCGCCGGCGCCGCACCGGCACCGGGCAACGCGAACGCCT
>SXWH01000062.1 GCA_005791535.1 Verrucomicrobiaceae bacterium | reverse complement strand
GCGGCATGACGAACCCGATGAAGGCGAAACTCAGCGACGTTGCGGAAGGCCGCGTTGGAGCGGCGAAGGTTTCGTCGAAGCATGCGTGCGAAGTCTTCGCGGACGAAGCCATCCGCTTTATCAAGGAGCATCAAAGCGGGCCATTCTTCGCCTACGTGCCGTTCGATGCGCCGCATGATCCGCACATCGTCCCGCCGGATTTCCCCATCACGTACGACGTCGCAAAAATCCCGCCGCCGCCCGCCTTTCTCCCGCAGCATCCGTGGGACAATGGCGAGATGGCCATCCGCGATGAAAAGCTGCTGCCGTGGCCGCGGACCGTCGATGCCGCGCGCGCCTACCTCGCCGAGTATTACCAGTATATCTCGTATCTCGACGCCCAGATCGGGCGCGTGCTCGATGCGCTGGAAGCGTCACCTTACGCAAAGAACACCATCGTCGTCTTCAGCGCCGACAGCGGCGTGGCGCGCGGAAGCCACGGGCTGATTGGAAAGCAAAACCTCTACGACTTCGGCTCCGTGCGCGTCCCGCTCATCATCAGCGGCCCCGGCATCCCGGCAAACCAGCGCACCGACGCCCTCTGCTACCTCTTCGACGTGCTCCCCACGCTCGGCAAAGTCTGCGGCGTGAACGGCCCCGCCGCCAGCGAGGGAATCGAATTCAGCGCCACACTCGCGGACCCTGCGAAGCCCGCGCGCGGCACACTCATCTTCGCATACAAGAACGTCCAGCGGGCCATCTGCGATTCGCGCTGGAAACTCATCCGCTATCCGCAGGTGGACCGCACCCAGCTCTTCGATTTGCAAAACGACCCGCACGAAGCGGTGAACCTCGCCGGCAAACCCGAGCACGCCGCGAAAGTCGCCGAACTCACCGCATTGCTCGAAGCGGAAATGAAACGCAGCGGCGATACCGGCACCCTCAAAGTCTCCAACCCCAGACCCGCCGAGTGGCACCCGCCGCGCGGGAAGGATGGCGGCAGGGAATAGGCGCGCACGCCCGCAAGCCAGCCGGATTCCGGCGCACTCTGCGCACGCAACAGTCCGACCGGCTCATTCGTGCTTCGGGACCATGGGCCGCGGACGCCGAAGGCGTCATTCATCCCAGCCTTGGGCGACGCCCAAGGAATCCGGCAGGCCAATCCCCAGCGCCGAAGGTGCGTTTCATACGGTGATGCTGCATGGATGAGACGCGCCTTTGGCGCTGGGCATGGTTATGGGGTGTGTCCATGGGGCGTTGCCCCATGCTTGTATGAATTGCGCCTTTGGCGCTTCACGGCCATCGCGACCATTCAACAGGCTGATCGCTAT
Organism: Verrucomicrobiaceae bacterium; assembly: GCA_005791535.1. Lineage (GTDB taxonomy): Bacteria > Verrucomicrobiota > Verrucomicrobiia > Chthoniobacterales > Chthoniobacteraceae > SXWH01. The sequence goes on along the minus strand of SXWH01000062.1, from coordinate 5,184 downwards.
TTTACCGAGACCGACGCCGAAATAACAGCGGCGCGGCAGCAAGTATTAATACCGCCGAGGAAGGCTCAGGAATCGCTCCAATCCGCACACCGTAATCGCGTGAGTTATTCAAGTTGAACGAACCGGTCAGACCCAAGGAAAGCTTGCTTCCGGGTAAGTATCCAGTGCCCTGAGCGGGTGCGGATCCCTGAACGGCAGTTAAACCGAACCAAAGGTCTGAACTCGACTGGTTCTCCAAAACGAGCCAGTACCGTGTTTGAGGTGATAGTGTGATCGAAAGGTTTGAGAACACCGACGGAATAAAAATCCCCAAGTTATCATTGAATCCTGCGGCTCCAGCGGTGCCAGTGAATATTGTGGAGACGGGCGAGTTGGGAGAAAGATTGAAGTCATCGTAAATGCGAAGTGCGATTGGCTGCGATGGATTCAATTTCGCCCCGAAAATCGAAACGTCAGTTAATTGAAACGTCTCAATCCCGGTCTGAAATGGCTGAGCACCCCGCGACTGCCCATGGAGAATATCGTACTGTGTAACGAGAGAGAAGTTGTCGGCAAACTCCGCATGGGACGCAAATGGCGTTTGAGACAGAACGACGAGCAGCAACCGAAGTAGTTTTTTCATGGCAGATGAAATAGACGAAACTACTGGTAATGAAAGTAAACATGCGTTTTACACGGCACGCTTTGAGCGCCCCGATAGATGTTGCAATTCGACAGACTCATTGGCGCGGCATTGGGACCGGTGGGCAGTGACCTAGAGTTCCTTTTTGAAATTGCGGCACATCTATTGTGTGCTAGTTCGATAACGTTATGAAAACGCTTGTTCTCGCCATGGTCCTCGCTCTGTCCGCCTTTGCGCATGCGCAGAAAATACCGAAACGCCCCCTCGGTGTACCTGCGGACGCCAAGCACTTTAACGGAAAGTGGTATAAGGTCGTGTTGGAAAAAAAGACGTGGCACGCGGCACGCGACAAGTGCAAGGAAATGGGCGGGCAACTTTGCGTGGTGCCCAACGCTGCGACTTGGGAGTTTGTGAAGACTTTGACCGAAGGGGCGAAGCTATGGATTGGAGCGACTGATGAAGTGACAGAAGGTAAATGGATGTGGAGCGATGGCACGCCAGTGACATTCACCGATTGGGCACCGGGGGAGCCAAATAATTTCGGCGCTTCGGAGCACTATCTCGCGGTAAATGGTAAGCAGTGGAACGATCTCCCGAAGCAGTATGCGATCAACAACTCCGTGGTGGTTGGGTTTATCTGTGAATGGAAATAATGCCATGAAAACGCTCGTTCTCGCCCTTATCGTCGTTCTGTCCGCCTTCGCGCATGCGCAGAAAATTCCGAAACGCCCTCTGGGTGTGCCTGCCGACGCCAAGCATTTTAACGGAAAGTGGTACAAGGTCGTGCTCGAAAAAAAGACGTGGCACGCGGCACGCGACAAGTGCAAGGAAATGGGCGGGCAGCTCTGCATTGTGCCCGATGCGGCGACTTGGGAGTTCGTGAAGACTCTAACGACAGCGAGCGTTTGGCTGGGCGCTACCGATGAGGAGAAGGAAGCGGTTTGGAAATGGATCGATGGATCAGAGATGAAATTCACGAAATGGATCGGCGGAAATCACGATAATGCCGGCGGTGTAGAACATTACCTCTGTACGCACCGGGGAGAATGGAATGATGCAGCAAAACACGGGCGGTTTGATTCGTTTCAAGTCGTCGGTTTTATTTGCCAGTGGTAAACTGCTCCGTAACGGGGCATCGATTTCGGCTCGCAGCAAAATTGTCGAACAAGTAGGCGGCTAGGGCGTTCGAATTACCGCCACAGTTGGGAAAATTGCCCTTCCGTTGGGGCATCGGACTCCTCTGTCAGCGCTTTTTCCTTCTTCGGCGGGGCTTTTCAGGGCGGGGATGGGGGTTTTTGGGTGGGAATCGGGGGTTTGGACTGCGGCGTTGGGGGTGGAAATGCCACGCGCCGGGGTTTGAGCCCGGCGCGTGGCGGTTTTAGCCTTTCGGGTGATGTTTTGACTTCCGGCGGAGAGGGTTTTTAGCCCGGCGTCGGAGGTTTAAGCTCCCAAAATTTCAATACTTTACGCAAATTTGCGCCATTTTGACTCTATGGCGTGGGGGCGGGTGGTTCGGGGGTGGGTGTTTTGGTGAACCGGCTGCCGAGTTGTTCGTAGAGGGCGTCGAGACCGGCCCCGGCTCCGATGGCGCTGAGGAAGCCGTATTGGAAGAGGGCGTATTCCATGACGTCGCTGCCAAGGGCCATTTCGGTATCGTCGGCTTTTTCTTGCAGGGCGGTGAGTCGGGCGAGGCGCGGGCGGAGTTGGTCGCAGCTTGCGAGGTCGCCTTCGGCGGCTGTGAGGGCGGTGACGGCGCGGGTGGTGAGTTCGGCGACGTTTTGCCGGCCTACGACGAGCGATTGGCGGCAGAAGGCTTCGCTTTTTTCGCCCATTTTGTTGAGGGACTGGCGCTGGGCGGGTGTGAGGTCGATGAGCTTGGCTCCGAGTTCGGTTTCAAGCACGAGGAGGGCGGCGTCGATGGCTGCCCAGTCCGGTGGGTTTGTGGCGAGGTTGACTAGGTTTTGCTGCATGGTGTGTGTGGCTGTGGTTGGAGAATCGGGCACGAATCCGTTCCACGTGAGTCCGGGAGTATCCCATCGCAGTCCGGAGTCCCAGCGGAGCGGTTCAGGCATGGTTTTGCAGATAAAATACGGGCGCGGTTTTTCCAGAAAAAAATTCGGGATTTTTTCCGCCACGGAATTGCGCCCAGCGGACGCTGCTCAGCTCACGCCGCTGCGCCGCCGTTTGCGAGGGTGGCGGTGATGTAGGCGAGGAGTTCGCGGCGGCCTTCGCGCGTTTCGGCGGAGGTGATGAAGACGGGCGGGGGTGATGCGGTGAAGGGGGCGATTTTTTCGAGGAATTGGGCGACGTGGGTCTTGAGGGCGCCGGGTTTCACTTTGTCGGCTTTGCTGAAGACGAGGGCGTAGGGGATGTCTTCGCCTGCGAGCCATTCGACGAATTCGAGGTCGATGGCCTGCGGGGTGTGGCGGGAGTCGATGAGGACGAAGACGGCGGCGAGGATTTCGCGTCCGGAGATGTAGCCGGTGATCATTTTCGCGAAGAGGCCGTGCTCGCCGCGCTGAAGCCACGTTGAGCCTGTCCGGCTGCTTTTGAGAAACTGTCTGAGGAGGATTCCCGTCGGCTTTTTCCGCTTTTGAACAGTCACATCCAAGGCGAAGCTTACACTAGGGCGTGCAGTCGTAAGCCGCACGCACGCGTCCGTTTCATGCGTCCACTACTGCATCAAAAACAGTGGCGGTGCTTTCAGCTTTTCCCTGGGGAATGTACCTTTCGGGACATCAGGAAATTTCTGCCGAATTTTTCGAAAGTGGTGGAGGGCGTCATTTCGAGGATGTCTGGAGGATATTCAGGAGATGCGAGAGGCGCGACGGAGGCAGCATCATTCACCGAAGCGCCGGCTTCAGTGGAAAGCTTGAAACTGCAAATCAGACTAAGAATCTGACGCAAACCCACACGGCGACTCCGCCCGCGATGTCGAGCAGGAGTCCGTATTTCATCATTTCGGGGATTCGCACCATGCCTGTGCCGTAGGCGAGAGCGTTTGGCGGCGTGGAAATCGGGAGCATGAAGCCGAGGCTGCACGCCAGGCAGGTCGCAAGTGCGACCCGCTGCGGATCCGCTCCGGTGCTTTGTGCCACGCCGATCATCAGCGGGACCATGACGTTTGCGGATGCGACGTTCGAAGTGGCTTCGCTGAGTAGAATGCTGATGGCGATGGCTACGGCGATGAGTAATCCTTCGCCGGGTTGATGGAAGAGTGTTGCAACTCCGTCGCCGATTGCGCGGGCGAGCCCGGTTTCCTTAATTTGGAATCCGAGGGCGAATCCACCGCCGAAAAGGAGGAGTGTCCCCCAATCCACCTTCGCCGTATCGCGCCAGTCGAGCGTGAACTCGTGTGCCGAGATGCGGACAGGCACGACGAAAAGGAGCAGTCCGGCACAAAGTCCGATGAGTTCTTCGGGAACATTCGATTTCATCCATGCGATCAGCGGCGTTTTCCCGGCTCCAATGAAATCGGCAATGCCGGGGAGCAGCCAAAGAACGATGGCCATCAGGAAAATGAAGGCCGTATTGAGCTCTCCGCGGGACATTTTTCCGGCGGTGCGAAGGCTTGGTGGTGCGGTATGGGCCGCGACTTTTCCTCCGCACGTGCGCATCAGGATGATCAAGACCACGATCAGAGCGACGGCGAGGGGAACTCCGAGTTTCATCCAGCCGAAAAAGTCCGGCTTCTGAAGGCCGAAGCGCTCCAATTGTCCGAGTGCGACGAGATTGGTCGGCGTGCCGACCGGCGTGGCGAGGCCGCCAATGCTTGCGGAGAAGGCAATCGTGAGCACGAGTGCGGATGCAAAACTGCGATTTCCGGAGAGAGCTTGGTTTTCGCGGATGACGCCGAGTGCGATAGGGAGCATCACGGCGGTAATCGCGGTGTTGCTCATCCACATGGAAAGTGCGGCCGTGAGCAGTGCCATCGAAATCAAAAGCCGGAGCGGTGATTTCGAAACAGCCGGCAGCGCGAGAAGCGTGTTGGCGATGCGGCGGTCGAGTCCGTGCTTTTGCATTCCGAGCGCCAGGAGAAAGCTTCCGAGGAAAAGAAAAACGACCGGGTGTGCGAACGAGGAAAACGCTTTTTCCATCGGCGCAACACCGCCGAGCACCAGAAGCACTGGGCCGATGAGGCCAGCGGCCGGCATTGGAATCGCCTCGGTTGCCCAAAGAATCACGGTAAATGCGAAGATTGCCGCAAGCGTGTGAGCCTGCGGTGCGAGGGGAAGTGGCGCGAGCCAGAGCAAGCCTCCTGCAAGTGGTGCGAGCCATAAGCCGAGCCGTCTCCGCATTTCCTCGAATCGCGCCTCGGCCTCGGTCGTGGATTCGTGCATGCGGAGTGAGCTTTACACGATCTGACCGTCGCGAATTTCCAATCGCCGGTCGCCGCGCGTAGCGAGGTTCGCGTCGTGCGTGACTACGATGAGCGTCTTTTTCTCGTCGCGCACCAGTGCGAGAAGTGTCGAGACAATGGATTCGCCGGTCTTGCTGTCGAGGTTGCCGGTCGGTTCGTCGGCAAAAATGATTTTCGGATTGTTGATGAGCGCCCGGGCGAT